>NZ_CP107939.1:5403861-5705792 GCF_036046055.1 Nocardia sp. NBC_00403
CAGTTCGGCCGTGTCCAGCGCGGCCACCCCCGGGCAGGTATAGCGGGCGTACAGGTCGGCGAGGGTCAGGTGGTGGTTGAGCAACGCCGCATTGATGCCGTACGAGCAGCACAGGTCCAGCACCGTCACCGGTCCCGATCGTGCGCGTGCCGCGGCCAGACGGCGGTATACCCGTTGGGCATGCTGCGGGGTCTGGTAGTCGAACCGGCCGAGACCGCCGAAGAACCCCCGCGGGTCCGGCTGGTCATAGATGTCGTCGAAAGGTGTTCTGCCTCCAGGGATTTGCGTCATACCTCGATGTTGGCACGGCATTCGGCAGCAGGTGATCGCAAATGGATTCGCCACACTCGAGCAGCAGACCGGCGTCACCTCCCGAATCCACACTCGCCGACCGGTCCCATCCTCGGCCTCGGCCCTGCTGCGGTGGCGGCCCAGCGTGCTCGCCGATCCGCACAATCAGCTCCCGGAGGTTGACCAATCTGTCGTCACGGGCGAACCCGCGAGCCGCACGGGCTCCGTCTATCGACGGCTCTGGCTGCTCGGACATCGGCATGAGCGCGCGATCGCGAGATCAACTGTTGGCCAACGTTTGTCCCTGATCGAACGCCCGATATGCGGCATAGAAAGACGTTCTGCGCTGCGGTGTGGACGGGTGAACGTCCTCCTGATGCGCTTGTCGGGCTTGGTGTCCCATCGCAGGAGGAGGACGTTCATGGGTAACGGTAATGGTTTGTCGCGGGGTGATCGCAACCGAAACGCTCGTTTGGCGCGGCTTCGAGCGCTGGTCCCGGTCAACAATGCCATCGTCGGGATCGATCTGGCCGACCGCAAACAAATGGTCGTGGTGACCGATCACGACTCGAAAGTATTGGCCCGCAAAATATTCCGATGCCGTGCGTGGGACCTAGGGGTTGCGTTGGACTGGGCTGGCCAACGCGCAACCGCGGCGGGGTTCGCGGGTGTGACAGTGGCGTGTGAGCCGACCGGACATCGGTGGCGGGTGTTGGGACAGCTGGCCGCCGATCGTGGCATGGCGTTTGTGTGTGTCCAGCCGTCTATGACTTCGTGGTCGCGCCGTGCTGAGGATTTGACCTGCGACAAAACCGATGAGAAAGACGCGGTGCTGATCGCCCGGTTGACCGCGCAGTTGCGCTGCTATATCCCCGAACCTGTCGATGAGACCTGGGGCAGGCTGCGGCATCTGGGTGCTCGCCGCGAGCAGTTACTTGTCGATATGGTCAGCCAAATCCAGCAGCTGCGCTCACTGCTGGAATGCGTATGGCCGGCCGCACTCGATACCGCGCGACAACCGTTTCGGTCCCGCACCTGGGTCGCGGCGATGAGCGTGATCTGCGACCGCGACAACGGCGACCTCACGCGCACTCGCCGCCTCGGCTCGACCCGCTTCGAGCATGCGGTGCGCCGCGAGATCACCCGCCGAGGCGGTCAGAAGCCATCGCTGCGCATCACTCGAAACCTGTTCACCGCCCTCGGCGATCCGGCCGGAGTGATCGCGCACCGGCGCGGCGCGCTGGAACGAGTACAACTACTGCTGGGCGACTGGGCCGAAAACCAACGACGACTCACCGACACCGAGACTCGAATGATCAACGTGCTCAACGATCTTCGACTCACCGACCTGGTCACCTCCATCACCGGGCTCTCCGGCGTGGGGGCGGCGGCGATCCTGGCCGAAACCGGCGACCCCACCCGCTTCGCGACGGCCCGAGCGCTGGTCAAACACGCCGGGCTGGCACCACGAGAGAAACTCTCCGGCGCGTTCACCGGCCGCACCAAACTCACCGGCCAAGGCCGACCCAGCCTGCGCCTAGCCGCCTGGCGAGCCGTGTGGGGCGCCCAACGCGCCAACCCTGTTTATGCCGCCCGCTACCAGCACCTGACCGGGCGCGAAACCAACAAACTCACCCCTACCCAAACCCAAGCCGCTATCGCCGCGACGATCCTGCGCCACCTCCACGCCGTCATCACCACCGGCCAACGCTGGGATCCACAGACCGCAACCCACGACACACGACCCCCAATCCCGGTGGCCGCCTGAACATTACGGCGACCACCGAAGGGTCGGTCAGGGCGAGCCCCACGCGGCATAGAGACACACCGTGATCTCGACGCACATCACGGGCAGCCCCGTCCGTCGTCACCTCAACCCGATTACACGCTGCCGGGCTCAACCCCATTACCGCTATGCAGGGACGACGACGGGCGAGGCACCGACCGAACCGCTTGACACAAAACCACTTACGCTGATGTGCGGACGTTCCACAAAGTGCTTTCGCGGGCCGCGAGGAATCTGCCGAGCAGATCGAACAGGCCCTCGAGAACGTGTAGTTCCTGCTTCGGTCGGCTTGCACGGCAACCTGATTCAGGGCGGCGCGTTCAGTAGCGCAGGCTGGGCCGCAGATCCAGCGCGGCGCGGTCAGCTCCCGCTCCAGCCGCCGGTGTACGCGCCGCCCAGCAGGCGACGCCGGCGGCGGCGCTTGGCTTCCTGGTCGGGCCGGGGCGGCGTCGCTGCAGGCTGCTGCTGGGGCGGCTGTTCGGGGTCACGTTTGGTCTTGCGGAAGATTCCCATGTCGAGCTCCTGTTAGGTAGGGCGATTCGAAGCGATCAGCGGCCTCCGCCGAGGTTTCGAATCAGGACGTTGTGGCCGGGTCCGCGGGTGTCGCTGCGGCGACGATTTCCTGTAGGGCGGCGATATGGCCGGTGAAGGCTGCCCTTCCGTGCTCGGTCAGCCGGGCACGGACCTTGCGGCGGCTGCCGTCCAGGCGGCGTTCGGTGGCGATATAACCGGCGTCTTCGAGGGTGGCGAGCTGCTTGGACAGGGCCGAATCCGACAGCCCCAGGTGGTCTTTGAGGAAGGCGAACTCGGCCCAGTCGGCGGCTGCGAGTGTCGCGACCAGCGAGAGACGCGTGCTCGGGTGGATGAGTTCGTCGAAGCGGGCCTGCGTCACGCGCGCAACCAATGCCGCAGGACGCGAAGGATTTCCGGGCCGCCGAAGCCGATGATCGCCGCCACCAGCACTCCCGCCCAGATTCCGGGGTTGCGGTCGCCGTCCGCGTCCAGAGCCATCGCCAGGCCGATGGTGAGGGCGACGAGCGCGAACAGCATGCCCACAACCACGATCGGGGTGCGGCGTCCGGCCACGGCCGCGCTGACCTGCACCTGATCGGTGCGGCGACGCCCGTTGAGCAGCCGCGAGGCGACGAACGAGTGCCCGGCGCCGAAGATCAGTGTCGCGGCGATGATCAGCCATTGCGGCCCGAGGTCCCCGATCGCGCCGAGCACGACCCAGCCGGCGGCCATTGCCCACCAGTATCCGCGCGGCAGCCCGACCTCCTCGGCCACACGGCGGCGCGCCCGCTCGACCGTGTCCAGCGCGGCGCTTGCCTGATCCGGAGCGACGTTTTCCATGGTGAACTCACTTTCCCAGTAGGAAAGTGAGTCTCCACTTTCCTACTGGGAAAGTCAAGGGTCGAGGGTCGACCTGCCGCCCGGAATGATCGCGATCAGGACTGTCGAAGGGCGGCGCAGCTATCTATTCGGCAGCGTCGAATGCCCGCCTCGGCAGTATTCGACAAACTTGAACCCTGCGTCGCATCGGGCCGCGCCGTGCAGCGAAGGCTGCGCCGAGCGGGCGGGTGAGCGCGCTTACCCGGTGGGACCACCGGCCGCCTCCCGCCGCACCGTCTCCGCGATGCCGGAAAGTGCGGCGCGGAGCTGGCGGCGCTGCACGGTGGTCAGCGGGTCGAACACGAGTCGGCGCACATGTGCGACATGTCCCGGCGCGCTGTCAATCAGTTTCTGCGATGCGGGCACTGAAACGGCGCCTCTCCAACGTCGTCTAAGCAGGCATGCTCGACGACTAGCGCAGACGGGAAACGGCAAGCCCGGGAGGGCAATCGGGGGCGACTACTGACTCCAGCGCGACCGGCTCAACCCCGCATACCGGCACTTCGGACAAGCCACAACCCGGACTTACCGCCAACCAGAATAGCCCCGACCTGGAACCCACGTCTTGACACGAGAGGGGAGCCATGTGCGGACGTTGGTTGGGCGGGATGCTCGTCGCAGCGCTCTGGCGGGACTGGACGGGCGATTCCGGCCGCCCTGGGTAGGTGTTCAAGAACCGATCGATTCGCGGCGGTCCTGCCTATGCAGGTGCCCCGGCGCGCCCACCTCCGTTGCGGTCGTAATCGAGACAGCCGCCGGATATAGGCATCAGACTGTCTTTGGCGGGTGAACTGCGCTCGCCAACGTTCAAGGGCCACGGGAGGACTGGATATGACTGAGTCGCAATCCGAACTGACAGGCGCCGAACTGATCGTGATCCCGGCAACAGAGGTGGCGCCGGAGGATGTGGGCGCGTTGTCGGTTCGATACACCGATGGCGTGCCCGAATTGGTGCTCACCGGTGGGCGCGTCGTCCCGACGCTTCTCCCGGTCACCGATGGGGCCGGCAACCTGCTTGCCACGTACACGGCTGGCGCTGCTGAACCGGCAACGCCGATCCCGATAGTCGCGGCCCGTAATGGCCTCTACACGGCCGACATGACGGTCACATTCGACGCTGTCCCACGACCGTAAGCCCGTAACGCGTCTCTTGGGTCGGACTGGCCGCTGCCGGTGTATCCGTTGTGTCCGGTCCGCGCGGACGAGCATGGGAACCGCCGCCCGCGCCTCGTGTCGAGAATCGTTCGGTTGTTGCACACCGACCCAACCAGCGAATCCCCTGCGCCGTCGTGCCAGACGCTGTCGATTAAACGTGTCGAACAGACAACCCGTCCGACAAGATGAGCCGACCGATTCTCGGACAGCCGCCTGGTCGAAGTGCGCGCTCATCGGCAATATGGTGTGTTGCTGAAGCCGAGATGAACTCTGCCCGTTGATCTTTCGCGAACCCACGCCTGGCAGCTCCGGACCGCGCGGGTCGCGGCATTATCGCGCACTCGCGCTGACTGAAGTCAGCACGGATCGTTCTCATCACGACACGTCGAGTCCCGGATTCAGGGCGATCTCCTCGAGCAGCGCTAACGGCAGAAGCTCGGCGGGGGCGCCGGCGAAGGAGATTTCGATCTGTGTCCCGGACGGGCGGGTGACGGTGACCGTACGGTCAGTTCGCGGCGTGGACGCCAGCGCCGCACTTCGCTCTTCGTGGGTCTCGACCACAGTCCCGTCCGGCAGCCGCCGCCTCGCGCCGCCGTAAGAGGAAGTATCGGGCTCCTGCAGCAGGGGTTGCTCGGTGCTGATCACGATGGCCAACCGCGATTGCCGGCCGTGCGTGGTTACTTGAACCGCCTGGCACACGCCGCCGCCCCTCTCTCCTTGCAGCAGCGCCCCCAATGGCCGGTCCAGGGTCACACCGTCGAGCGGGATCTGCGCCAGCACCGCATCCCATCGACGAGCCTGGGCCTGATCGATCACCGCGCCGGATTTCGAGAAGGGCAGGCAGACCTCGGGCGGGCTCGACGTTCCGGGCGGAACCGGCGCGCTGATGCGTAGTTCGGGATCGGTCACGAGCGCGACGAGTTCATCGATGGCCAAGGGGACGGCTCGGAGACGGCCGCTGCCCTCAGCGGCTTGATCGGTGGCGTTCGCGTGGGCGACGGATCCGTCGGGCAGATAAGCGGTGGCGTCGCGCGTAAGGGTGCGAACCCCGTTGATCTCATACCAGGTGTCATCGGTATCGACGATCGTGCCATCGGGAAGGTGGCGCCGTTCGTCGAGTTCACCTGCGACGCACGGTGGAATCGGCTTGGTGGCTTGGCGCACGGTCACCGACAGCGCGCCCTCTCGGTCACTGCGCAGCAGCGTGGCGTTCGCCCTGGTCCATCCGCCGAATCCCTTGTTCTGCGTGGCATCGCCGAGGATCGGCTGGAACACCAGCGAGCGCGTTACCGGGGCGAAGGCGATCTCGACATCACCGGGCAGCCCATCCTGCAGCGCCTGCGTCATCGCGCCCGCCTTGGGACCGGAGAACCACGGATAGGACGGATTATCGTATTCGTATGTGACCGAGTGAACCATCCCGAACGTTTGCCCTTCCCGCGGAGGTTCCACGACATCCATGTCCACTGTCATCAGCGGTCCATTCTTGCCGCAAGCCATCCATTTCCCAGAGCTGGAAATCCCGGAGTCAGGTCCCGCACGCTGTGATAGCAGCTCGCTCATCGGCATTACCGGACGTTCACTGAGGGGGCCGGGTCACGGTTGACCCGGAAGAAAAGGGTCACGTTTGGGGATCTGGCACAAATTTGGTGATTGCGGATCCCGGGTTGTTCACTCGCTCAACAGGATTCGCTTTCGGAGGAGGTCGGTATTCGCTCGGCCGAACATTTGCCGTTTGAGCATCTTGATGCGGTTGACGTGCCCTTCGACCGTTCCGCTACTCCATGCCATGGTTAGGCCCGCGGTGACTGCGTCCTGGTCGCGGCGCAGTCCTCGGACGAACGAGTGCAGTGCCGGTTGATCGTCGGAGTCGACGGCGACCATCCACCGCTCGAGATCTCGACCGCGCCGCTCGCCCATGATCTCTGCGAAGGCGCGGACGTGCCCGGTGAGAGCGGCAAGTTCCGGACTGATCGCCAGGACCCGATCGAGACTTTCCTGGTGCTCGGGAACAAGGGCGGCGGGGTTGGTCATGATCCAGCCGACGACCTTCCGGACCGCCGGCGGTTTGCGTGGCGGGGCCGGGATATGCGCGAGGGCGCGGAAGGGGTGCAGGTAGTTGCGCACCATCCTCTCGCTGCCTTGGTAGCCGAGGGCTTTGATCTCTGAATCGACGCGAACAGCATCGTCATCGAACACATCCACGGAACCTATGGCGCCACAGGCGAACTGAATCCCCCCGGTGAGTCCGGGGACTTCATCTTCTGTGAAGGATGGAGCTGTGTCGTCGAGGAAGAAGTACCCGGCCGAGCTGCGCGAGCGGGCCGTGCGGATGTATGCCGAGGTTCGGGAGCAGCACGAGTCGGAATGGGCGGCTATGCGTGCGGTCGCCGAGCTGCTGGGTGTCGGGACACCGGAAACGGTCCGCAAATGGGTGCGGCAAGGCCAAATCGACACCGGTGCCCGCCCGGGCATCACCACCGACGAGTCCGCCGAGTTGAAACGACTGCGGCGGGAGAACGCAGAACTCAAGCGCGCCAACGCAATTCTGAAATCTGCGTCGATTTTCTTCGCGGCCGAACTGGACCGGCCACAGCGCTGACCGTCAAATACATCAGCGAATATCAGGGCCATCGTGAGAACGGTGGCCTGCGATGGGGTGTCGAGTCGATCTGCGCCGTGCTCACCGAGTTAGGCGTCGAAATCGCCCCATCGACCTATTACGAACACCGCAACCGGATCCCGACCGCACGGGAGCAGCGCGACGAGGAACTGAAAGTAGAGATCACACGGGTGCACACGCAGAACTACGGTGTCTACGGCGCGAGAAAGGTGTGGCTGCAACTCAATCGGGAACGGATCCGGGTCGCCCGCTGCACCGTGGAGCGGTTGATGCGCGAGCTGGGACTGCGTGGGGCGGTGCGGGGGCGGGTCAAACGCACCACGATCGCCGATCCGGCCGCGCCGCGGCCGGCGGATCTGGTGCAACGAAGATTCGCGCCCACGGCACCGAATCGGTTGTGGGTGGCCGACATAACCTATGTCCGGACGTGGTCGGGGTGGGTGTATGTCGCGTTCGTTGTCGATGCCTATGCCCGACGCATCCTGGGCTGGCGCACCGGAACGTCGATGACCACCGCATTGGTGCTCGACGCGATCGAGCACGCCATCTGGACGCGCGAACGCGACGGCTGGGATGTGAAAGACGTTGTGCACCATACGGATAGGGGGTCGCGATACGCATCTATTGCGCTCAGTGAACGACTCGCCGACGCCGGGATCCACCCCTCGGTCGGAGCGGTCGGATCCTCCTATGACAACGCGCTCGCCGAGACGATCAACGGTCTCTACAAGACCGAACTGATCAAACCACGCGGCCCCTGGCGCACGGTCGATCACGTCGAGTTGGCCACCGCCGAATGGGTGGATTGGTTCAATCACCGGCGGCTCTATCAACACTGCGGTGACATGCCGCCTGCCGCGATGGAGACCGCCTACTACTGTCAACAACCAGCCCAGCAAACCGCTGAGCTGTCACACCCGTAAGTCTCCGGACTCGCCGGGGCGGTTCAGGGAATGTGTTGTACCAGACCGGCTCTCCGCCTGGGCCGGTCCATTTGAAACCGTCGCGGGGGAAGTCGACCCACGACATCACCGGGCCACCGGACAGCTTTTGACAGTGTGGACAACTACAAGTTTCCCTGTCAAGTGCTTCTGTTCAGCGCTAGAGCGCATGCCCGGGTCGCTGTTCAGGTGGCAACATCGGTGAACCTGGATGGATGTCGAATCAGAAGTCTGACCTTGTGAGCGTGGTTGGCGAGCGCCGCCGATCGCCGTCTCGGATCGCGCTCAACGTGGCATGGTCCGAAATCGTGCGCGTGCTGAACGCACTATTCTGCCGATGAGCGAGCTGTTATCAGGGCATGCGGGACCCGACCCCGGGGTTTCCAGCTCTGGGAAATGGATTGCCTCAAGCGAGAATGGACCGCTGATGGGAGCGGACATGGATATCGAGGAAATGCTGGACCGGCTCGGTTCGGTGATCGGGCCGCCACCCGCGGGTGGAGTGGTTCCGGTTCCGTGGGAGCTCGGGCCCGAGGCGATCGGGTTCCAGCTACCAGCGGACTATCGGGCGTTCGTCGACCGGTACGGGATGGTGAGCATCAGCAACGAGCTGCACATCTGTACGCCCTCGACGGCGCCCAGTTCCCGGATCGGGGCGCCGCCCGGTTTCGAGGGATTCCTCTCTGAAACGACGTATCCCTACGCATACTGCGCCATGCTGGCCCAGGCCTACGAGGGCGGGGACTACGACGAGTGTCCGTATCCGCTGTTCCCGGCCGAGGGCGGGCTTCTGAAGTGGGGCAACAACTGGAACTCCGACCACTTCTTCTGGCTGATGCGTGGCCCGGACCCGGACCGGTGGCCAGTCGCCGCCAAGTTCGACTCGATGCTGATGTGGGACCTGTTCGAGGGCGGCTTCCTCGAGTTCGTGCTGGCCGCGGTGACGGAGCAGTATCCGTACTATAGGGACGTTGTTCCCGGCGGGATGACGCAGGTCGGCGATGGCCGTAGCTATCGCTCTCGTGGTGACTGGTCCAAGCGGCTGTGACAGCTGAACCCGCGAACATGGTCAACAGCTATACCCGGGGCGGCTTCGGCACGGTAACTCGAGGGTCGAGTCTCCATCGGGGGTGACGTGCTTCGTTTTGCGAAACTCGCTGAAATTACACCAAACGCACTAATCTGCCGCATAGTGCGCGGTTCAAAACGGCCGCAGCGGATTCCAAATCCGATCGTGAGGTCAGGCAGGTCTGGATCTTTTCAGGGTGCGCATCATCAGAGTGGAATTGATCAGTCCTGCGCACCGACGATCGGAGGCCAGGGAACGGCGTTGGGGCGGAAGCTTTGCCGCTCGGGCACCAAACCCGTGTGGTCGTCGAGGCTCATCATTGTCACACCGACCAGCTTCGCGTCACCGTCGTCCTGGGCACCCACGGAACTCCCGCAAACACCGCAGAAGCCACGCTGGGAATCGGGGAAGGTGTTGTACCAGACCGGTTCCCCGCCGGGCCCGGTCCACTCGAACCCTTCACGGGGGAAGTCGACCCACGACATCACCGGTGCACCAGACAATTTCTGGCAATGTGTACAACTACAAAGGTGGGGAAACGACAGGTTGCCCGATGCTTGGTACCTGATGTTGCCGCTTCTCTGCACCATGCAAGCGGACTCGCCGTCGACTGTGTGACAGAGTGGCGGTGCCTGCTCGGTGCCGTTGACGGCGAAGGGCTTTCGGTGCCGAGCATCGGCGCCGTGGACCGACAGCGCGTGGGCCTCGGATGAACGACGCATGGTGCCTAACAATAAGGAGCGATGTGAACGGCGGCTGTCTCTGCGGCAATATTCGGTTTTCCGCGACCGGCGACCCGGATTTTCCGCATTTGTGCTCGTGTGTGCACTGCCAGCGGCTTTCAGGTGCGCCGGTGATGTCATGGGTGTCTTTCCCGGAAGAAGGATTCGAGTGGACCGGTCCAGGTGGGGAGCCGACCTGGTTCGAGACGTTCCCGCAGATCTGCCGCGGGTTCTGCCCCTCCTGCGGATCGACCATGGCGTCCAAAGGCGACGAGGCCGGTCTGGTCGGGGTCACGATAATGGCGTTGGACGATCACGCCGACCTGGTGCCGGTCAAGCAGAGCTTTGCTCACAACGCGGTCTCGTGGCTGCCCCCGCTGGGATGACCTGGAGCCGCGCGCGGGACGGACACGCCTGTGCCCGTCCCGCGCGGCCGTCCCGGCCCACGAGGGCCAGTAGCGCGAAAAGTCACGCTTAGCGCCCGCGGGCGGCCCTTTGATGCCGAGATACGTTGTGCAACAAACGGTTCCCTGTCGCTGGCCGACGCCATCGGTCCATCTTCGAGAAAAGTCACGCTAGGGATCTACCGCAGATAATGAACCAGTATGTGTCGGGGTCGCACAGCAGGGCCGGTGCGGCGGTGACGGCGCGCAGGTAGTGGTCGATCATCCGGCGATCGGGGATGACTGCGCATGCTGCTCGTCCCCGCCATCATGAAACTGCTCGGCGACGACTGCTGGTGGGCGCCCGCCTGGATGAAACGCATCCAGCTTTCCGGCGGTGAGCGCTACCCGACCTGATGTCGGACGCCTTCGGCTCGGTCCGCGTGCACCGCCGCGACAATGCGCGGTTCGGCGGTGGGAGTCAGCCCTCGGCGGGGATCGAGCGCTGTTTCGGGTGATCGTTTCGAGTACGTGGCGGCACCCTTCGAGGGCGGCGGCCAGGTCGCCGGGGGCGTCTGCGGCACGGAACATCCAATCGCAGCCGTACACAGGTGGCTCAGCGTTCCGGTCCGGCGTCCAGCGCTGCCAGGGCGTTGCGGATGCCTTGCTCCATCACATCGTCGGCGAGCCGTCGGTCGGCGAGGGTGCGGGCGAGCTGCAGGGTCCCGACCATCAGGGCGTAGACGCTGAGCACCTTGACCCGAGCGGACCGCGGATCGCGTGGCGCCAGCCGGGCGGCGATGTCGTCGATGATCCCGAGAACGCTGTCGGTGTAGGCCTGTTTGGTCGGATCCGAGCACCGGCTTATCTCGTCGAGTAGGGCGGCGGACGGGCAGCCGTCCTCGGGGTTGTCGCGATGTTCGGGTGAGAGGTAGGTGCGCACCATCAGTTCGATCCCGGCGAGACCGGGTTCGAACGAGGTGAGCCACTCTCGCTGGCCGCGCAGTTGCTCGGAGACCGCGGTGGCGACCAGGTCCTGTTTGGACTCGAAATGGGCGTAGAAGGCGCCGTTGGTCAGGCCCGCGTCCTTCATGAGCGTGGCGACACCGGAGCCGTCGATGCCATCGCGCTTGAACCGGCGGCCGGCCGTCTCGATGATCCGTTGCTTTGTCGCCAGCTTGTGCTCTTTTGCGTACCGCATCACGTGCTCCTCCACTCGCGGGCCGTGTCAGCCCGTCACCCATGCTAGTACGATCATAATTCAATCCGCTCGAACCCTTGCGCGCATGGTTCACTCCGGCTTATGGTATTACGATCGTAATCTGAAAGGACGGAAGCCATGAAGCCAACATCTCCGCAGGTGGCGCTGGTGACGGGCGCATCCTCCGGCATCGGTAAGGCCACCACGCTCACCCTCGCGCACGCCGGTTTCACTGTGATCGGAACGAGCCGCGACACCTCGCGCATCGCCCCCGGCAACGGCGTGGCGTTCCTGGACCTCGACGTGACCAGTGACGGGTCGGTCGCCAGCGTCGTCGAGCAGGTGCTCGAACGCTTCGGGCGGCTCGACGTGCTGGTCAACAACGCCGGGCTCGGTATCAACGGAGCCGCCGAGGAGATCTCGATGGCCCAGACACAGAGCCTGTTCGACGTCAACGTCTTCGGCCTCATACGCATGACGAAGGCCGTCCTGCCGCACATGCGCACCCGCGGCAGCGGGCGCATCATCAATGTCTCCTCCGTCGCCGGTTTCGTGCCCAACCCCTTCATGGCCAACTATGTGGCGACCAAGCACGCGGTCGAGGGGTATTCCGAGTCGCTGGACCACGAAGTCCGGGAATGCGGCGTGCGGGTGCTGCGGGTCCAGCCCGGCCCGGTCAACACTTCGTTCGACGCCAACCAGATACAGGCCGACACCCTGCTGGCGGTCTACGCGCACCGACGAGGCGTGTTCGAAGATGTCATGAGGGAGACGATGCGCGGCGGCGAGGATCCCGCCGACGTCGCCAAGGTGATCGCCACCGCAGCCACCGACCCGAAACCGAAACTGCGCTACACCGCGGGTTCGACGGCCGCCCGCGTCAGCGTGCTGCGCCGCATCGCCCCCGCACGGGCCTTCGACAAGGGCGTTCGCAAACTCAACCGGATGGTGGACTGACATGCGGGCGTTCACCGTCGATCACTACGGAAAAACCGGCAACGACCTGCAGGCCGCGGACGTGCCGCAGCCTGCGATGGGCGAACGCGATGTGCTGGTCGAGGTTCACGCCGCAGGGGTCAACGTGCTCGATGCCAAGGTCCGCAATGGGGAGTTCAAGCTGATCCTGCCCTATCGCCTGCCGTTGATCTTGGGCAACGACGTGGCCGGTGTTGTGGTCCAGGTCGGCGCCCTGGTGCGGAAGTACAAGGTCGGCGACGAGGTCTACGCGCGACCGGACAAAGACCGCATCGGCACATTCGCGGAGTTCATCGCCATCCACGAAGACGACCTGGCTGTGAAGCCGAAGCGTCTCACGATGACGGAAGCGGCCTCGGTCCCGCTGGTCGGCTTGACCGCCTGGCAGGCGTTGATCGAAATCGCCGACCTGAAGAAGGGGCAGAAGGTCTTCATCCACGCCGGCTCCGGCGGCGTCGGAACATTCGCGATCCAACTGGCGAAGCATCTCGGGGCGACCGTGGCCACGACTACCAGCGCGGGCAACATCCACCTGGTCACCAGACTCGGCGCGGATGTCGTGATCGACTATCGCAAGGACGACTTCGAAACCGTCCTCCACGACTACGACGTGGTGATCAACAGCCTCGACAACGCGACGTTGATGAAATCCCTGCACGTGCTGAAACCGGGCGGAAAACTCATCTCGATCTCCGGCCCACCGGATCCCGACTTCGCCCGGGAAATCGGGCAGCCATGGATTCTGCGGCCGGTAATGTGGGTGCTGAGCCGCCGGATCCGCAAAGCCGCCAAGCGGCGCGGAATCACCTATTCGTTCCTCTTCATGCGGGCAAGCGGAGACCAACTCGACGAGATCGGTTCGCTGATCGACTCCGGGATCATCCGACCGGTCATGGACCGCGTCTTCCCCTTCGAAGCGACCAACGAGGCCATGGCGTACGTCGAAAAGGGGCGCACCAGAGGCAAAGTCGTCATCAAAGTGAAATAAACCATCAGGCAGGAGCTGACCATGACTGTGCTCGACACTTACCAGGACGCACCGACCAAGACCGTCGACATCGGCGGGGCGAAGTTCGCCTATCGGGAACTGGGACCGGAAACCGGCACCCCGGTGATCTTCCTCAACCATCTGGCCGCGGTCCTGGACAACTGGGACCCCCCGGTCGTCGACGGCATCGCCGCGCGACACCACGTGATCACCTTCGACAACCGGGGTGTCGGCGCCTCACAAGGCAAGACACCGCGCACGGTGACCGCGATGGCTCGCGACGCCATCGCCTTCATCCGCGCACTGGGCTACCACCAGGTCGACCTCCTCGGATTCTCACTCGGCGGCTTCGTCGCCCAGGTGATCGCCGAACAGGAACCACGACTGGTCCGCAAGCTGATCCTCGCCGGCACCGGCCCGGCCGGCGGCGAAGGCATCGACAAGGTCACTGCGATCACCCTGCTCGACACCTTGAAAGCCACACTGACCTTCAAAGACCCGAAGGAATATCTTTTCTTCACCCGCACGCCCAACGGAAAGGTAGCGGCCCGGCAGTTCGTGAACCGACTCAAGGAACGCGCGGAAAACCGGGACACAGCGATTTCCGTCACCGCATTCCGCAACCAGCTCAAAGCCATCCACACGTGGGGAGGGCAGAACCCGTCCGACCTCAGCCTCATCCACCATCCGGTCCTGGTCGCCAACGGCGACCAGGACCGGATGGTGCCCAGCAGCAATTCCACCGACCTGGCCGGGCGCCTGCCCAATGCCCATCTCACGCTCTACCCCGATGCCGGGCACGGCGGCATCTTCCAATATCACGACAAGTTCGTCGACGAAGCTGTCAATTTCCTCGACTCGTGATGTCCGGGCTCACGCCTTCGCCCGATTACGAAGTGCTGCTCTGCCGTGTGACTGATGAATCGGCTGGCGCAACGCGGGATTCGAAAGGACCCCTCACGCTGCCTCATCAATGCATCGGCTCGGCAGGCTCATTTGAATGCGGTCGGCGACCGGGAACGCCCAACGCGGCCTGCCGCCGGGATACTGCGGCGGCGTAGCCCGCACGGGTGTTACCAGCGAAGTCATTCCATGCCGTGGCGGTCCCGGGGTGCAAGTTGAGCAGGTCTGACAGCACAGGATGAGACCACCTACCGACACATTTCGGAAAGCACTGAGTGTCCACCGATTTCAGTCCTCGTCCGGGGCGTCCGGATCACGCAGCGCCCCGCGACAACGCCGGGAACCGGCCGTACTCGATGGCACCCTCATCCTGCACAGCCGCACATGAAACCATCAGCGGCACAGGCCCGCTCGTCATTCCAACGAATCAATCGAACAATAACGATCGGTCCGTCGAAAGCGGCGCTAAGCGTGACTTTTCTCGTCACTGGACCTCATGGGCCGTCCCCTAGCCAGCTCTAGGCGGTGGAGCCAGGGTGATCAACACCGGTTCGGCTGGCGCCAGCCGTGCCAATCGTTCTGTCTCCGAGCGTTTTTGCCGTAAGAACAACAGTGTCAGATCGATCCCTTCGATCTCGCCGAGCCAGGATTCCTGGGTGGCGCGTGCTCGCCGCTCAACCAGGTCAGCTTCGATCTCGGCCAACCGCGGCAACATCTTCGGATTGATGTTGAGCATTGGGCATCGTATGCAGGCGTGTTCATGTTGGCAGGCGGTGCCGTATGGGCGGGCGCAGCCGCCGAGTTCGACTTTGCGTTTGTCGAAGTGTTCTTGGAAGCCGTCCCATTCCTCAGCTGTCGGTTCACGGTATTCGTCAGCCGGCCGCGTCCGCCGCCTGTTCTCGAGGTGAGCCTGGTAGTGCATGACGACATCCTCATCGAATACCGCCACGTAGCCGCGGAAAGTTTCGAGGTTGAGATGACCGAGCAGGGCTGCGCCGATGTGAATCGGAAGCCCGCTGTTGGCGAGATCTGTAGCGAAGAGACGTCGCAAATCGTGGGGCGTGAAGTGAAGATCCTTGAAAGCGGGGTTGATCGCCGAGAGTTCCTTGCAGGTGTCGATAAGCCAGTTGAGAACCCCGCCGCGACTCAGGACTATGCGGTTCGCGCCGCTTCGCCTTTGAAACAGGTAGGGCATGGGCTCGCTCCATACCTTTTCGTGGTCGTCATATCGAGGAAGCAGAGCGATGCTGTCCGTCACGAGTGAGGCGTCGAATGATCTGGGCGACAATGTGAAAGAGCTCGGCTGACATGGGAATCACTCTTTCCCTGTCGGATTTGGAAGGCGCGATGACCAGCAGTGGGATGACCTCGCCGTTAGGCCGCCGATATTGCCGGATGCTCAGCTGAGTGAGTTCGACCAGCTCCTCGATCCGGATGCCCGACAAGCGAAGAATTTCGAGCGATGCCCACCGCCAGAAACAGTAATCCTCGTGCAGGGTGATGTTGATCCGTTCGCCGGTTTCACCGTCGAGAAGGCGGACCGCGATATGGTCGGGACTCATCATGTCGTGAGTGGTGATAATCCGTGTGTATTCACGGCCACGGTGTGTGAAAGGGTGATCGCGCTCCACTTGCGCCCCCGCCTCTAGAAGTGCGTGAGCGTTCTCGTATGCGGTTTCGACGGATTCGGTCAAGATCGGCAGTAGTGGTTGCAGCACCCGGGTCCTGTTGTCCATCCGCTCTTTCAGGCGGCGACGACGCTTCTTGAATCCCCGCAACTCGCCGTAAGGGATCGGGCATGGTGCCGCCCACCGCGCCCACGTTGCGGGGTCCTCAGCGGCCCAGCTGTGGATGTCCGCGTAGAAACTCCGGACTATCACCAAGATGCCGTGAGGATCGGTGCGTGGTCGCCGATCTCCGCGTGCGGTCTCGACCCAGTTGATGGTCTCGCGCCACTGCTCGTAGACGTGCTGCTCGATATGGAGCGTCTCCTGGGATGGGGCAATCGACTCGATCCTCGACCAGAAGTGCCCGGCCAGGGCCAGGACGATGCCAGACAGGGACGTGTAGTCCGAGTCGACCTGACGGCGAGTGAGGTAGTCGATCAACAGCTGCCGGATGCCCTCGTTCTGGATCTCGTAGCGGTCGACGCGTTGTTCGATCGACGGCCGTCCCCTGCGGATCAGCGCGCGCATTGTGGGCGGTGTGGATGAGGGGAAGTTCCCGGTGTCATGCAGGATCTGCCAGGCGAGTCCGCCAGCGAAGGAGGTCGTGTCACCTTTGGCACCGACTTTGAGGCCGTGGCAGCGGGTTTCGTGAGCGTAGTGCAGCAGAGCGGGCGGGGTCAGTTCGGCAAGCGAAATTCCCTGGACAGTGATGGCGCAGCAGATATCGAACAGGGCATGCAAGCGGGGGCCTCGCGGCAGATCGGTGCGCGATTCGACGTAGGCGAAGAGCCTGTCCAGCGCCGGATCTCGTTGCAAGGAACGGAATCCCTCGGGGTAGCTCGTGAACCGATTGGCGCGGAAACCGAGGAGCGAGGGCTGAACAACCCGAAGTCCGAACAAGGTTCTAATGGCGTGGTTGGCCATTGCTCGACGCTTCGCGTCATCCGGAAACAGGAGGGAGCCGACTCGGTCGGTTCCCTCATTGAAACCCGCGCTCTCCCAACGCTCTTGCCATGATGCTCCAGAGAATTCGAGAAGCCGCCCGAGAAGACATCGCAACGCTCGGCCGTGATTTCCTTGTGTGATCTTGTTGACGTCTGGCCATGCCCGTCGCATAGCTGCGTCGATGTCCTCGATCGAGGCGTGAGTCAGGTCGCCGAACGGCCGCGGCGGGTTCGGTGATGGTGGAGCCGGCGCGGCCTTGATCGCGGCGTCGAATCTGGTGCCGCCCTCCGGGCCCGGGTCGAGGAGCATCGGCGAAGCAGCCGATGCCACCAGCTACCCGAGGATCGCGAGCGAACTGGACCAACTCGCGTGAAAACGATGAAACCCCCCACCCGTATGTGGGTGGAGGGTTCGCGATCCCTCAAAGGGACGATGATGCGGCAACGGTAACAGTCGACCAGGGAAGGAGCAGCCGTGCACGAAGGCATCCGCGCCGACCCACCGAAAAGGCCCGAAACCGAGCACATGAACCCTGCTCAGTTCCAGGTGATGCGCGAATTCCTTGGCCTCACAGGCGCCGACCCTCGCACATCGACCTGACCATCTGCTCCAACTACGGCGTCGACGAGGCGGTCCGCGACCACTGCACTTGCCACCCATCGATCTGTCGGCTTGGCCCGTCGCCGTCACCGATCTACTCTTCCCGTCACGGGAATGGCGTCGTGACCTGCACGCCCGCCGCAGATGACTCCCCTTGCCGCGTCCGGTCGGGTACCCTTCAAACCATGGCCGACCAGGACGACCACGTCGAAGTTACCGAGCTGCGCGACGAGCGCGGCCAGGTCGTGCGCGTCCCGACCGCATTGCTGCGCAGCGGCCCCCCGCCCGCCTTCTTCGATGACGACGTTCGCGCCCAGGAGGCCGCCGCCGCCGAAGCCGCCCTCAGCCAGTATTCCCCCGAGGACATCGCCAAAGCTCGCGCCTGGTCACGTTCGATCGCCGCCGGCCTCGACAACGCGATGGCCGCAGGCGCCGCGTAAGTGAGTGCGACCGCCGACCACACAATCCTCGCCCACATAGCTTCACTTCCCGTCTACGGGGAAGTCCTGCTCGACGACTTCCGCAAACAGCGGCGAATCCTGGTGGTACCCACCGAATCCATGGCGCTCGCATCACGGGTCGCGGGAGACGACAGCCCCAGTCTGTCGATGCTGTTGCAGCGTCCGGCCACTGTGAAGTGGAGTGAGCTCGATCCGACTACGGCCTTGCGGCTCGGGCAACATGTTCCGCTGCTCGACCGGCTCGCGGAGTGGTCCATGGTCGCGCCGGTCGTCTGGGCCTCGCAACGGCACGACATTCCAGTCCTGACTCGCCAGCCAGAGCTGTACGAGGGCCATCACGTCATGGTCGTTCAGGCACCGTAAACCGAGATCCCTTCAGCTGCAACAAGTTCCAGCTGGTGGTCTCGGTCGATCATTAGAGCTACCGCGGCCCAGAGCCTGCCCGGCTGTCGCAGCTCCCGCACAATCACCTTCCAGCCGCATAACGCACGCCCCGGTAGCGTCTGGTGCGGACGCCCGGCTCCAGCCCTGGCCATCCATCCCGCTATGGACGGCCGCTGGTCGGGTCATGAGGCGGCACCGCCCGCGCTGAGCGCCATTGCCGGGTTTCGATTCGGCCCTGCCCATTCCCTGTCGAGATGGCGAACCCGACCAAAACGATAGCGGGGCTTCAGTCCACAGCTCGTGGATCCAGGACTGGACGGTCATGACAATCAGACGGGTCAGCGCCACAAAACATAAAGATCGGCAGGTCAACGTCCGCGGTACTGCGCTGGTTCAGGCTCGGGGTGGGGCCGGCCGAGGTAGGTTGATCGCCGAACATCGCTACGCCGCACCGGACTTCGCCGGTGGGTGTGCTTCTCGTCGTTCGTTTCACGCTTGTCTCACCCAACCTACTCGGGAGATCGATATGCGTTTTGGACGGTTCTTGTCGCTCGGTGTCGCCGCGCTCATGGCTACCGCGGTCAGCGGGGTCGGCGCGGCTACCGCGCAGCCCAGCGCGACGTGCGGCGGTGTGTCGTTCGCCGAGGACATGCTCAACGCCCACAACCAGCGGCGGGCCAAGCATCAATCGCCACCGTTGGTGCTGGACCCGACGGTCACGAGCACCGCCCAGAGGTGGGCGGACAAGTTGCTCAAGAAGCGCGAACTTGCACACTCGGTCGGCACCGGCTACGGCGAGAACCTGTTCTACATGATGGGGGACCAAGTTACCGGCTTCGGAGTGACCAAGGCGTGGTACGACGAGATCAAGGACTACGACTTCAACAACCCCGGATACTCCCAGACCACCGGACACTTCACGCAGGTGGTCTGGAAGAACAGCCAGCGGCTTGGAGTCGGGATCGCGTGCGACGGCACCCGAAGCTATGCCGTCGCCAACTATGACCCGGCCGGCAACATGGGCGGCGTCTCGAGCAGTGACACCAGTCAGCATTACCGAGAGAACGTGGGGCGCCCGAGCTGATACCGCAACGGCGGCAGCACCAACCGACTGGGAATCGCCCCGAACCCGTGGGGTTCCGATCCGCGACATCGTCGCCCGGCACGGATCCGGGCCGTGGCCAACCGAGGATCTCGGCAGCATGGTCATCGATCGACCGGCGGGCGTACCGCGTCCCATGGCACCCAATGCCGCAACGTCACCGCGGTCACGCCCGCATGGACCGGTGGAGTGCACGTATTCGGTTCGTGCACTATTCCGTCGGCGAGAAGACCGCTGGTGTCGACGGAGGTGGGGTCGCCATGGGCGAGTCCTCCGCGCGCGTGCCTGTCCGGAATGCGCTGTAATGCCGAGAAGCGCGCATCCCAGGTGGACACGCGCTTCTGCCGAATGCAGGCAGCGGGCGTCGCTACTTGATGCGGGCGACGTACTTGCCCGCCCCGTGACCCGATGCCAGCAGGTCGTGTGCGCCAGTGACGTCGTCCAGTGAGGGCAGTTCGGTGACCGGGAGCGAGAGTTCGCCCTCGGCGAGGTAATCGAGCACACGGCGGGTAGCGGCGGCGACCTTCTCCGGTGCGCCGGTCACGAGACTACGATGACTGAAGCCGGTGAGGGTCAGATTGCCGCCCAGCAAACGGCCGAAGGGTGGCAGGGAAGCGGGTGCGCCGCCCCCGGCATTACCGAACAACACGATTCGGCCGGTAGGGCCGGTGACCGCGAGATCCAGGTCCAGGGCGTCGGTGCCGAGCGGGTCGAGCACGAGGTCGACGCCGCGGCCGTCGTTCGACGCGCGGATCTGCTCGGCCAGGTCGCTGCCACGGACAAAGACGGTGTCGTAGCCAGGCACTGGCCGGCCCGCCCGGCTGACGGTGCCCAGGAGACGGCCACCACCGAGTAGCGGCACCAACTGTGCCACCGCGCTACCGATGCCACCAGCGGCGGAGTGGACCAGCACTGTGTCACCGGGGGTGAAACGTCCGGCTTCGGTGAGAAGCAGTAACGCGGTGGCCAGGCCGAGGGGGGCGGCGGCGGCCAGCTGCAACGGGACCGCGGCTGGCACCGGGACGGTGAGTTCGGCTCGGGCTGTGGTGACTTCGGCGAATCCACCACCGCCGAGCGCAACCGCGGCGACCCGGTCACCAACGGTGAGATCGGTGACCCCGGCGCCCAGTTCGCGTACGGTGCCGGCGATTTCCAGCCCCGGGCGGTATGGCCAGGACGACGCGTAGCCCGCATCGCCGCGGCGGGCCATCACGTCCATGAAGTTCAGTCCCGCGCAGGTGACGTCGATGCTGACCTCGCCCGCAGCCGGTCGAGGCGTGTCCACCTCGCGGATCTCCGAGTTTTCCGCGCCGCCGGGGGCGGTCATCACCAGTGCACGCATCTTCACTCCACAAACTCACTGCCGTTGGTCGAATCGATCACCCGTGAGGGCTCCACCTTCATACACGATGGCTTGTGCTGGGATATCGATGGCGGTGATCACGCCAGCAATTCGAGGCGAGGTGTCCGGTTGCGCGGCAATGATTTCACCGCGAGCGAGGACATTCTCATTCCGACCAACCCTCGGCCGACGAGCATCTGAGCCAGGCGCGTCACCATCCGCTACTGCCGCATATCGCGCGTGGCGCTGGCGCGACGTCCCCCCCTTTTTGATATGCCACTCGCATGGCCACGCTCTGCGGGCGCCGGCGAGTTCCGGAGACGAGGTCTGGAACATATGTGTAACGAGTGGTGAGCGGTGCCAACAGGCCGGGCTGATCGAGTACACCGAGCCCGAGGCCAGCATGCTCAAGAGCTGGTCGGACTCCGGCACCCCGTCACGCTATGGGCGGCAGCGCATGTGGTCGTGGCCGGGTGCTGCTCAGTGCAGAAGTACCGGCAGGCGGTCGTGCCCTTGGGCGATGAATCCGTTGGCGATGCCGAGTTCGTCAGGCGCGACGGCGAGTTTCATGTGCGGGAACCTCTCGAAGAGCGCGGGAAGGGCCACCTTGGCTTCCAACCGTGCCAGGGGTGCGCCCACGCAGTGGTGGGCGCCGTACCCGAACGCGAGGTGGTCCTTGTTCGGCCGTGTGGGGTCGAACCGATTCGCGCTGTCGCCGTGGATTTTCGGGTCGCGGCCAGCTGCTGCATAGCCGGCGAGGATCGGATCACCTGCACTGATTGCCACGCCGCCGAGGCGGGAATCTTTCACCGCGTAACGCAGCGGGATGTGCACGGCCGGCGCCTTGTATCGCAGGGTTTCCTCGATCACACTCGTCCAGTTCAGACGGCCGTCGAGCACGGCGGCTTGGTGATCGGGGTGGGTGAGTAGCAGGAATGTCGCCTGGTCGATCAGGTTCGCCGACGTCTCGTGCCCGGCGTTGATCGTCAGATAGAGCGTATCGACCAGTTCCTGTTCAGTGAACTCCTCGTCCGGATTGTCGACGAAGTCGGTGATGAGGGTGCTGGTCATGTCCTCACCGGGATTGTCCCGGCGGTATGTGACGAGTTCTTGCAGGAGCTCGATCATCTGCTTGTAGTTGGCTCCGGCTTCCGTTTCGCTCAAGGTGATGTCGAAGATGCCGTCCACGCATGTGCGTAGTGGGGCGGCCAGGTGCTCGGGCACTCCCATCAGCTCGTTGATCACACCGAGCGGCAGCGGGTAGGCGTAATGCTTGCGGATGTCCACGGGGTCGCCCGTTGGCCCGGACTCCAATCCCGTCACCAGCTCCTCGGCGATCGCCTGGATGCGGGGCTCCAGCGCCGCGGTGCGCTTGTTGGTGAACGCCGCCGTCAAGGGTTTACGGATCCGACGGTGTTCGGGTCCGTAAGCGGTGAACGCCGAGAAGGTATTCACCCAGTTGAGCAGTGGAAAGTCCTTGCCGATCTCCCCGTTGCGGAACGCCGGCCAGTGTTGGCGCGGGTCCTTGGAAACATCACGGCCGGAGAGGATTTCCTTGAGCTCGCTCGGCCCGGTCACGTACCACGCCAGCACCCCTCCCGGGAGTGCGACCCGAGTGACCGGGCCCCGCGCCCGGATGCGGGCAATCGTCCTCTGGATGTCCCGGCTGTCGGGATCGAGGACGATGAGGTCGGTGTCTTGCATGGGATCTCCTGGGCTGAGGTGGATTTCGGATTGCTACTGGACTATCGATTGCCGGTCGGGGGGCTTGGGGGGAAGGTGACCGGCAGCGCGGCCATCGCCCGGTGGAACGGTCCCGGCCGCCACTCCACATCGGCCGCGTGCACCGCCAAATACATCTCCGGGATCCTGTCAAGCAGCTGATCGATCGCGTCCTGCGCAACCAGATAGCCCATCTCCCGCGCCGGGCAGGCGTGCGGGCCGACGCCCCACCCCAGATGTGAACGGTTGCCGGTGCGGTCGCCGGTCCGGATTTCCGGGTCGTTGTTACAGGCGGCCATGCTGATCACCACCGGCTGACGCGCTGGCAACCAGACACCATCGATGAGGATCGGCTGCCGTGGATAGGTGATGCAATAGTTCGCCATCGGCGGATCGTTGAACAGCACCTCATCGAGCGCGTCCTTGGTGGACAGCGAACCGCCGACCAGACCGGCGCCGAACCTTTCGTCGGTGAGCATCCGCAGCAGCGCGTTGGTGATGAGGTTCAGCGGCGGCGAGATTCCGGCCGCGAACAACAGCACCAGCTGGTCCAGCATCTCCCCGTCATCCAGCCCTGCCGAATGCTCGATGAGCCTGCTGGTGACGTCGTCACCGGGTTCGGCGCGTTTGACATCGATGAGTTCTTTTAGCGCCTTCACCAGGATCCGGTTGCCGTTCTCGGCGTCGGCGCCGCTGTCGAACATCTTCGCCGCCCCCACAGCCGCGCGCCCGCTGATCTCGGGAGAACAGCCGAGGAGTGTATCGAGCACGTTGAAGGCGATCGGCAGCGCGTACTGGCTCACCACATCGCAGCTCCCGGCCGCGCAGAACGCGTCGATCAGCGGCCCGGCGAGTCAGCGACGACCGTGTTCAGTCCATACAGATCAACGCCGTCGAGCGCATATGCGATCGCCGACCTGTACCGCTCGTGCTCACTGCCGGCACTGCGAATCGCATTGCGCCGCGGCTCCATCATCGGACGGACCGGGCAGTCGGCGGGCACCCCGCGTTCCCAGTCGCGCGGATCCGCCGGGAAGTGGTCCGGATCGCGGAGGATCCGCAGTGCCTGAAGATATCCGAGCGCGAGAGTCGCTGGCACATCCGGCGCTAGTAACACCGGTGCCAGCGAGCCGTGCTGCGCGCGCATATCCCGGTAATGGCCGTGGGGGTCGGCCGCGAATGCGTCCGTGTAGAGGGCAGTGCGGGGACTGTCTGTCTCCCCCGGCGCCGACCACCCCGAGAGTACTGTGCTTGTGCTGTCGCTCAATGTTGGTTCCTTCAGGGGTCCTTCGCGGACCGAACATCGGCGGGATTGCTGTCTGTGCCACCTCGTTGTGGCATGACAAAAACGTTAGACGCGATGCGCAGCGCATTTTCGGCAAGGGAAGCGGGTCGCCGACGGTCGCCGCACAGGCGGTGCCCACGGCCGATGTCACCTCAGGTGCGCTCAACGCGCCCTCGAGTACTCGGCGGCACGCACAGCAGCGCCGCCCCGCAGAGAAGGGCCAGCACCCGAACCGCGCCGACAGCGGCGCCGAGGTGACGCCTCCTGTCAGATACGGCTCACCGCACGAACAAGATCGCGCCGACAGCGAACGTGACCAGGGTGTCCTGCCCATCGGCCGAGACCGCTCCCCTGATTCACGGCATAACAACACCGCAGCGCCCCGGACCGGATCGGCCGGAGTAATGCCGCGGCACAAGCTTGTACCAGCCGTGCCCTGCTCCTACCAGGGATGTCGAACCGTGTTGGCCAGCAAAGCTTTCCACCACCTTCGGCATCTACCCGTGCCGCTGTTCGCGCACCTCACGCGGGGTCTTGCCGAACTGACGTCGAAAGGCCTCGGCGAACCGGCGAGAGTCAGAGTAGCCCGCCGCAGCGGCAATCTTTTTTATGGGGAAGTCCTTGGGATCACCCAGTCGGTCATGCGCGCGGTCCAGGCGGATCTTGCGCAGCAGCTCACCCGGCGTGATGTCCTCCGTGTGTTTCAGAGCGTTGTGCAGCGTCCGCGGGGAGACCCCGCACATCTGAGCGACCGCATTCGGCGTCAACCTGAGGTCGTCTACCAAGGTCTCCATTTTCGCCCGGGCTTTTGCAGCCACGTACGCATGCCCCTGCTGCGCGACGACTCCTGTTTCGCCGAGTACCCCATTGAGCAGGAAAAGCGTGCTCTGGTACGCGACGCTGAAAGCGTCCGAGGTCCACTTCCCATGGTTGGCGTGGAGCTGACCGATCTGGCTGACCAGCATCGGGACGAGGGGGTGACTTGTATCCAGCGCGAGCGGGGCGTCGTCAGCGAGGTCGTAATTGATCAAATGCCGTGGGACGGTCATGATCACCGCATCCACCGGTACGTACTGCCGCATCTCCACGTCCTCGAACCAGCGGATGAGCGCAGGCTCCCCAGGCCCGAAGATGTCGGCCTTGTCGCCCTGCCGGAGCTGGAACTCCCCGCCCACCAGCACCATCAGCCGAAAGCCGTCGTCACCGTCAACCTTGGCATCTTCGGGGGTTCGACCGTAATGCACAGGCTTGGACCAGAAATGCACGATCTGTTGGTTGCCGACTGCCTGAGCGACAGTGCCCCAGCCGAATTCGCTTTTGGAGTCGTTGTCGCTGAATGCCAGGCGGAATTCCGCTGACTGCCGTCGCAGCAGGTAGTCGCGCCAGTGCTCTCTCCGATCCGAGTTCGTCTCGGAATCTGCTGGCGAGTCCTTTTCCCGCCAATAGTCCGGTTTCATTGGGGTTTGGTCCCTTTCATGCACGCCTCAAAGGAACTCAACCTACCAAGATGCCCGCCACCATGCACCGCGTATATGCCCTGGTCTAGTGGCGTTTCACATTACAGAATGCTCGCTGGATGTCATGGTCGTCCCGCCGTTGTCAAGATCCCCGGATCGCCGCTGCGGTGCGGAAGCCGGTCGCTGCGGACCAAGGCCGCGCCATGGGCATTGTGGGAGTCTGGTCAGGTGGTGAGTGGTGGCAGACGTACCGATCCGGCAACCAGTCTCGAGACGAGAGTGTCGTAGAGGCTATCGGCTCCTATCAGATTGGTCGTCAACTGCAATCGGTTGTACGGGTTCATCCTCCCCAGGGCGGTTCCGGTGCGCGGCGAGTGGCAGTACAGATATGCCAGTCGGCTGATGTAGTCGCCGAAGCGTTCGGGGTGGACGGCGGCGTCGTTACGCGGCGTACGAATCCGAACCGCCACAGCGTGATCGATCTCCGCCTCGTACTCGGCGATCTCCGCGTGGGCGCGTCCAGGCCGCGATGATGTCGTCCGGGTCTGTGTGTGTTCCGGCGTCGCGGCTGTGGGCCACGACGAGACCGGCCGCGAAGCGGTGGATCGGGCCGGGGAAGTGCTTCTTGTCCCCGAAATGCTTGTATTCGTCGAACGTCATGTGCACCGCAGTTCCGGTCGGAAGCTGGCCACACCAGAAGCGCTCGCGCCCCGCGGTCTTCGCTCGCCTCTCGAGGTCTGCTGCGAACGTCACTCTAGTCCTTCCTCCCTGCACTGGATCAGGTGAAGGATGCGAGCCTAGCCCAGATCGTCCGTGCCGCTGAGGGCCTGGCGGCCGGTGGGCCGAGAACCGGAGGTGGGATCAGCGAGCGTTGCGCGCGATATCGCATGCGGCAGAGGACAACCGGAGTGGGAGCCGGTCGGGTTGCCGACGGGCGCGCAGGGTCATCTGGCAGCGCATCCGTCCGTGTCCACGCTGTGACTTCGCCTGCTAGGCAGGCGGTTTCGATGCGGACCCCCATTTGGTGCGAACCCCGCCGGGACTACGTTCAGGTCGGTGTCTTTCGCATTCCCGTTGTAGTCCTGGCAGCAGGTACGGCATCGCGGATGTTGTTGACGCACAGGATGCTTGCTCAGCGCTCTGGCAAGATGATCTCCTCGGCTGTCAGGACGGTTCGCAGGGCACAGCTCGGCAAGGAGGGCGGATATGGCGGGGCGGAAAGGTCTTCCAGTCATCGAATGCACGATCGGAGTCCCCACCGGCCCTTCCGGGTGGACGATCCCCAACCAGGTGCACACCCAGTTGCGTCTTGCGCACGATCTGCGCGAGGATCTGGTCACCGCCCAACACGATTTCGATCGAGCCGTCGATGAGGTGTGGTCGACCTATCCTGCTGTGGCTCAGGTTGACCGGTTGCTTGCCGTCGCCGAGCGCGCCTTCGCCGAGACGCGCGAGCAGATCCGCGCCGAACGCGCCCGCCAGCGCGCCATACGCCTCACCGGTGGCTTGCCCGACCAGTTGGCCGCCCAACGGGCCGAGGTCGAAAGGCTCCGCCAGCGTCGGCGCGAACAGATCGACACCGTTTGGAAGGACGCCAAACCCCGCATCGACGACCTGACCAGCCAGGTGAATGCCCGGCGCAACCAGCTGTACGCGCACTACTGTCAGGACGGGGACCTGTACCACGCGACCTTCAACGCCATCGCCCGAAAACACGTGGTTGCGGTGAAACAGGTTGTCGCTCTACGGCGCCAGGGACGATCCGCGGAACTGCGGCATCACCATTTCGACGGCACGGGCACCTTGGCGGTGGTTCTGCCGCGCAAGCCGGGGCAACCGCCGTGCACCCCTGCTGTGGTGGCCGACCCCACCGGCAGGCTCCGCGACCGGTTGCAGCTCCCGTGGATCGACCCCGCGATCTGGGCGACGATGTCGCGCCGAGCAACGTCATGCGGGGCGCGCCACCGCGCGGATGCGCTGCGGAAAGCGTGACGGCGTCGATCAATGGATAACCTTTCCGGTGCAGCTACACCGCATGCTGCCCGCCGATGTCGATATCGTCGACGCCGAACTCACCGTCACCCGCAGCGCCGATCAGTATCGGGCCCGTCTTACCCTCAGCGTCCGCGTCCTCTCCCGCCCGGCGCCGGTCACCGACGGCCCGACGATCGCCGTGCACATGGGATGGCGGCACACCGGACTCGGCACCCAGGTCGCCACCTGGCGGGCCACCGAACCGCTCGAGATCCCGCGTAAGTGGAGCGCTATCCTGCACGCGGGCCCGGATCGGACGACCGGCATCATCGTTCTGCCCGAGACGACCACGCAGCGTCTCGATGACGCCGACCGCATGCGCGCGGACCGCGATGGTGACTTCAACCGGGTGCGTGAACGTTTGGCCGCGTGGCTCACCGAGCGCGGGCCGCTGCCGAATCCCGCCGTCGGCGGGCAGGAGCTGACCGCCGACGAGGTGGGACGTTGGCGGTCCCGGGCCCCGCTGGCCGACGTCGCCCGCGCATGGACCGAGAAACCCCCGATCGGTGAGGACGCCACCGACATCGTCACCGCCGTGACCGTGTGGTGGCGCGCGGACCGGTTGGTGTGGCAGGAACAAGAGGATCTGCGGGGCCGAGCCCAGCGCCATCGCGACGACGTGTGGGCCAACATCGCCGCGGTACTGGCCGCCCAGTGCGGGCTAGTGGTCCTCGACGATGCCTCGATCGCCGACATCGCGCGCCGGGCGTCCGACCTGCCGCCGGAGGTCGCGACCATGGTCGCGCGCCGCCGCGTTCGCGCGTCACCCGGCCGGCTCCAGGCCGCGATCGCCGCGGCGTTCGCGCGTCGCGGTGTGCCGACCAAGGTTGTGCCGGCGGCCGAGCTGTCGCGCAAACACGAGGCGTGCGCGACGGTGAACCCTCCCGACAACCGGTACACGAAACGGCCTGTGCGATGCGATGGTTGCAAGAAAAGCTACGATCCGGACGAGTCCGCGACCGTGCTGATGCTGTCCGAGGCGCGGCAAGGGGCCGCGTGACCAACGAGACCGCACTCGCACGCCTGCTGATACTGCTAGAGTCGCGAATATGCCTGCGTGGGGGCTTCAAACCTGCGACGACTGGTCCGCAGTGCTGATGCCGGACCGCAAATTGCCCGTGTGGGGGCTAAAAACCCGCAACCAGCGGCTCCCCCGAGGGGGTCGCAGGCATCGATATCGCGAGTGCGCCGACGACAGCAGGTCCTCCCTTGGCGAACTTCTGCGCCACCTGCCGGACCAGCAGCCGGTGAAGAGCTGGTGATCACCGGACAAAATGCGTTGAGGCTGGCCGAAATTGCCCGCTATCGGCTCTCGACGCCGGGCAGTCCGCGCATCCTCGACCAGATCGCCGCCGACTTCGGTATCCACCCGATGACGTTGACGATTTGGCGGAATGCGTGTTCGTCCCGCATACGCAGGGATCGCTCGGGCAAGACGATTCTGATGTTGCTAGTGCTGCTGTCCGTCCCGCGTAGCGGGTGATCGCTCCAGGCACCTGCACGGCGACTTCCGGTGTCCCACCCAGGATCTCAAGCATCGTCATGCCCGAGCGATCCCTGCACCCGCGACAACTGCTGCTCTTCAGCAGCCAACCGCCCAGACAGCTCCGCGATCTCACGACGCAACCTCTCGGCACGCTTGGCAGCCGCGGCCTCCCGCCCGGTTGAGTTCCTCGATCACGACACCAGCGCCGACCAACCCCCACCCTGACGATGGGACCTCACACCATCACGACAGCCAAGCCCATCACCGCAGCTCAGCCTTGACGGCGACACGCTGTGCGCGCGATGCCCATCGGAGAAACTGTGCAAGATCACTAGCGCAAGCACTTTGTGGGAGAATATGTTTCGTGTCTCATCCGGCCCACAGCAACTTTGCGGCTCCAGCGGTGTCGCAGGTTGAAGTGATGGCAGGTCCGTTTGAGCTACGGACAGGCGATTCAGGTGTGGTGGTCGTCGGCGAACGCCCAGCAAGGGGCGGATTCGCCGAGTTTCACCAGCAGCACCGACAATGCTTGATGGTGCTGCGCCACACAAACTTCCGCCGCCCTGGCAACCGCGAGGTACATAGCTGCGGACAAGCTGGCGGAACACGACCGCCTGCGGCGCGACTTCATGCCCGTCGGAGCCACCAGCACCGACCCTCGCAGCCCGGACGACAACGACGGCGCCGGCGATACCCGCATTTTCGTCTTCACCGCACCTGGCAAAGACGCCTCCGTAATCCCTCGCCATGCTCACGCAGGACCGACCGTGGGATCCCGCACGGTCGGCCGACCAGTTGCCGGCGGCTTCTGCACGCCGTAAAAGCGCGGTCACATCCGCTGGCCCGTGAGCACCGAAAATTCGGTGCTCACGGGCCGTGTTATGCCAAGTGGCGCATGACAAGTCGCTTGGGTTCGGCAACGAGTGGAAGGCGAAGTAGTTATGGTTTCGCACGAGAATGCAAACAATCTCGCGGAAATGTTGTTCGGCGATCGACGCGTCGAAGCCCAGCAGTACAACAAGATGTTCGGTACGGCAGCGTTCGACGAAGACTGGTGGACTGTCACACAGAACCCGGGAAAACGAGCGTACGAACGGTACCTGGGGTTACTCCCTCACCTGTCGGCCACCGAGACCGTGTCCGATCTGCGTGACCTGGTGACCCTGCATGAGCAGGCCACTGTCGTCGATCCACACCTTGGCGCTTTGCTTACGGTTCAGATCAACCTCGTTCTGGGGACCTTGCTCGAGCAGCCCTCCCCCACCGTCGAGGTTGCCGAGGCTCTCACGGAGCTGTTGGCGGGCCGCGCTGTGGGCGCGTACGTGCTCACGGAGGTCGGTCACGGCTCTGATCTGAACAATCTGGAGACGACCGCGGTCTACGACCCAGCCGATGGTGGCGGGTACATCCTGAACACGCCGACCAAGACAGCGATCAAGCGCATGCCGACCACAGCGCCGCCGCCGCTGGAGGGCGTGGCACGGTTCGGCATCGTCTTCGCGCGGCTGATCGTGGACGGAGCCGATCGCGGCGCCTACCCGTTCCTGGTGTGGATGGCCGATGCGGACGGGCAGATGCGGCCAGGGATCACCGTGCGTCTCCTACCCGTGAAGCCCGATCTGGGGATGGACAATGCGCTGACCAGCTTCAACAATGTGCGCCTGTCACGCGGGTCCCAGTTGTCGCATACCGGGACTCGCATCGACGACGGCCAGCTGATCTCTCCGATACCCGCCGACAACCAGGTGTGGCGCGCCATCAGTCGAGTACGGGTGGGACGGCTGTGCATTTCGGCCATGGCTGCGGCCGTTTCCCGGGCCGCCTTGTCGATCGCTGTACGCCACGCTGCGCAACGAGACATCGCGAGCATGGCTGGCGGGCGCGTTCCGCTGTTCCATGTCCCGTCCCACTACGGTCCGCTGCTGGATACTGTGGCCGATACCTACGTCGCCACCACGGCGGTGGAAGTCGCCTTGGACGCTTTCGTTGACGCCACCGACAATCAGGCCGACGAGCAGGGACCACAGCTCACCGACCTTGTGGCGCTGACGAAGCACTTCGCCACCACCACGGCACTGCGCGTGTGCAACGAGGTGCGCGACCGGCTCGGTGCCGAAGGTATGTTCGCCCACAACAAGATCCCGGTGTATCACGGTCTGCGTAACGCGGCGGCCACCGCCGAGGGCGACAGCTACGTCATCGCGCTTCTCGCCGCCTACCGGCGTCTATCCCTCCCAGACGAGTGGACACCTGGATGCTGGGACAATCTCGAACCCTGCGATATCGACACTCCCCGGAGCTGGGTGGATTGGCTTGGTGCTCGCAAGATCTACTTGCATCACAGAACGCTGGAGGCATACGCAAACGCCACCGGCGACCGGCAAGCACAGTGGGACAGTGTCTATGACCTGGCCCTGGCCGCGGCTGAGGCGCATATCGTGCACCAGGCGGCCCAGACCATGGCTGAGCGGGCCAGTCGGCTTCCCGCGGGCCCCCGAATGGTGGCAGAGAATCTGCTCACGCTCTTCGCCATCCGCCAGTGCAAGGAGCACGGCGCGGACATGGCTCCCGACGGTCCATCCCCCAAGCTACGACGATCGTTGCGGGACATGCGCAGGCAACTGCATGACCTACTAGCCCCCCACCTGACCGAGCTGGTCGCGGCGTTCGAGCTCGACAGTGGATCCCTGCGCACGGCGTTCGACTCGGACAACTTCGTAGCGCAGTCTGCGAATGCGCTGAGCGCGGCCGCAGAGTAGACGAGCACCGTCGAGCTGGGTGCTCGCTCCCGTAGGTGTGACCCGGGCGGCGGCCGGCGAGCCGACTAGTTGGCCTCCGATGAGTGAAGGGGGCCAACAACCGGCGGCCGTGGCCATTCGCGGGTTCACGAGTGGCCGAGATCGTTGACAACGAACTCGAGACCAGGGCGGCCGGGCACCGGCGTCGACGTGACACGACCTCGGGATGTGGGATCGGCATCCCGAGGTCGTCGGCGGTCTCGTCAAAATGTGTTCCGCGACGGCGAAAAGACAACGGGCAGCTCGACCAAGGACCGATGGAAAGGCCCTGGACGCCATTTCAGGGGCTTGGCGACCCGGACGTCGGGCACGTGGTCGAGCAGCTGATCAATGGCGCAATGCGCGACCTGGAACGCAACGGTATTCGCCGGGCAGACGTGCGGCCCGGTGCCCCACGCGATATGTGACCGATTGGCGGTAACGTTAAGATCCCCCACGACCGCGGGGTCGTTGTTGCAGGCCGCCAGGCTGGTGACCACGGGCTGGTTGGCGGGCAACCACACATCATCGACCAGAATCGGCTGGCGCGGGTAGGTGATCAAGAAGTTCGCCAGCGGTGAGTCGCCGAACAGCTTCTCGTTCAACGCATCAGCCGTTGTCAGCGCTGCATGCCCGAAAAACCGGTCGTCAGTGAGCATCAGAAGGAGCGTGTTGGCGATCAGATTGGTCAACGGCTCGATCCCTGCACCATAGTCGGTAACCAGTTGGTGGACGAGCTCTTCGCCGTTCAGCTTGGCCGAATGGTTCAGTAGCCGGGTGGTCACGTCGTTGCCAGGAGCGACGCGCTTGAGCGCAACCAGTTCGGCCAGTGCACCAGCGAACATCGCGCTGCCCTCCCCGGCGTCGGTGGCCTCGAACATCTGGGCCATACCCTTTGCGACCCGCTCGCCGATATCGGGCGTGCACCCGACCATGGCGTTGAGATAGGCGAAAGTGACCGGAAAAGCGTACTGGCTGATCAGATCGGCCTGCCCGTCGAGGCAGAAGGTGTTGATCTGCGGGATCGCGATCTGCTCGATCTGCTTGGGGAGGTGGGTCAGGTCGATACCGTCAATGCTGTCTACGTTTGCCTTCCGGTAACGCGCATGCTCAGGCGGGCCGCTGCGCAGAGCGTTCGGGCGGTGCTCCAGCATTGGCAGCACCGGGCAATCGAGGGGGATGTTCTTCTGCCAGGCGCGCGGATCAGCCGGAAAACGCTCGGGATCGTTGTTGATCCGAATCGCGGTGCTGTAACCGATCACCAGCGTGGCTGGAATACCAGGCGACAGCTCCACCGGCACCAGCGAACCGTATTTCTTACGCCACTCGTCGTAGGCCCCATGTGGGTCGTCGGCGAACTCCTCCGTGTACAGCGGAATCGGAACCCGATCAGGGTCGGCAATAGTTGGCGACGATGCCTCGAACCAGCCGGCGGGGGATGCGGGTGGGGGTTCATGTGGTGTTGTAATGACTGACTCCAGGTATGGAACACGAATACGACGACTTGCTGAGTGATCTCGGGGCATGTGTCTACGGTGGCCCTGAGCGTGCAACTGAATGGAATCTGCTGTCGGTCATGCAACGGCGATCAGTACCGCCCTTGACCGCGTGCTCAATTCCCGCTCTCGTGCGTTGCCAGGGCAGCGCGATCATCGCCACCGACCGACACCTCACGCCGAGATGTTCGCGCACAACAGGCTCCACGTCGGCAGATCATACTCACTGCCTGTTTCCCTTGCGGGCCAAGCAGTTTGCGGACCAATCGGTCTGCTGCACTGTCGGTCAGATGCCCCGGCACGGATCCGCCCGCGTCGACCTAAAGTGCTGCTCGCGCCCTTAAAGCCACTGCTGCACTGGGGGATTCGAGCGGCTGTCGGGCCACTGCTGGGCTAGTCCCGTGCTACGTTTGAGCCGACTTCAGGCTTTCGGAAGGATACTGGTGATCGACCGGGGGTACCCGACCAGCAAAAGGGATCCGATTCGAGCGATCGGTCAGGTTATCGATGCCGTCTGCGGTCCATATCCAGTGGTTCTGCTGGACGGCGCCCCACTGTCGGGTGTGAGTCGCCGGATTTGTGAAGCGGCGGTAAACCTTCCGCCTGACTCCCGCGTGATCATTGGCAAGGCCGCCGAACTTCATCGAATCGTCGACTCGCTCAAGGCGGGTGAGCCTCTCCGTGGCAGCGACCTCTATGTGGTCGTGCTGGATGACCTCAGCCCAGCCGACCTGGTCCTCCTAGGCGCCGAGGTCCTGGAGGCGATCATCCCGCACGCAACTGTGCTGGCCGGCATCAATTCCGAGTTGTTGGAGCGCATCCTGGCGGATCGCTCTCCCATTACTGGCGCAGCGCGGACCGCGGTTCTGGAATACGGGTGGCGTATCTCGATGCCCTTCGCGATGACCCCGCTTGAGCGAGCGATGATCCGCGTGAACCACCCGGATCTGAAGCCTGGTCCCAGCATTGCTGCCACGATGGTGGGAGGCGAAGGCCTCCTGGAGCGTTATGTCGGTGCGGACCCGCAACATCGGGATGGCCAGTTGCTTGTCCAAGCCGCCGTCGACGCCCGTCGCTGCGGAGTCCACCGCAGCCTGTCAGAGACCGAGTTGTATCACCTGTTCGCTGCACGTGTGGACGACGACGGCAGCGACCTCGACGAGCGGTTTGCCATGGCCCTGGAGTGGGCGTGCACCACTCCACCTCACGCCGGATGCGGGTTGCTCTTCCGCGCAGCTGGCGAAGACGAAGGGTGGAAGGTCCTCAGCTACCTTGCCGCAGCGGATGACGGATTCCGTCGGCACCCAGTACGGGCTATCCCCGACCTCGCGTGGCCCGCCGCTCTCGCGGCACTATCTCCCGCGGATGCCTATGCGATCGGAATCAGTGCCCACCTCTACGGCCGCCAGCGCGAAGCGGTCGTCGCGTTCCAAAGGGCCGCCGCCGAGGACCAGGGACCAGCTATCAACACCGCAGCAACCGCGGCCCTTGCCCACATCAGCTGACCGCCCAACTGGCGGGCGCAGACGTGAAAGAAGCAGCGTGACTGCGGCTGCCTAGTGTTCTGAGTCGTAAATTCGCGGCCAGTTGACCCTCGCTGGCGCGGGCGCCGCAGACGTAGGCGGTTTCGAACAGCACCCGATCGCGCAGCACGTCGAGCGCCACGTCCTTGCGTGGGCGTCGTGCGCAGATCGCATCGAGCACTCGCGCGACGTCGGCGGCCGGGCGCTACAGTCGCTTGGGCACGGTGATCATGTCCACCCGGTCCATTCGACGTGGTCAGCTGACCGCTTCGGCTCGGCCGGGCTCAGCCGCAGCCCAGACCGGCGCTCGTGCTCGGGCGGCCGGTGCCGCCGGTCGGCGTGTCAGCGTCCCCGTTCCACGGCCACCAGCGTCTTCCGTTCGTGGTCGACCTGGAATACAGATCTGGAAGCGTTCCAGGCATTCGTGGTCCACGCGGCTATGCGGATTCGTCGGGCCAGCTGATGTGCTGTGGCACACTGAATTTCGTGTCCTCGCCGACTATGACAACTATGCCGCCCTGGTGGCGTCGTGGGCTGAGTGATCGCGCGGGTGGCCGAGCGGGGACGCACGGATCACCGAGTGGAAGGTTTGAAGCCCGTGGCTACAAATTCAAGCGAGATTGCAACTGCGAAGAAGACACTGTCGGAGGATCCACGGAATGGGTTGCGGGGCAAGCTGGACGCTGCACTTTTCGGCCTCCTTCGCAAGAGGCAGACAAAAGAGGGCACATCGCTGACCGAGCTGCTTCGGCATGGTAGCCCGGAGGTTCATCAGCATCTACAGAAGGCTCTGACCAACCCCGACTTCGTCATCACGGAGAAACAGAGCCCAGAGGAGCGGCGCCTCAACGCGTACAAACAGTTGCGCTACCTGGTTGGCGAGCTCGGCACCACCCGCGCAGTTGCGACCGATCTACCCAGCCTGTTCGCAGTGTTCGACGGTTGCGCAGTGCTGGCGACGGACCTGATCCCGCTGATCTCTGGACACTACAATTTGTCCGCGGGCAGTCTGGCTACCCTGACCGATCCAGACTCTGCGGCGCCGTATCTCCAGGACCTGGATGACGGTTCCAGCATCGGGAACATGCTGCTGACCGAGTACGGGTGCGGTTCCAATATCGGATTCATGGAGACCACCGCGACCTGGGACGGTGACGGGTTCGTGCTCAACACCCCGCATCCGCGGGCGCGGAAATTCATGCCCAGCGTCGGCATCCCGGTTGCACGGGTCTGTGTCATCGCCGCGCAGCTCATCGACGAGGCGGGCACCGGTCATGGCGTGCACCTGTTCACGGCGCGGCTGCGCGATGCCAACGGCGATGCGTGCCCCGGCGTTACGATCACCCAGCTCGGCCGTCAGCCTCTGGTCATCATGGACAACGCGATCATCAGCTTCGACCACCTCCGGGTCGAGCGCAGCGCCTGGCTGAGCAACGACCTGGCCACCATCGACGACAACGGTGTGCTGACCTGGCGCGACGAGAACAGTCGGCAACGGGCATTCCCATCGGTCACCAGCCAGCTCACCGTCGGGCGAATGGCGCTGTCGTCATGCCTGAACGCCGCGGCCCGCGCCGCGCTCTATATCGCCTTGCGCTATGCCGCCAACAGGGTAGTGCCGATGACACATGTCGACCGACCGCTCATGCTCGACATTCCGCATGTGCGAGACACCCTGCTCACCGACCTAGCAGGCACTGTGGCTCGCACCATCTACGGCAACGCGATCAAGACATCTCTTGCCAGCAGCGATCTCACCGACCGCGACACCGTCGTGACAGTGATGATGGCCAAGTACTTCATTCAGCTGCATGCACTGGACACCGTCACGCACTGTCGAATAAAAATGGGTGCACAAGGCATGTTCAGCGCGAACCGGGTCGCCGACTACCTCGGCGTCTGTCATGGCGCCATCACAGGTGAGGGCGACTGCGACGTCCTCGGTTCCGTAGCCGGCCGCATACTGACCAAACAACTCGCCGTCACCCCGCCACCAGAACCCGGCCTACACGACCCCACCGACCCCCACGACCGCGCCCGCTTGTTCACCGCCCGCGTTCTGACGATCGCGCAAGAGGCACAGCCACATCTGTCCACTCCCGGGCTTCCAGACAGGTTGGCAGTCATTCCGCACGCGCTCAGCCTCGTCGAGGCCCATTGCGCCAAGTATGCCTTGGACCTGCTTGACAAGCATTCCGAACACGCCGAGATTGCCGCCGTGCGTGACGTTTTCGCCCTGCACTATCTCGATCAGCATGCCGCGTGGTATCTCACCCACGGTCTACTCGACGCTCAGGGCGCCAACAGTACAAAGCAGCAACTCCACCAGGCAATCAACAGCCTTGCCGACAACCTGCCCGCACTGCTGGACGCTTTTGACCTTGACGACACGATCCTCGGCGCACCGGTATTGTCCGATGATCTACCCGCCGCGTGGGACTCCCACTATCAAGAGGTACGCCGGTAAACCGCCAGTTCCCCTGCCCGGATCGGCCGACATGCCGGCCGATCCGGGCAGGGGAACTAGGACGACGATTTCCATCGCCTTGTGGATCGTCATCCTAGATTTCAGTGCGGCGGGGCTCTGACCGGGGTTCCAGTAGAAATGGCGCGAAACCAACGACAATGGCTTGACCGCCCGATTTTCGGGCGACGCGACGGCGACCCCGGAACGGCGCGGCCGGACCTCGTGGAACGGCTCGCAGCCCGAAGCGGCCACGGCGCTGACGGCTCACCGGCCGGTCGCGGGTGTACCACGGCGTTCGGGAACCCGGACGAACATGACAAAGGCTGTACGTCTGTCATCGTCGACGGAATCGGATCGGGCCGATCAGCGCGATCGCGGCGGCGCTGGGCACCGATCGCGCCGTGCTGATCGTGGTGGGCTCGCTCAAGGTGGCCGCAACGATCATTCGGGCATCTGACATCGCTGAGGAACATCTCACCTCTGCCGGGGTGTCTATTGCGGCGCGTGTGCATGTCTCCGCCTTGGCTGAGAGCGCAGTCGCGTGGAAAGACCTGTCGGATTCAGCACAGGACGGGATCCTGTCCGCGGCTCAAAAGGGCCGCTCCAAGCGATTTGGGGCTCGAAGACCGATCGGCCACCCCGCACCGCAGCCCGACCGCGACACCGGCCGAAGTGGTCGCCCGGATCGAAAAGTTGCGCCGTGACCGGAAATGGTCGGCACGCCGCATCCACACCGAACTCACCGCCGAGGGTGTGCACATCTCGATCCGCACCATCGGCCGCCACCTGCTGCGGCTCGGACTCAACCGGCGCCGCTTCCTCGACCCGACAGGCGACACCAACCGGGCTCCACAGCGCATCCTCGCCCACCGGCCCGGGCACATGGTGCACGTCGATGTGAAGAAAGTCGGCCGCATCCGCGATGGCGGCGGCTGGCGCGTCCACGGCAAAGGCTCCGCCCAGGACAAAGCCAACAGCGCCGCATGCAAACGCGGAGAACGTGTCGGTTATGTGTTCCTGCACTCCGCGATCGATGGCTACTCCCGCCTGGCCTACACCGAAGCGCTGCCCGACGAAAAGGCCTCCACCGCAATCGGGTTCATGTTCCGCGCCCGAGCGTTCTTCGCCGTCCACGGCATCACACACATCGAGCGCATCGTCACCGACAACGGCTCCTGCTACCGAGCCCACGATTTCGCCAAGGTCCTGCTCGGGGCCAAACATCAACGCATCAGCCCCTACACACCACGCCACAACGGCAAAGTCGAGCGCTACAACCGGATCCTGGCCGAGGAATTTCTTTATGCCCGTGAATGGACGAGTGAACATCAGCGCAGCGACGCCCTCGCTGTCTGGAACATTCACTACAACTACCATCGACCACACACTGCCGCCGGAAACCTGCCACCAGCCAGCCGCCTCCGCACCGGCGTCACCAACATCATGACCTCATACAGCTAGACGACGCGCGCGCCCTGCTCGACCAAGCCGACCGGGTCAGCACACGGGTAGCCGCCGCCGCCGGAAATGCGAACATCACCATCGGCATCCTGGGTGACGCCACCGACCGCGGCATCACCAGGCTGGCCGCCGCCTACCGCCACAAGCACCCCGAGGTCGACATCCGCATCCGCGACACCGACCTCACCGACCCCACCTGCGGGCTGAAGGCGGGACTGGTCGACGTCGCGGTGACCCGTGCACCGTTCAACGACACCGCCCTGACCGCGCGTGAGCTGCGTGCCGACCCGGTCGGGGCGGTACTGCGTGCCGACGACACGCTGGCCCACCGTGACAACCTGAAGTTGGCCGACCTGGCCGGCCGCCGCTGGTTCCAGTTCCCCGACGGCACCGACCCCGTCTGGCAGACCTACTGGAACGGCGGCGAACCCGCGTGAAGGCCCGGTAGTTCGGGTCGTCCAGGAATGTGTGCAGGCCGTGCTCTGGAACGGCACCGTCGGCATCACCCCCCTCGGACACAAGGTGCCCGACGGACTGGTCACAGTCCCGCTGGTCGATATGGCACCGAGCAGTGTGGTGGTGGTGTGGAACGAGGGCGACACCAACCCTCTGATCCGATCGTTCGTGCAAATAGCAACGGCCGCATACGCAATTCCGAACCAACGGTAGCGAATCCCACCTGTCTCGAATATGCGCTTCCGATGCGGCTGAGAGATGCCCTGTCTATCTGATCGCCGTGTCACGACTGCCAACGCGGCGTTACCGTGTCTGCTGATCGGCCACCCAAGGATGTCCGGCCGCGCCCGCGATGGTCCGGTTCCCAGCGGAAATCCTCGCCACCAGCGCCGTCGGGTTAGCGACGCTGTGATGCGTCCTCTCCGTACTTCATCGGATACCTACGCCACGCGAACGCGGCGGCCCATGCGCTGCACCACACAATTCGCGCCGTCCATCACGACTATCCGCAGGTCCCTTACCTCTGGGCGGCCGTCTGCACGCGGGAATTCAAGGCGCGCTATGCAAGGAGTTAACAGGCTCATCGCAGAAGAGGGTGTAGTTGGAGCCTGTCGGTTTTCGAGGTCGTCTGCACGGATTTTCACGCTCGGCTGCAGTCCTACCCGGGCGCGACGAGACGTGCGCCGGGGAACGAGCTATGCACCGTCGTTGCCATCGCGTAGGGAATGGATCATGCTCTGCAGGATCCGGAACGCGCCTGCCTGCTCGGTCTCGGTCATGCCGGCCAGCATTCTGACCTCGACGGACCGGACCGCTACGGTCGCTTTCTCGAGGCTCCGTCGGCCGCGCGGCGTGAGCCGCGCGGGAAGAACCTTCCCGATGGGTGCCTCCGCAGGCCTGGTCACGTAGCCCTCTCGTTCCAGAGCGTGGAGCAGCACGTTCATCGACTGCCGTGTCACGAACGCGCCCCGCGCGAGCTCGGAGTTCGACAAGCCCGGTCGCTGAGCCAGCAGCTCGAGGCAGGAGTAGTGCGTCACGCTCATCCCGAGCGGCCGCAGCACCTCCTCCATGGCTGCGCGGAGGACGCTCGAGGCCTCTTTCAGCAGGTAGCCCAGTGACGTCTCCAGGTCGACGCCGACACCGTCTTGACTCATGTCAGAATTCTGACATAGATTGACCCGTGTCAGAAAGCTGACACGAAAGGAAGGAGCATCATCATGCCCGCCACCGGCCCCGACTTCATCTCGCTCCAAGCGCGCGACCTCGACGTTTCGAAGGCGTTTTACGAGCAGTACCTCGGCCTCGTCCGCTCGCAGGCCGGACCTCCGCATGCCGTCGTCTTCGAGACGAAGCCGATCGCGTTCGCACTCCGCGACATCGTTCCCGGCACCGATCTCGCATCCGTTGCCCAGCCCGGCATCGGTGCCGCGATCTGGCTCCACGCCACAGACGTCCAGGCCATTCACGATGCTCTCGTCGCCGACGGTCACACCATCGTCTCCGCACCGATCGACGGCCCCTTCGGTCGGACATTCACCTTCGCCGACCCCGACGGCTACCAGGTCACACTCCACGACCGCGCCTGACAGGCCAAACGCCACCGGACGATCACCTGCCCCCGCAGACCGCGGTTGCGTCCGAGACTCGAGAATTCGGGGGAAGTATTGGCGCAGAAGGCCATTGATGCTTCAGTGTTCCTAAAGCGTTGTCGTTTTCGATCACCGCCGCATGTCGGGGCCGGCAGCATGATTTTCGTCGCCTACCGGTGGAATGCGGAGAAGTCGCCCTGCCAGATCACCGATCTCGCGGGCACGGCCACTGGATTCAGCTGCGCTTTGGTCACTGTGTCCGCGTGCTTCACCGCCTGGCGTGAACCGGGCGGATCGCGTCCTGCGCACCCGCGCCGAACTGCTTGCTCAGCGAAACCTTATGCTCGGCGAGCGAACCGGCTGCCCCGTACACGATGGTCGCGGTCAGCCAGTTGTAGCCGTCGAACACCTTCTCACCGACGTTGATCAACTGAAACGTGAGAACGGTGACGGGCCCGTGGGATCGCGGCCGCTCGGTGAGCGTGCGAGACATGGCAGGTCAGGACGACCACGTGGAGACGGAGTTGCGCAACGAGCGCGGCCAGGTCGTGCGCCTCCCCCGGCCCTGCTGCGCTGCGGGCTACCGTCGGGGTACTTCGACGAAAATACGCGCGCCCAGGAGACTTCTGCCGCCGTGGTGGCTCTGACGCGCTACCCCTCCGAAGAGATCGTGGCCGCCCGGGCCTGGTCAGACACCATCACCGCTGGCCTGGATGAGGCGTGGTTCCAGCGGCTACGTGACCGCGCCGCGGACTGAGCACTCCCCCGGCGACGTCGTTACGAAAGCTCGCTCGAACAAGCTGTTCGGTGCTGCCACCTTCGGCCGGACTCGGCTGGCGGTGAACTCCGGTTGAGCGCATGCGAGACATGGACCCGATCGACATCGGGATCGCGAGCACGGTCTCTGCAGTTGCGCGAATGGGTTGTTCGCTGTGATCTGCAATTTTCCGAACGCTTTCGGATCCTGGGGTCCTGATGGTTCGATGCGTTCCCGTCGGCCAGTATCCACATCACGCCGCGTGCGAGGCTTCCGATGGACCTGCGTTCCGCCGCGATGCCGACCTGCGAGGGGGATGCGAACGTGCGTGCCAGGTCCCTTACCCGGACCGGGTACCACCTCTTCGCTGAGTAAGTCGGCCGACATCGCGCTGAAGGCACCCGATCAAGAAGAGCGCGTAGCAAAGCCGTGCGCAGGCACGCGGATTGTCGGAAGACCCTTCGTCAGTTCAGGTCGGGACTGCCTCGGAGTCGTCTTATCGAATCGCCGAACATTTGCAACCTGTTGATGTCATCCAACTGGATGATCTTGAACCATTGACAGGAGTATCGGCGTATAGCGATGCTGAAACTGTGTCAGGGCAGCATGATCCGGCTCCAACTAGCTGTAGGAGCAACACGGCATCGGCATTCGATCGCACATATGCGCTCCGGATCATGCACTCGATTCCTTCTGCGTTCGTACCTATGCACCAGCGATTGCCCGCTCGGTCCAACCGCGTTGCAGCACAGAGCGCTTCGTCGATACTCGTGGACATAGTCATAGGTCAACTTCAAGTCCGGCTGTTGATAGAGTTCGAGCTCGTCGTCCGGATCGGCCTTCTGAAGTATCGCGATCAGCCCGCCGAAAGAATCGACCAGTTGTTTGATTCCTTCCCCGCTCAGGCGCTGATGAGTGGTGGATTCGAGTGCGGCCTTCTGGGCAGCAACGATTTCTCGTTCCTTTTGAACCTCTCACGTCCAACCAGCCCTGGGTCGGCTCTCGCTTCGAGCGCAGGCCGATGCCGGACGAGTTTTGGTCGAATGCGGCCAGCGCTTACGTGCTGCTTCAAGTGTTGTCGGGTTGCGCGGCTTCGAGAAGCCCCCGGCATTCGCCTGGACATAGCCGCCGCCGACGCTGGACTGCTTGTCGTGGGTCCTTGTGCCGACGGAGCGGCGCGGATAGCCCCGAATGGGTACTTCCGATCCCCTATCGGCAGCGACGACGTGTGAGCCTCCGTACTCGACAATTACGAGAGCTTCGCCACCGGCCAACTCGACGCGATCAACCGCGGCAGCGCCGAAGCCCTCTTCCCCCCGCCTCACGGAAGCGTGATCCCGCGCCGGTGACGTCGGCGGGCTCGTCATGGACGGCCGAGTTCGGCGGGAGCGACATGAGACACGGTCTTAGATCGTGAGCTATTGCCGTCGAATGGGCGGGCGAGGGGAAGTGGTGTCGTCGCTGGCGGCGAGCTCGGCACACAGCGAAGCCGGTGACGGCCATGCACAAGCCTTACCTCGTTAATCGCGCTGTCGCGTCTCCACCAGAGTAGCCGAACGATAAATTCCGGCCGCATCCTCGGGGCTGATATACCAACGGGAACTTCGATTCAAATACATATACCCGGGGATGAAAACCGACTACACTTCGAAAATTCGGTATCCGAATACCCCATCGACATCGATCAATTCGACGGCGGATGATTATACCCATCCGGGGACCGTTCGTCGGGGAATGTGCAGAGAATCGGCAGAGGTAGGAGGGCAAATGTTCTTCAAAAAACTGACAGCAACCGCATTCATGGCCATCGCGGCGGCGAGCATAGCCACCGCGACAGCACATGGAGAGGCGACGCTGGGGAATGTCGACGTCACCGGCGTGGATGGCCCGGTCGCCTACACGGCGAGTCTCGTGGGCGATCACTCGAGCGCCCTGGTGACCCTCGCCTCCGGCAGGTTCGTCGTCACGCCCGACTCGGTCACAGTCCTCGCGAACGACGGTGCGGTAGTCGGCGCCATCCCGACGACACTGCGCACGGAGGCCGGACAGAATCTCGCGGTCACACCGCAGCTGGACAGCTCCGGCACACAGTTGACCCTGACACCGGTCGGCGGGCCGACACAAGAGGCTGTCGCGTACCAGGATATGCCCGGCGTGCAGCAGGCCATGGGACCGATGTCGGTCATGATGGGTGCAGCCCTCGGCTGCGCGATCGGCGTTATGATCGGGATCTGGTTCTTCCTGGTCGGAGCCATCATCGGATGCGCGATCGGCTGGACCATCGGCGCCATGTTCGGCTTGATGACACCATCCCCCTGATGGGTCACCCAGTGGAGGTAATCGAACACAATGACAGGCGGGCCGGGCGCCCATCGGCCGCCCCGGCTCACCGACGTCTCCACTCCGAGCAACCGTGACAGGAAAAGCCTTGGTGCGCCCGCCTATCCTGCTCTTCAACAGCGTCATGATCTACAACAGCTAGCCGATTTCGACAACTCGCGCCCACGCCGGTGGTCTGTCCGGAACGTAATCAGAATCGCGTTCGCTCCACGAAGGAGCCCGGCGGAACAACCCCACGACGGTGCGGCACCACGGCTTGGTCTCGGGCCAGGGCGTCTGACCGTCCGTGAGTACGACGACGACGTCCGGGCGGGGTTGGGCGCGAAGGGCTTTGGCGAAGCCTGTGCGTAGGTCGGTTCCGCCACCGCCCACCAGCGGTATACCCTCGGCCGCGCACAGCGGGTGCGCGATCCGGGCGGCCGCGTCGCAGGACAACACGGTGAGCAGGTCGCGGCGGCCGCCCGCCGCGCGGCTGATGGCAGTCACTTCGAGCAGGGCGCTGCCGAGTTCGGCGTCGCTGACCGAACCGGAGGTATCGATGATCACGCTGACGCGGGGTGGCGTGCGCCGCAGGCTAGGCAGGATGACGCCGGGCACGCCAGCCGAGCGTCGCGCGGGCCGGCCATAGGTGTAGTCCTCGCCGACCCCGGGCGCGGAGACGGCCGCGCGAAGTGCCGCGCCGAGCAGGTCGCGCCACGGCTGCGGTGGATGGAATGCTTCCTGCGCCCAGCGCCGCCATCCTTCGGGCACGTTGCCCGGGCGGCCGATGATGCCCTGCGCCACCCGGAAGCGCACGCCGTCGCGTTCCTGTTCGCTGAGGCCGTCCGCGCCGAGCGGCCCCAGCTCCCATTCGCGTTCCAGGCCGTCGGCGCCGCTGCCGCAATCGAGCCACGCCATGCCCGGCGTGTACGTTCCGAACCGGAACTCCCGCAGGTACTCCTCCATGAGTTTGCCTGCGGGCAAGTCGATGTCGGCGGGCAGGATCGCGCCCTCCGGGCGGACCAGTCCGTCGCCGAAGATGTCGTCGTTGATCTCGAAATCTGCGGCGATATTCATGCGCAGCCGTTCCCCAGGGCCGCTCAGCTCGTGCTCGCGGGCGAAGCGCTCACCACGGCCGTGATGATCGCGCAGCAGGTGCGAGACCTCGTGCACCAAGACCCCGGCCAATTCCTCGACGGGCATGCTGTCCACGAACGCGGGCGAAACGTAGCAGCGCCAGTACCGGTCCACACTCATCGTCGGGACGCGGCGCGATTCGACGATGTGCAGAGCGAAAAGGGCGGTCGCCAGGTAAGGCCGGACTCGGACGGCGTACAGCCGGGCGGCGAAAAGCTTTTCGAGATCCAGTTTCTGAACCGCTGCCGGCACAGTCATCGGCCCGCCCGCACGAGGTCGGCGGCGCGATCCGCGCGCTGCGACACCGACACCACGCCCGCGAGCTTCTCGATCGACGCCGGCACCTCCCAATTTCCCTGGCGCAGTGTGGCGAGCGTGGTCGCGGGGACGACCACCAGATCCGGCGCCCCGGTTTCGATCGCCTTGACCAGCAGCACCCACGCCGCATCCCAGCGGGATCGCTCCGGGCGCTTACGCACCGCCGCGACCACACCGTCGAGCGTGGCCTGGCGCAGATCCCCGCGCTCGGGCAGCTCAGCGCCCGCCGGATCGGCCAGTAGCGTCTCGGGGTCCGGGAGGTCCATCCGGTCCAGGCTGGTCAGCAGCTCGAAACCCGGGCCATCCCCGACCGCGCCCCGGACCAACAGCGACAGCACGTCCGTGGACGACCCCGCGGCGGTGGCGAATGCGATCAGCCGCAGCGTCATCTCCCAAGTGCGAGGCGAAGCCCAGGCGCCACCCCGGCGCGCTTCGCTGCTCGGCAGCTGATGCACGAGCTTCGGGCGCGCCGCGAGCAGCACGCATACCGCGCGACGCGCGAACGCCACTGCCTCCGTGAGCTTTTCTGGGTCGAGCTGCGGCAGTGTCGCGCGCGGCCAGGTGCCGCCGAGACCGCGCACGACCACATCGTGATCGTGTACCCAATGCAGGTGCACGAACCGATTAGCCAGCGGTGGGCTCAACTCCCAGCCATCGGCCGCCGACGAGCGCGGGTTGGCTGCCGCCACGATCCGGACGCCGGGCGGCAGCTTCAGTGAACCGATCCGCCGCTCCAGCACGAGCCGCAGCAGGGCAGCCTGCACGGCGGGTGGCGCGGTGGACAGCTCGTCGAGGAACAGCAGCCCCCGGCCCGCCCGGACCAATCGCACCGCCCAGTCCGGTGGAGCCATCGGAACACCGTGCTCCGCCGGGTCGTCGCCGACGATGGGCAGACCCGAAAAGTCCGATGGCTCATGCACACTCGCGATTACCGTGGTCAGCGGAAGATCCAGGGTTTGGGCGAGTTGCGTCAGGGCCGCGGTCTTGCCGATTCCCGGCTCACCCCACAGCAGCACCGGCAGATCAGCGGCTACTGCCAGGGTGAGGGCCTCCAGTTGGGTGTTGGGCCACGGTTCGGTGGTGGTCTCGCCGAGCAGGGTCAGTAGATCAGCGGCGATATCGAGCTGGGAAGCGTTATCCGCAGGGGTGTGAGCTGTGCAGCCAGTGACTGAAGAAGACATATGAATCACCTTGTGTTGTAGGAGGATTAACGGATACGACGCTGGGAAGTCGTCGCGCGGACGCGGGTCGTCAGGTGGTCGCGCGCAGCGGTCGCAAGATCGCCGAAGCAGTCGAGTCGCGCCGGAGGCACTGCTCCGGCAGGGTCAGTATCTCGTCGCGTTGCGCGGGTGCGCGCGGCGATCTCGTGGACGGCGAACGCCGGGGTAGTCGGGGGCGAGTTGCGGTTCGGACAGGCCGGATCGGTAGAGCCGATAGGTGATTCGCTGTTGCGCGGTGGCTGCCAGTTCGTCCTGGAGAGCGCCGTCACGCAGGATCGCTTCGGGACCGAGCAGGCCTTCGACGACGGTGAGTGCGCCGGCGGTGTCACCGTGTGCGAGACGTTCGCGAACGCCTGTGAGGCAGTCCGGCTGGCGATGTGCCTGATCGATGGCCTGCAGGCAGGGCAGCGGGGTGCCGGTCAAGGCGGCCAGGAGTTCCTCGCGCCGGATCTCGGCCGGGTCGTGGTCCAGCGCGGACAACGCACCGCCGACCAAGCCGATTCGGTGTTGCTCGCCGCCGCATTCCACCAGGTGTGTTCGCTCCGCCTGGGGTGGCCCCCAGGCGGACTCGCTCGGCGAATAGTCCGGCACCAGCGCCGCGGCGACCAACGGATGCAGTCGTTCGAGCGAGATCACGCCGGTGCGAAGCAGTTCCAGGTCGGGTGATTGCCAGGTCGCAGCGTCGGGCAGCACCGGAAGCGCGGAGACGGCTCCGGCCGGATATGCCGCCACGATCCGCAAGCCAGCAGGCCCCAGTTCGGCAATCACCCGCTGCCGGGCACCCAACCGCACCAGGAACGTATTCTCCTGTCGCCCTGCAGCATTGAGCAGGATTCGCGCCTCGGTACCCCAGCGATCAACGGCGTAGCCACGATCCCGCGGCGCAGTCTCCAGCAGAGCCGGGTCCAGTGCCGAGCGGTCGGCGCCCGGTTCGGCTCCACACCGCAGTCGCAGCTCATCGGCCCTGCGCGCATCCCAGAGGTGGCGGTGCAGGTCCATCCGGAAACGGCGGTCCGGCCGGGGACGCGGATGCAAGCCGACCGCGGTCCCGGACCCATCCCACAGCGCGAGGCCGACCCGCTGCCCGGCATCCGCCCAAGTCGGCGCGGTGCGAACCACCAAATGTAGGAAACCAGCTGCGCCCCAGGGGTAACGAGCAAGCGTGATCGTCAGCCCTGGCCGGAGCAAACCATCGGGAGCAACCCTCGGCAGGTGCCAGCGCAGCAGATCCGGGGCTAAATTCCGGAGATCGGATCGGACATCGGCCGCCAGCTCCTCGCCGTAAGTCCTTGCCACGGAACATAAATCGATATCGACATCGAAACGCGCTGCGGCACAGGAACCTGCCCAATCCCCGGCGCGACGCCGAGCGGTAGCGGTTTCGATCATGGAGGGCGGCACGGCGAACTCACGCACGCGCGGCCAGAAGGAAAGACGGGAATCGTCCGCATTCGTCTTCACAGTGAGCATCAGCACTCACCTTGGACGGACGGGACCCCCAATCTGCGATCAGAAGTAATCATCATCGCTTCGATCATAGAGCGCACCGCCGGAACTCGCCAAACACGGGCCGGGAACCAAGCCCACGACGGCCGCCGTCAGGCCGGCCCGGCAATGAGGTGGAGGTATGCGGTGTCGAGGGGGGATGTCGGCCGCGAACCAGGCGGCGGGTCGATCGTCGTCGCGCGGGCACCTGGCGGTTGTGATGCACAGCCGCGCCACCGCCGCAGCAGCCAGGCCGGGCAGGTGCCACGCGATCCCGGCCGGATCCGTGTATCGCACACCGTATTCGGCGGACCTGTCGTCCGTGCCGGTCGGCGGCAGGTGGGCATCAGCCGACCGTCCGCGGCTCGCATGGCGAAAGCCTTTGCCCCGCAATATCTCCGCTTCAGTGAAATCATCAAACGGACTGGTTCGGAGACTGCCCGCATCCAGGGGGAACCGCGACCGTTTGACAGGCTCTGGCCCTCCGGACACACTCGAACATCGTGTCGCACAGGGGTGGCCGTTCGGGGAGGGCTTCGCTCATGGGTATTCGTCACGGTCGCTCGGTGTCCGCATTGCTTGCCCTACTTCTGGTGATCGGGGTGGCCGGCTGTTCGCGGGGCACCATGCAACAGTACAAAGCGGGATTCTCTGAGCTACCCGCTCGCTGCTCCGGCGCGTTGAAACCCGCCGAACGGGCAATCAAGGCGTTCGCGGGCGAGGCGTACAGTTCCGTCGCCGAATCGCAGGACGCCAATCGTCGAGTCACGGACACCAGTCAGCATCTGACCTGTGCGATGAAGTTCGGTGGCTCGGTTCTGCGGGAACCCATCAAGCCGTACCGGACGCCGATGTGGCGAAACGTTTCGATCTCATACTTCCTGTCCCTGTATCCCATCAGGGCAAACGAGACCCCCAAAAACCTCATGGACTACGTCCCCCAAGCTCCGTCAGCACTCCCGAGAACAATGCTTACCCAGCCCTCGTTGACCAGCAGCGCCAGCACGCCCCCGACCACGAAGGCTTCCGGTCGAGTGTGGGATCCCTGCGAGATCCCGGAGGACAGCCTGACCGTTGCAGGACTCGATGTGAAATCGCAATTCCGCGGCGATAAGCAGACCAGCAGTGCGATGTGCATGTGGCGCGGCGGATGGTATCGACTCCGGGTGTTCTACCAGGATGCACCGTTCGAACGGTCGGTCTATGAGAGCTCCACCTATGTGCGTCCGAAGCCAGTGACCATCGGCGATCGCCACGCGGTCCAGGTGCACTGGGACAATTCCGACAACTGGTGTGTCCTGGCGTTCGAGGTACCCCTGGAAGCGAACCTTCCTGATGCCGGCGGCCCAACACTCACCTTCGAGGCCTCGTTGACCGAGGATCGATCCCAAACCGAGCTGTGCGACGAGCTGATCCGGGTGACGACCGCCGTAGCAGGAGCCATACCGCCGACCACGTGAGCGACCGACCGGGCGCCATCGTGCTCACCCTCGGGCAAGATCACCCTGCACGACAAGCCCAGGCCTACGAGTGATCGCTAGAGCGGGCATTCGGAGGGATCGACTACTACTGTTCGTTGATAGCCAGCAGTGTCCGCTGGTAAAACGTGTGGGCGTAGTGGTCGATACCCCTCCGGACACAGAACTGTGGCATTTATGCCTCAAAACCGCTGATCCTTTCCTTCTCCCCCATCGGGCTCGTCGCGGCGATGCCTCCGGAATCGGTGGCGGTCTGCCGATGGCGACCGTGGAGCAACCACCAGTACGCACCACGGTGTACAGCGTTGTGATCGTCACGGCCATGATCGCGGCCAAGCACGAAACCGTCCTCGGTAAGTCCCTGTGGCGCAACCACACCGCCGCGACCGAGCGGTATCTGCTTTTCCTCGCCGAGGCCGCCGCCGGACTCGACTTCGCCCTCGTGGACGTCGAGCCGGCCGCCGCGACGATACCGAATACCTCGACCTCGACCTCGCCGCCTGACACCACTTCTCTGAACTGTGAACCGGCTCGTCACCGGGAAGTCGTCACAGTCGATTGCGGCCGAAATCGGCAGTGGCCTGGAGGATCCTGTCCTGCATTGTGGGGCTGCCGGTGTGCCCGGAGTCATCGATGACGTGCAGTTCGGAGTCCGGCCATGCGTTGGCCAGTTCCCACGCAGCCTGGAGTGGGCCAGCAAGGTCAAGGCGCCCATGGATCAGCACTGCGGGGATCCCTGCAAGTTTGTGTGCGTCGCGGAGGAGCTGTCTGTCGTCGAGCCAGACAGCATTCGAGAAATAGTGGGTGCAGATCCGAACGAACGCCAGCATGGCATCGTCGGGTTCACCGCTGTATTGTCCTGGGTTTCCCAGGGTTTCGTGAGCAATGACTGCGTCCTCCCATGCGCACCAGTCCCTCGCGGCTTTGCGCCGGACCTGCGGGTCGGGGTCGTTAACCAGTCGTTGATAGGCGGCCACGAGGTTCCCGTTCCGCTCGGATTCCGGTACCCCGTCACGGAACGCTTCCCATGGGCCGGGCACTAGACGGGCGACGCCGTGGTAGAGCCAGTCGATCTCGTCGGGGGTGGTCGTGGTGACGCCGACGAGCACGATCTCAGTGACTCGCTCGGGGTAACGCTCGGCGTAGGCGAGTATCAGTGTGGATCCCCAAGAGCCTCCATAGAGGAGCCATCGATCGATGCCCAGGTGGGTGCGCAGCCGCTCGATGTCGGCGATCAGATGCTCGGTGGTGTTGTGGTCCAAGCTGACATTCGGGTCCGAGGCGTTCGGCAGGCTTTCACCACAGCCGCGCTGGTCGAACAGCACGATCCGGTATACGGCGGGGTCGAAGACTTTCCGTCCACCACGGTGCCCGCCGCTGCCCGGGCCGCCATGCACCACCAGCGCCGGTTTGCCGCCCGGGTTCCCGCTGGTCTCCCAATAGATCCTGTTGCCGTCCCCGACATCGAGCCTGCCGTGCGCATAGGGGTCAACATCCGGGAACGGTTGAGCCACTGCAGGATTTGAGTTCGGTATATTCATCTGCCCTCCTCGATATCGGGGTTCTCGCGGCTCGTCATTTTTGAACCAATTCTTCATGATGAGTCGTCATCGTCGGAACGCCGAGGTGGACGGGCTCGGTGGTCGATCTGAGCCGGCTTGTCCGAGCTGCCCGAGGGCGCCGGAGATGATACCGACTCGGGCCTGCCCAAGGGCGCCTTCCAACTGCCCAACGACGCCCGCGCAGCCCGATTCATCGGCGCGGCCCCGCCCGCCGGGCACGGCCGCCATCGCTACTTCGTCGCGGCGCACGCCCGTCGAGTCCATCGGCGTCCCGCCCACAGCCACCCCGGGCTTCCTCGGCTTCACCATGGCTTCACACATACTCGGCCGCGCGGTCCTGACCACCACTGCGGAAACCCCGCGCGTGGGCGAAGACCGCGCAGGCGACGACACCGCACGGGTCGAGGTTTCCCGACTGATCCCCGCCCCCGCCGCCGCTCAACTTCCCGGCGCCCGCGAAGGGATGGCGGCCTTCCGAGCGAAGCGCCCACCGTCTGGCGCGATTAGCGCCACCAGGGAACTCTTCAGAGCAGCGAAAATCCACGTGCGCCACGTCTACGTGGTTTCCGGCATCGGCACAGTGGATGCGCGCTAGCGCAAGTTGCATTTCATTGTCCTGCTTGGGTTTTCGTAGATATCTGGCTTGTCGGACGCGGGTTTGAGGAGGCGTCTGCAGTGTGCGGCGGCGAGGGTACGGGCTGGGTGAGGATGCGGCGGATCTCGGCGACTGCCGCAACAGAGCCACAAGGTATTCATGTCTGAAGTCCACTGGTCGTAGGATCGAGTTCGTAACGCTCTACCCATCCACAGCAGCATATTTGCCACCCGGACAAGAGGGCTCCCCTTCCTCGCTCGAACGCAAACCCGGATTCCGACTTGTCAGCTATGGCATTCAGGACACTTCGAGGACAGCATGATGCGTACCGAAGGCGATACCTGGGACATTGTGAGCAGCGTCGGCATGACCGCGCTCGGCGTCGCGGCCGCGCGCGCGATCGAGACGAAACAGCCGGATGCCCTCGTCCATGACGAGTACGCCGCCCTGTTCGTGGTGGCATCCGGCGATTCGGACATGAACCAACTGATCACCGATCCGACATTGTGGGCGCAGACCCCGTTCACCTCCGGGTTCATCGGATACCGAAGTCGGTTTTTCGACGATTTCTTCCTGTCCGCGGCGGCGGCAGGGGTGACCCAGGCAGTGATCCTGGCCGCCGGGCTCGATGCCAGGGCCTACCGGCTGGATTGGCCGGTAGGCGAGGTTGTGTTCGAGATCGACCAGCCCAAAGTGCTGGAGTTCAAACGTCAGGTGCTCACCGAGTCCGGCAGCGCGCCGAGGTCGGACCGGCGCGAGGTCGCCGTTGATCTGCGCGACGACTGGCCCGCGGCGCTCGTCGAGGCAGGCTTCGATCCGGCCTCGCCCACCGCATGGTCGGCAGAAGGGTTGCTGCCCTACCTGCCCGGCGCCGCACAGGATGCCTTGTTCGCGCGGATCGGTCGGCTTTCGGCACCCGGTAGCACAGTGGCGGCGGAGACCGTCGGCAATAACATCGATATGGGCCGCATCGCCGAGCAGGAGTCGGAATACTTGAAAGGCTTGAAAGGCATCCCGTTCGGCAAGGTCGACCTCGCGGCACTGTTCTACACCGACGAGCGCAGCGATCCGGCTGAATTGCTCACCGTCTACGGCTGGACCACCTCGAGCCTGCACCTGCAGGAACTGGCCGCACGCTACGACCGTCCCATGGCAACGGTCCCGGAGCCGCTGGCGCAAATTTTCGACAGCACGCAATACCTGACAGCTAGCAAGCCGTCCTGATTCGGTGCTGTTCAGCGAAACGCGAGCAGCTTCAAAGTGACGCGCCGCCGGAGCGGGATGCTCCTGCGCTGATCCCCTGGGACATTGGCGGCCCACAGCGGGTGGTCGCCTACGGCGCTGTGCGGGGCGAGGAGCTCGACCCCGGAACCGGCCCGGGACATCACGCGATCTACGACGGGTCCAAGGGCTACGCGGCCACCGGGGTCGACGCGTCGCCGGTGGCATCGGGCGCTCCGGCTCCTGCACCGTGCCACGCTTGACCTCAGTCGCCGAGCGCGGCCACACCGGTCCGCGCGAATTTCTCATCCAGGTCACCGCTGGGCGCACCCGCGACACCGATGCCGGCGATCGGTGCGCCGTCGGTGGCCACCGGGACACCGCCGCCCAGGAACAGGGTGCCGGGAATGTCGGCCAGATGCGGGGCCTTGTCCAGACGCCCGGCCAGCTGGGAGGTCGGCGCGTTCCAGGAGACGGCGGTGAAGGCCTTCCGCTCCGCGGCCTCGTAGGACTGTGGTCCCGCGCCGTCGCCACGCAGCAGCACGATGGTGTTGCCGTCACGGTCGACGATGGCGACGCTGACCCGCTGGTTCTCCCGGCTCGCGGCGGCGAGCGCGGCCTGCGCGGCCTCGGTGGCGGCGGCCACGGTGAGGTGATTGGTCTGCCGCAGGTCGGCCGGCTCGACCTTGCTGGCCAGCGCCGGTTGCGCAGCCGGGCCCGCGTCCTGACTGCCCCCCGCCCATACGCCGATGGCGCCAGCGGCGACGAGCGTTCCGCCGACGAGGGCGCCGGCGCGCTTGCCTGTTTTCTTGTGAATGTCCATGGTTGCGTTCTCCTGTGGTCGGGCATCGATGGCGGCCGGGCAGGTGCCGCGATGGCCATCTGCTGGTTGATACCGTCCGTCGCCATCGCCACACCGGCTGCTGTCGGCGGGCTGTTCGGGCGGCATGGGCAATGGGGTAGGTGAGGGTTAGGTGGCGGTGGGGGCGCCCGCGACGCGTCGCTCGCCGCCGTTGGCCACTTGCCAGAGGCGGTAGACGTCGACCGCTTGGTCGCGGGGTTCGTGGCGCATGGGTAGGCGTCGCTGGTCCCAGGGCTTGGCGAACTCGTCGTAGAAGGTGTTGAGTTCGAAGTACTTTCGGTCGTCGATGTAGTGCGGTTCGTAGGCATCGCGGGTGGTGAGGAAGACGACCTCGTCGGGTGAGCAGTAGTAGAGCGCGCCCAGGCACATCGGGCAGGGCAGGGCGAGGATGTAGATGGTGGTGCCGGTCAGGTGTTCGGTGCCGAGCTTGGCGCAGGCCTCGCGGATGGCGAGGATCTCCGCGTGCGCGGTGGGATCGTTGGTCTGGGCGACCCTGTTCGGGCTCTCCGCCAGGATCTGGCCGTCCTTGACGATGACGGTCGCGAAGGGGCGGCCGCCCTCGGCGACGTGGCGGCGCGCGAGGTCGATGGTGTGTCGTGCGAAATCCATGAGTTGTCCTTGCGGTGCGTTTCAGGCCACCGACTGCCCGCGGAGGTCCGACCAGGGAGGGGTGTCGGCCAACCGATGCGGCGCGGCTGCCCCTCCCTGGCGAAGGGCCCGGATCTTCGAGGTCGAGGGCTTGGCGACTGGTGTTATCAGAACGGCTTTGTCGGCAGGTACTTGCCATCCAGGGTGATGACGGCGCGCTCACCGCCCTCGGGGTCGGCGACTTTCTTCACATCGAGCTTGAAGTTGATCGCGCTGATGATGCCGTCCCCGAACTGCTCGTGGACCAGGGCCTTGAGGGTGGTGCCGTAGACCTGCAACATCTCGTAGAAGCGGTAGATCGTCGGATCGGTTGGGACCCCGCCGGGGATCGACCCGCGGGTCGGGATGGTCTGCAGCAGCATCGTCGCGTCGCCGCCCAGGCCGAGCAGGTCGGCGACCGCCGCGGCACTCTTCTCGGGCAGGGCGTGCTGGCCGAGAACAGCGGCGGTCACGAACGCCACCGACAGGCCGGCGGCGTCCGCGAGCTCCTGCCAGGTGAGGTCCTTCCTCGTCTTGGCGTCCACCGCTGCGGCGGCCAGTGCCTGGCGGGCGGTGGGGTCGAACTGTGCGTGCACCATGATGCGTGGGTTCCTTTCGGGATCGAACGTCGGCCGGGCCGGTGGTCGGGAGGTATCGGCGCTGTGGGGAGGTCCCGGGTGGCATGCGCGGGGGACCCGAGATGGGTGATCTGGGAGATCAGGCAGCGAGCACGCTGTCCGATCCGGCGGCGTCGATGACCGTGATCGCGCCGGTGCCGATGTCGAACACCCATCCCTCGACGGTCGCGGTGCCGGCGGCGACCGCGTGGGCAACCGAGGGGTGACTGGCCAGGTTGGCCAGCTGTGCGAGGACATTCACACGCACGAGCGTCGGGACGGCGTCGCCGGCAGCGGCGCCGGTGGCCCGGGCGGCGGAGGCGGCCGCGTGACGCAGCCACTCGGCGATCATCGGTGTTGCGCTCAGGTCGTGGCGTTCCGCCAGCGCGGTCATCGCCCCGCAGCCGGAGTGGCCGCACACCACGATGCGGGAAACCCCCAACACGGCAACGGCGTACTCGATGCTTGCCCCGACGCCGTCGGCTCCGGGTGGGCAGGCGGGGACGAGGTTTCCCGCGGTGCGGATCACGAACAACTCGCCCGGCTCGCTGTGGGTGATCAACTCCGGGACCACGCGCGCGTCCGAGCAGCCGATGAACAGTGTCTCGGGACGGTGGGTGGTGGCGAGGCGGGCGAACAGCTCCGTCTTGGCGGGGAAGACATCGCGTTGAAAGTGCGTGACGCCGGCGGCGAGGTCGTGCATGGATCGCTCCCTTCAGGGCGCTTGGCCGGGTTGGACCTGACAAGATCCACCATGCACAACCTGTCGCTATAGAGTCCAATACTTACTGTTCATAGCAATGATTGGTTGCATCTATAGTCGGTCTGGGGCGGGCCGATACCGCTAGGTCGACCGTGCGGCGGCCTGGGCGATCGCACTGAAGGCGCGGGCGGCCGCCGAATGGTAGGCGCTACTGCGACGCAGGAGTTCCACCGTCCGGGTGGGCAACGCGGGGGCTAGCGCGATGGGCAGTAGGTCGGGATGAGCACGCGTGATGGCGTCGGGCAGGACCGTGGCGAGCGATCCTCGCCGAACGAACTCGATCAGCGCGCCGATGGAGTTGGCTTCGACCCCGATGCTCGGCGCGATCTCGCAGTCATCGAAGTATTCGTCGATGTGAGACCGGGTCGCGAAGTCGCGACTGAGCAGCGCCAGTGGATGGTCCATGAGCTGCTGGACCGGCAGTGGCTCCGATCGCGCGGCGAGGGTGTGGGTCGATCCGACCACCAGGCTGAGATTCTCGGTGAACAGCCTGACGTTCTCGATCCCGGCGGCGTGGGTGCCGGTGAAGGCGATGCCGAGATCGACGCGGTCGGCGAGCAGGTCCGCCTCGATCCGGTCCTGGGTGGTCTCCACGACGGTGAGGGTTACGCCCGGGTGTGCGGCGTGGAACTGGTGCACCAGCGGGCCGATGAGGTAGGCGGTGATGGTCGGTGTCATCGCCACCCGCAGGTGCCCTCGGGAGAGGTCCTGCACGTCCTGTATCGCGCGCTCGCCGGCGTCGAGGTCGCGCAGCGCGAGACGCGCGTGATGCGCGTACGCCGCGCCGGCCTCGGTGAGGCGCACGGTGCGGCCGGACCGGTCGAGCAGCTGCACCCCCAGCGCTCGCTCGGCTTGCCTGACCTGCTGCGAGAGGGTGGGTTGAGACACGTGCAACGCCTCGGCCGCGCGGGTGAAGTTGCCGTGATCGGCGACCGCCAACAGATACCGGATATGGCGCAGCTCCATGACCGCCACTATAGATGCGCTCTATCGTGATGATGGGAAGTAGGTATTGGACTCTATCTTGCGCGCTGGGCACTCCGGAGATCAGCAACCAGTGAGGAGTTCTCAGGTGAACAAGCGTCCCCGCCGAAGCGTGTTGGCCGCGAGCGCATTCGCGGCGCTGTCCCTCGCAGCCGTGGCGTGCACGGCCAATCCTCCCGCCGCTCGGACAGCAGCGGAAACCTCGCCGGCGCCGACCACGGACACGCCGACTGCACCCGCCGCCGATCCGGCACCGACCCGAGTCCCTCGCGCCCCGGCCCTCAACCCCGCGCTCCTGCAGGCGGCAGCGAACAACGACGCCGCGACCGTGCGGGAGTTGATTGCCCGCGGGGCCGACATCGAGACCCGAGGCGATCACGATCGCACTCCGTTGATCGCGGCCACGAAGAACCGCGCTGCCGCCGCGGCGCAGGCGTTGATCGACGCCGGCGCCGACGTCAACGCCAAGGACGATCTCGAGGATTCGGCCTACCTGTATGCCGGGCGCCGAGGGCCTCGACGAGATCCTCGAGATGACGCTGCGCAACGGCGCCGACCTGCGCAGCGTGAACCGCTACAGGGGAACGGCCCTGATCCCGGCGAGTGAACACGGCTACCTCGCCACCGTCCGGAGGTTGATCGAGGCAGGCGTAGACGTCAACCACATCAACACACCGCGCTGGACCGCCCTGCACGAGGCGATCGTCTACGGAGACGGATCCGAGCGATACCGGCAGGTCGTGACGGCCCTGCTCGACGCCGGCGCCGACCCATCGATCCGCGACGGAGCCGGACGCACCGCGCTCGACAACGCGCAGCGCCGTGGTCAGACCGCGATCGTCTCGATTCTGCGCGGCCACCCATGAGAGAAGGAGTCGCGATGATCAAGGGTGAGGAAGCCTATCTGCGGCGGGCGATCTCGCTCGCCGAGCACACAGGTCGCGAGGGCAACCACCCGTTTGGTGCCGTCATCGTGGCCGCCGACAGGGCCGCGATCGCCGAGGGCCGCAACGAGGTGGCCAGTGCGGGCATCGTCACCGCCCACGCCGAGCTCGTCGCGATCACGGCCGGGCGCGCCGCGGAGCTTGCCGGGGCCACGATCTACGCCAGTGGTGAGCCCTGCCCGATGTGCGCCGCGGCCGTCGTCTGGGCCGGGATCGCCCGCGTTGTGTTCGGCGCCGCCGAGCCGGATTTCAGCGCGATCATCGGCGGGTACCCGCGATTTGGTCTGCGCTGCGCCGAGGTCATCGGGTCCAGCGACGCGGCAGTCACCGTCTGTGGCCCGAACCTGGGCGACGAGGCACTCGCGCCGTTCCTCCGTCACGCCGCGGCGAATCCATGACGCCAACGCACAGCACCGTCCGGCAGGCTCTCGCCATACTCTTCGACCGAGCCGACCGGATCCCGATCGTACGATCGAGATGTTCGGATCCGGAATCTGCCTGCCGATTTGGTCAACCTCGGTAGAAGGTTCGGTCGCCGGGAGCCCGGGAAGCTCAACGGTGTGGATAAATTCGACGGCGGCCGGATCGACGGCCAGTGAGATCGCCCGCCTGTACGTTGCCCGCCTTCGCCTTTGCGGCACCGAGCTCCGGGGCGCGCGCTGACTTCACGAACTTCAGACCGATCACGCTGGCGACGATACCGCCGAGGAACAGGACCTTCAGTGCGGAAACCGATTCCGCGCCGGTGAGCATCGCGTAGGTGATGGTGAGTGCGGCGCCGACGCCGATCCAGACCGCGTAGGCGACGCTGAGCGGAAGCTTGCGCAGCGCGATCGCGAGTCCGATCATGCTGAGCGCCAACCCGATCAGGAAGACCACCGTCGGGACCTGTTCGGAAAGACCATGGGAGCTACCGAGCGCGGTCGCCCATACGGCCTCGAACACCGCACTGACGAGCAGAATGATCCACGGCATGTCAGCTCACCGCCTTCAGGCCTGTGACGCAGCCGATCAGCCAGAGTAGTAAGAGGGTTCGCGCGGCAGTCGGTTTCTCTTTACCGCTGATAATCGCCCAGAACGCTGTCAGTACAGCGCCGATACCCACCCAGACCGCATATGCGGTACCAGTCGGCAGGGTATTCATAGCAATGGCGAGTCCGATCATGCTGCCCACCAACGCAACCGCGAAAACAAAGGTGGCGCCGACGCGCCGGAAACCGTGGGACGCGGCTAGCGCGGTGGCCCACACCGCCTCCAGCACACCCGACGCAATCAGAATTACCCAAGCCATGACGAGCTGACCTCCATGGTCAGTCTTGTCGCTGTCCGGGTACTGAACCCTCGTCCGGAGGCCCGATCAGGGCCTTGACAAGCAACGTAGCACGCGGGTCATTCCAGATTTCGAAGGTGTGAAGACTGCCTGTGGGCGGGGCGTATGGCGGATTCTTCGGGGAATTCCCACGAATCGAATACCGCATTGCAGGTTGGATATGACCGACCACACGACAATGCGCCGCGTGTCTTCGATCGCTTCTATCGAGCCGCTGAATCACATTCCTGCACTGGCGGATCCGGATTCGGACTGGCCATTGTCGCCGCCGTAGTCGGCGCACACGGCGCCAGAATCCAGGGACCAACAGCCGACTGATCCCACTGGTGGACCCGCGGCGCGCGGGACGATGATTGGAATCGACCTTGGACGTGTACGGACACTTCGCCGACCGGGCGTACGCGGTCGAGGTCCAGTGGCCCCCGCTCGACCCGACTACCGGTAGCAGTAGGAGTCGGAGGACGCGTCGCCGCCCTGGAGGCGCACCTGGTGCACCCGAAGACCTCGAAAGTCCTCGTCGTGCGGAAAGAACGACTCGTCGATGGTCATTCCGCCGTCGGGATCGGTATGCATCACGGCCATCCAGGCGCCAACCCCTTCCGGGTAGAACTGGTCGTCCCACGTGCTGTAGAGCGAGTTGGTGAGGTAGACCCGCCGGCCGTTTCGGCTGATCTCGACCATCTGGGGGCCGCCGGCAAGCGGCTGGTTCGGCGCGGCCGGGTGGGCGGTGCGGCCCACGATCCCGCCGAGCCGGACCGACCCGGTCTGTTTCGGGTTAGCCGGATCGCGCACGTCGAATTGCTTGAGCTCTCCGGTACCCCAGCACGAGACGTAGAGGTGTGCGTCGTCGACCGACAGGTCGATATCGCTGACCAGCGGCGGCACCGCGCCGAACGGTTTCAGTGCCGGCGGTAGCAGGTCGGGATCAGCTGGCTCGGCCGGGATGGTGATCACCTTGTCTACCGCCCACACGCCACCATCGCGGTGCCAACGCCACACGGAGGCCGACAAATCCTCGGTCGAGATCACCACGCCGACGAACCCCCAGGTGGCGTCCGGATCGTGCGAAGGGCGCAGCTCGAGTGGCATCTGGTACTGCTCGCCGAGATCGATCCGCTGCTGGTGCCGACCGGCGGTGAGGTCCCAGAAGTGGATCGCGTGGCCGTACTTGTTGGCCAGCAGCAGCTCCGGATTCAGTCCGTCCTCGATCATGGACGGGGTGCCCCACTCGCTGCTGATCAGCGTGTTCTGGTTGAGATGCCACCATGCGTCGTACGCGAGGTATTGCGGCCCACGGTCGGTCTCCCATTGCCGCAGCACATCGAACGTGCCGTGATCGAGCAGCGCGATCCCGCCCGGCCCGTCCGATCCGTCTGACCCGCCAAGGCAGGTCATGAACACACCGTCCGGCCCGCAGTGCAGCGTGTGTGGACGGGAGTAGCCGGCCTTGGCCGCGAGCTCGGAGCTGTCCACGATCTTGGACAGGGTGGGCTGGCGTGGGTCGGGCTGGGTGTCGAACACGTACAGGTGCGACGAGCGCAGACCCGGCACGATCAGGTACCGCCGAGCCAGTCCCGCAATGTGGTGGCCCTCGTGCTTCAGCGCGCTGCTGCAGGCGTTCCAGCCGAAATGGTGCAGCTCGTTGCCCAGGTGGGGTACCTCGGTCCAGCCCACCACCCGGCCGTAGGTGGCCGAGCCCGGATCCACATCAACTACTGACAGCGCATCCGGCTTCTGTGCCGCCCGGTCGAACGCAACGACGTATGCGAGCCGCTCCGGTGGCGCGGCAGCCGCCTCCGCTGCGCTCCGATAGAAGGTCGGGTCCATGTCTGAGTGATTCATTTCCAGCCTCCTTCATGTCGATGGGCGCAGACCCACGCACCTCGCCCGATCTGGCGGTTCCGAGATGGGCGCGACCCGTGGGTCGCGTGCCGCAATGGCGCGGGCAGACAGTAACCAGTCTCGGCCTTTCGACATAGATCCACCAGCTACCGCCAGTGCGGGGGCAGAGCGTTCGGTAGGACGCAGTCGTATTCCGGGAAGACCGGAAGGGTGAGTAGGTGACGGGAGTCGAACAGCAAGAGAAGAACGACAAGCCGAATTTCTTCGTGAAGATGCGCGTCAGCTGGTGGAAAAGGCAAACGATTCAGACTCGATTGCCCGAGAAAGGCGCTACCACGTATCAGACAAGCCGGGCCGCAACACGTTGCACATCAACCTACCGCTGTTCGAGGGCTTCGTGGAGAATGATATCGCCATGGAGATCACCGGTATCGAGATGGACACATTCGATACCTACGACAAACTGCGGCCGTGTCGGCGCGCTGTCACCGGCTTGCCGGCAGAATGGTTGGGTTCGATCGGACCGGGTGCTGACGCTACTGGCGATTGCGGTACCGCATCGAAAGAGCATGAGCAGAACCCGCCGCACGGCAGCCGGCGCCGCGCCTGCATGGACCGAAATAGCGGTCGTGTCAGCTCGCGATCGGTAGCGCCAGCAGCCGCGCCCATGGTGGCGTTCCGGGCACACGACGCCCACCGTTCGGCCGCAGTTGTCCTGCGCAACATCCGACTTCGCGACTCGTCGTAAATCGATCAGGTTCGGCAGCTTCCGCCGGCCCGACTACAGAGGGAGCATCAGATGACCGAATCCGGCCCCGCTGATCTCAAGACGCGACATCGAGCAATGTGGGCACTGGGCGACTACCCGGCCGTCGCCACCGAAGTCATCCCTGGGCTGGGCCGGCGTCTCGTCGAGGTCTGCCGTATCGGCCCCGGTCAGCGCGTGCTGGACATTGCGGCCGGATCTGGGAATGCAGCGATCCCGGCCGCGGAGACCGGCGCGGACGTCGTTGCGAGCGACCTCACGCCGGAGCTGTTCGACGCGGGCCGGCGTATCGCCGCCGCCCGGGGCGTCGACCTGCAGTGGCAGGAAGCCGACGCCGAGGCATTGCCCTACGCCGATGCCGAGTTCGACGCCGTGATCTCGTGCGTAGGCGTCATGTTCGCGCCGTTCCACCGGGCGGCCGCGGACGAACTGGTGCGCGTCACCAAGCCGGGCGGCACGATCGGGCTGATCAACTGGACACCCACTGGATTCATCGGGCAGATGTTCGCCACGATGAAACCGTTCGCTCCGCCGCCACCGCCCGGTGCGCTGCCGCCACCGATGTGGGGCGACGAGACGCATGTCCGGTCGCTCTTGGGCGACCGCGTTGCCGACCTGGAGCTGCGACGCGAAAACGCGGTCATCGATCGTTTCGCCGACGGCGCCGAGTTCCGCGACTTCTTCAAGGCCTACTACGGACCGACGGTCGCCGTGTACAAGGCCATTGCCGCAGAACCCGACCGGATCGCGCGGTTGGATCGGGAACTCGCGGAGCTCGCTTTCCAACACGACCTGGGCAACGGGCGGATGGAGTGGGAGTACCTCTTGATCACCGCACGCCGATTGGCCTGACCTGGTCGACAGGTGACACCGAAGCAGAGCGCCGCCTGGTTCCGCGATGTGATCGCGCGCAATGGCCTGACACCGCATTCCTGAGCGGCTGCACCCCAGCGCCTGCGGGCGCAGTGACGGTAGCGGCGGCGATGAGTGCCGCCCGGAAGATCGTTGCTCGCGAGTGCTCATCGCCACCAGCCCCTCGGCCGCCGTGACGGGCTTGTGGTGGTCATGGCTCTGCTCATCGTGCTGGCCCATCGTCTCACCGGACATGCCGTTGAGAGAGCCGCACAACGAATCGGAACGCCGCCGGCTGCTGCACCCTTTTCCAGGACCACGATCTCGGCTGAGCAGCGTGTTGAAGCGGGCTGTCGCCTTCTGATCTATACGCTCGTTCCCGGTTTTGACGGTGTCGGATCGGTTGGGAGGTGTTCGATGCGAGTTGTCCATACGTGTCAGCGAGCCGTCGCGGTGGTCACGTTGTCAGTCGGCGCCGCACTTCTGATGCACACCGTTGCGGCACATGCAGAAACCTCGGGAACCCTGATCGCGGAGTACCCGCTACCCGAAGGTACGCGCGGGATGTCCAATGCCGATGGCTCAGTGATCGAGTACTGGATGCGCGGCTCGCACGGGACGACACAGCCAGCTAGCGGAGCGCTGTACATCCCGGCCGGTACCCCGCCGCCGTCCGGCTGGCCGATCATCGCCTACGACCACGGCACCAGCGGGCTCGGACCAGGTTGCGGTGGCCAGTCCGATCCGCTCGCGCACCCCGCCCAGACGATTGCGGGAGATGAAGATGCACTGCTCCAGTACTTGGCGTCGCGGGGATTCGCCGTGGTCGCGCCCGACTATCTCGGCCTCGGCCTCTTCGACACCGGAACGCATCCATACCTGGGGATCGATACCGAGGCGACTGCCACGATCGACCTCGTGCGTGCCGTCCGGTCCGCCCACCCGGAACTGTCGCGGACATGGGCGGTTATCGGCGCGTCGCAAGGCGGGCAGGCCGCGCTCGGCACCGGCCACCTGCAGGTCACCGATGCCCCGGACCTGGACTTCCGCGGCACCATCGCGATCGACCCCGAGTCCGACGTGGAGAAGCTCGCGTCTCTGTTCGGACCCGGCACTCCCACCCCGCCCGCAATTGCGGACGGTTTCATGGACCTGTTCGTCAGCATATTGGCCGGACTCCGTGCCACTCGACCGGAGGTGAGCGTCGACCAATACCTGACCCCCGAGGGCCGCTCCGTGCTCGACAGCGTCGGCGCGATGTGCACGCCCCAGATCATGGACCGCGTCCGCGGCCTCAGCATCGGCAACGTGCTGGCGAAGCCCCTGTCCGTCGAGCCCATGCCTGCCGCCGTAGACGCTTACATGGCCGTTCCCACCGGTGGCTACAACGCCCCGATCCTGTTGTGCGTCAACGTCACCGACACCATCGTTCCCTCCCCACTGCACGGCGTCCTCGTCGCCCAGCTCGCCGCCGCTGGTGTCGACTTCCAGACCGTTTTGGGCACCGGCAAGCACACGCAACTCAACCCCCGGATGTGGACCGCCATCGAGCAGTTCGTGGCCCGCATCCAGTCCAGCCCGGCCAGCGATAACCCCTGAGCCCGCGCTGGATCATCTCACCCCGGTGAGAGTCGCCGTTGATTCCGTGCCGTGGAAGCTGCGGGATATGTTGCGTATCAATGGATCATCGGGATCCTTTGCGGCCTCCATGCCCGACACTGGCACCGTCAACAGGCGAGAGTCCTCGACACCATCGGCCTGCATCCCCGACACGTCGACACACTCATCGCCGCCGACGCGACAACACAGGCGTGACACACCGACAAGGCCGCCAATTCGAAACGGGCCATCCTCGATAGCTGAACCCGGGTCGCCCGGCCGGCCCGAATCGGTTGTGGCTATAGCGAATCCGACGGCCCGGCCGAATCATTGTCGTCGAGCCCGGATCTCGATCGGCGATGCGCGTCGCGCAACTGGAGCTCTGCCTTGATCGACATCGGATGATCCGAACCGAGGGCACGCAGGCAGCTGGCGTGGGTTGCCATGTACCAGTAGAGCGCTTCGTCCTGCTGCCCAGACGCCCAGCACGCATCGCCGAGTACTAGCTGGGCTCCAAGCGTGCGCGGATCCTCCGCACCGAACGCGTCGATATTCTGACCAACCTCCCACCGACACTGGGCAACGTCAGGATTCGCCATAGGCGCGCGCTCGACAGCCGCCGTTCGCACTCCCAGCCGGTGACCGAACCACCACGCAATGGCGCCGACCACGCCGGTTGCCGCATAGGCACGCCAGTAGCCGTTGTCGGAAAACCATGATCCGACCGCGAAGATCGTGCAGTACGCGGCCGCCCCCGCCCCAATCCTGCTACCCCAGAACCAGAACGCCGACCTGCGCATGGATCTCCTTTGCGACCGAAAATTGCGGTGTACTACGCATCTGTTCGTAGCCGAACGGGCTCGCGATTGGTGCGCCGTCACCGCTGCGCCGCAGAGCCGGCGGCTCCCAGCCCGATCAACCCCGGACCGCGCGGCGGTCCGCGATGGGGCGTCGCTGAGCTCGGTGAGCGCGGTTCAGATCGGCTAAGCCACCGGCAAGCTCGCCGCCCGCGCGGAACTGGACAAGCCGCTGCTGGTGGCCATCCGGCCCGGCGACCAGTTCCACCTCACGGCCGGCGAGATCCTTGGACAACTCGATCAGATGCCTCGAGGGTGCGGCCGAGCCGATCGAGCTCGGTGACCACTCCGTCGGGTTCTGGTCGGAGGTGGATACGCGTCCGTAGCCGATTCTCACGCCCGGCAATGTATTGCGAACCCCGACGGGTTGACATTGCCGTGTACACGGCCATCCATACACTCTTCTTCTGCGGAAACAGCCTGCCGCGCACGGTGTCTCGCGAACGTTCGTGATTGATTCAGGACCCCGGCCGCGCCATCTGGCTCCCATTCGAGAGGAAGACGATCCTGAGGTTCGCCGCGCAGCATCGGACAGACTGCGGTCTTTGCCGATCAGCTGGACGTCGCCGTGGTGCGCGGGATGCGCTGCTCCCATTTCGGTATCCATACCTCGGTGTCGGGTGCTTCTGCTCGTCTGGAGTCGAGGTGTTCGCGGAGTTTGATTAGCGCGGGATGCGGATTGTCGTTGCGCCAGATTATTGACATCGGGTAGACCGGTGTCGGGTGACGCACCGGTATGCGCCGCAGGTCGTAGCTGTCCGGCCACAGATACCGCGAGCCTTCGCCGATCAGGGTCGCCAGGTCCGATGAGTCGGCGATCTCGTCCAGCAGGGCCTCTTTTGCGAAGACAGGGCCGAGCACGTCGATGGTGAATCCGAAGGTGGTGGCGAGTTCGGAGTAGTAGTCGGTCACCTCGCCACGGGCAGCAAGGCCGGGCATCCAGATTCGGTGTCCGGCCAGTTGCGAGGGAGTGACGGCGTGGGCGTTGGCGAGTGGGTGGCGGGGGCCGACGAGCAGTTGGTGCGGTTCGTCGATCACTCGGGCAGCGTTGATCGGCTTGGGTAGCTGCTGCTGCGGGGGGACGGCGTGGAAGGTGGCATCGATCGTTCCAGCTTCGACAGCGGCGATCGCGGCGTCGACATCGGCATCGAGGGTGACGACGTCCAGCTCGATGTCGGGATGTGTGCGGTGGAAGTCCTGCAGGGCCACCGCCGTTACGACGCGCCGGGCGACGACATCCACGCGTAGCACGCGCCGGCCAGGGCGCACGGAGGCGTCGGCCCGCTCTGCTACCCGCAGTAGTTCACGGGCGTGGGGCAGGAATGCCTGGCCGTCGATCGTCAGCTGGGCGCCTCGGGCCGTGCGGGCGAACAAGCGCACATCCAGGTGTTTCTCCAGAGTCGCGATGCGTTTGGAGACGGCCTGCTGGGTGATCGACAGCGCAGCGGCGGCTTCCTGGAACTGGCCGGCGTCCGCAGCGGCGACGAAGGTGCGCACGGCGTTGAGATCCACGCAGCAAACCCTACTGGCACAACCTAAGGTTGTGGCTCGCCGTCGGCTCAGTTGTTTGATTCCGCCCCTTCGGCCTTGCTTTGATCACGGCGATCAACAGTGAGTTGTTCGAAGCGGGAGGTGCGGAGCTTGGTGGCCAGAGGATCCTTGGGTCGGCAGTTCGGATGGCTGTGGACGGCGTACGCAGTCAGCGCCTAAGGCTCGGGGGTGGGGTTCGGTGGGTTCCCGCTGATCGCCGTGCTGGTGTTGCACGCCAGCCCGCTGCTGCTACCCCGCCGCCAGGATCCCGCACTTGGAAGCCGGCAACAGCCCGTGCCCACCCACAGGCCGCAGACGTTTCGCATGACGCCAAGTAAGGGGCTGCCAACAGCTTTCAGATACAAGCCACGCGACTACAGCAAGAACTCGCACCGAGCCACACGTCAGACACCGCGGCTGAGCCGCCCATGCAGCAAAGGCACAATTCATGACTGTCACCGCACTCGACTCATCCAGCGCGCTGGTCATCATCGACTTGCAGAACGCCATCATCGACGCTCCCACGGTCCCCCATACCGGCCCCGAGGTGGTAGCCCGGGCGGTCGAGTTGGCCCACGCCTTCCGCGAACACAACGCCCCGGTCGTCCTGGTGCGGGTCACGGCCCGTGCGGACGGATCGGATACCGCTCCAGGTCGCAACGAGGTCCCGAGCCGGGCCGGTTCCCTGCCCGAAGGCTGGGATGTCATTGTCGATGACCTCGCCGGCCACCCCGACGACATCACAGTGACCAAACGCACCTGGAGTGCTTTCTACGGAACCGACCTCGACCTGCAACTGCGCCGCCGCGGCGTCACACAGATCGTGCTGGCCGGGCTCACCACCAGCATCGGCGTGGAGTCAACCGCCCGTGCCGCCCACGAACACGGCTATCACGTCACACTCGCGACGGATGCCATGGCCGATCTGGATGTGGAGGCGCACCGCAACAGTATTGAACGGATCTTCCCTCTCCTCGGCGAGACTGGTTGCACCACCGAGATCGTTGAAATGCTTGCCAAGACCTGCAACTGACACCCGGGACGCCGGGATCGGTCCTCCTCGTCAGGGTCGGTGTGGTCGGGTACGCGTAGCGGGCGACGTCTTCGTCCACCACTGGATAGCCTCTGCCGATAGGGCAGGGGCCTCCGGCGCTCGGGTGCCGACCGGCATTTCGGCCACATGCAGCTGCGCGAGTTACCGCGCGTCGGCCGCAGTCGGCACGCGACCGTCTCCGGCGTGGTCCACATGCGCGCCGACCTGCGGGTAGGTCGGATACTCGATGCCCGAGATGTACTGCACTGTCCGCACTACCTGGCACGAGTAGCCGAATTCGTTGTCGTACCAGAGATACAGAATCGCGGTGTCGCCATCGACGATGGTGGCATTGGCATCGACGATCGACGCCGCGCGTGATCCGATGAAATCGCTCGAAACCACATCGGTGGCCGCGGTGTAATCGAGGTTACGGCTCAACGGTCCGGCCAGGGACACCTGACGCAGGTACTCGAGCAGTTCACTCTTCGTGGTCTCCCGCTCGAGCTGCAGGTTCAGTATCGCGACCGAGACGTCCGGGGTGGGAACGCGAATCGAGTTGCCGGTGATCTTGGCCTTGAAGTCCGGCATCGCCTTCGCGACGGCGGACGCAGCGCCGGTTTCGGTGAGCACGAGGTTGAACGGCGCGGAGCGACCACGACGGTCGGCCTTGTGATAGTTGTCCAGCAGGTTCTGATCGTTGGTGAACGAATGCACTGTCTCCACGTGACCGCGGACAATGCCGTACTCGTCATCCATCGCCTTGAGCGGCGGAACGATCGCATTGGTCGTACACGAAGCGCACGAGACGATCCGCTCCGGCCGATCCAGCCCACGGTGGTTGACGCCGTGCACAATATTCGGAACGTCACCTTTGCCGGGCGCGGTGAGAACGACCTTCGCGATGCCGGGACACAGGTGCTGCGACAGGCCCTGACGGTCACGCCACTTACCGGTGTTGTCGATCAGGATCGCGTCGTTGATGCCGAACTCGGTGTAGTCGATCGTCGCCGGATCATCGCTGTAGATGAACTTGATCACGTTGCCGTTCGCGATGATCGTGTCATTGTCGGCATCGACCTTGATCGTTCCATTGAACTGGCCGTGCACCGAATCCCGCCGCAACAGCGACGCACGCTTGGCCAGATCACCCCCGCCGCCCTTGCGCACCACCACGGCCCGCAAGTTCAGCCCATTGCCGGACCCGGTCTTCTCGATCAGCAGACGAGCGACCAGACGACCGATACGTCCGAAGCCGTACAGGACCACGTCCCGGGGGCCCTGGGGCTCAGCCTTGTTGCTGTCGGTGACGTCGGCCAGAACCGCGGCGGTGAACTCGGGGATCGACAGTCCGCGATCGCCGGTGCGGTAGACCATGGCCAGTCGGCCGAGGTCGATCTTGCACGGCCCCAGATCCAACTCGCTGAGCACTTCGAGGAACGGCAGGGTCTCGTCGATCGACAGTTCCTCACCCTCGATCTGCCGAGCGAAGCGGTGCGTCCGCAGGATGCTGATCACCGATTTGTTCACCAGCGACCGGCTGTGCAGCAAGATGGTCACCCCCTTCTCGCGATACAACCTTCCAATGATCGGAATCATCGCCTCCGCGGAAGCTTCGTGAGCGTTCCAGCGGTCAAGATGGTCGGTAGTCAACGTAGATCCTCGGATTTCCTCGATTTGTTCGCCGTATCGATGCTAGTGAGGGCTGCGATATCACCGAGGCCGGATACCCACTCGTGAGATCGCCAGGTGGTGACGCCGATCGAGCATCATCCGCCACCAAGCGGTTGCGCGAAGAGTCAGCAATACCAACGAATCTCGTTCGAGGTCCACTCGTCAGCGAGTTGTGTGGACCTCGAATCGCAAATGGGCCCCTGCCCAAAGCAATCCGACCACTACTACATTGACGGGACCCCGTGGTTGAACCTGCCGACCGGAGCATCCGGTGTGGTCGATGTGGCAGATCGGGAAACGGCGCAGCAGCTGCGCGCCGGCTCCGGTGCCGATGTTCACCGGAGCCGGCTGGATTGTCGCCCTGGCGACCGCCGGCGGCCTCGCCATCACTCTTTCCTCAGGGTTCGGTACGTTTACGACTCTCTGAGCCCGGCTATCTCCGCGGACACTTGTACTACCGCAGTCGGCGCCGACTGCAGCAAGCTGATATCGGCGCCGAAACTGTAAGTGCAGTTGCAGGGCTTGATACAGCTCTACCTTGTCCGAACGCGCACCTGCGGTAACACTGCGGCGATGTCACCGAGTGAGTCGACGAGCTCGCGGATCTCGGTTTCGGTCAGCCGCGGCGTGCTGGGCAGATTCTGTAGTTCCGTGTGGGCTGCTGCTCTGTCAGCTTGTGCGGTGTTCATCGCGGAGACGAGGGCTGCCGGGTCCATTCCGGCTTCGATAGCAGCGAGGTGGCGTGCGAGCAGGGCCTCAGCGTCGGCAACAAGGTGGTGCAGGAGGCCACGCTGCGCGCGCGAGCGGCGTCCCCGTGGCGGGTCCGGTCACGGCCCCGGAATCCTGAAGCTGGCCCCAGCCCCAAAGTAAGGCCGCCTGAAGCCATCCAGGTCCGTTTGTCCTGGGCGGTAGCCGGGTTGGCTATCTGTTCCGCTTCCTTGGAAGTGGAACAACCCGACGCCGCGCCGAACCCGCCGCGGTCGGTGATCGGACACCAGGGCGAACCGGAACGGCATTCGTTCCGGAAATCGTTCCACCGAAGATGTTCCGAAAGGCGCGTACGGCAGCGAATTCCGGTACATTTCGGGTATGGCGAACGCGCCACAGCATCCGGTCGGCGGACTCGAACTCGGCTACGCCCGAGTCTCGGCCACCAAGCAAAGCCTGGAACGCCAACTCGACGCCCTCACCGCCGCAGGCCTGCCAGATGAGCGGATCTACCTCGACAAGAAGACCGGGGCGGCCGTCGACCGGCCCGGACTGGCCAAACTGCTCGAATACGCACGCCCCGGCGACACCATCGTGGCCTACACATTCGACCGGCTCGGCCGGAACCTGCGCGAGGTACTGAACCTCGTCCACGACCTCAGCGAAAAGGGAATCGGCGTGCGCACGCTGGCCGACCCCATCCCGATCAACACCGCCGACGAAGGCATGGCCCGCATCGCGTTCCTGCTGCTCGCCCTGTTCGCGGAGATGGAACGCACCTTCACCGCCGAACGCGCCGCCCACGCCCGCAGCGTCGCCGAATCCAAGGGCCGCCACATCGGCCGACCCACCGCCTGGCCCGACGACAAGATCGACTATGCCCGGCTGCTCCGCGAACAAGGAAACAGCCTCGGTGAAATCACGAGCAAGACCGGCATCCCGAAGACATCACTGCACCGCTACCTCACGCCGGCGACCGAACAAGAACAGTGATCGCGGTGGCTACCTGGCTGAACAGGGCTCATGTACCAGGTGACACGACCGTTAACGGCACTCCTACTAGGTCGATTCGGCCGCGCGGGTGCGGGTGGCGGTCGGTGTCTCGCCGGTGTGCCTGCGGTAGATGCGCCGGAAGGCCGCCGGATCGGCGTAACCCACCGCGCCCGCGATCACGTCGACGGGCTCGCGCGTGGTCGTGAGTAGGGTGGCCGCCTGCCCGACCCGGAGGCGATGAACGTACTGGGTGGGTGAGACGCCGACGCGGTCGCGGATGCGGCGGGTCAGAGTGCGCGGAGAAACCGCTGCGACACCGGCCAATTCGTCCAGCGATAGTTGCCGGTGCAGATTGGCGTGCACGTGCTGTTGCACGGCGCGCAGCACCGGGTCGGTGGCCCGTAGATGCTCGAGCACCATGTAGCGCGACTGCGACATGCGGGCATCGAGCACCAGGTAGTGAGCCACCTGCTCGGCCAGTGCACCGCCGCCGAGGCGGGCGACCAGCGCCAGCAGCAGATCTGTGTGGGCGAAAGCCGCACCGGCGGTGAGTACTGCGCCGCTGTCGACCACCATGCGATCGGAGTGCACGGTGACATCGGGGAAGCGGCGGGCCAACAGCGGCGCCAGCCACCAAGTAGTGGTGGCGGCCCGGCCCGACAGCAGCCCCGAGGCCGCGAGCACGAAGACAGCCGAGCAGGAGGCAGCTACCGTAGCGCCGGAATCAGCGGCACGCCGGATGATTTCGACGGCCTGCATGGTCTGGGGTCGGGTCAGCAGTTCCTCGACACGCGCTTCGCTGGACGCGGACGGCCCCGGCAGCACCAGAATATCGCCGGGTTCGAACTCCGCCGCGCCGAGCGGGGTTTCGGTATCGACGCTGATCAGTCGCCCACCGCTGGATCGGACCGGCAGCCCATCGAGTGATGCGACGCGCTGCCGCAGCCGCCCGCCCGTCGTGTCACCAGCGATCCCGGCTGCCGTGTCGACGATGTCGATACCGAGGCCGAGTGCACCTTCGAGCACACCGTCCAGCGCAAGGTGGGTAATCATGTGGCGAGACTAGACCGAAGAGTGGCGATCTTGCCAATGGCGGTGTGCTGACCTGCTGCGGCAGGGTTTGGGGTGTGCAGCAATCTCTCCCGCAGGATTCTCTCGACGACGACCTCGCCGATTTCGCACCCCGGTCGATCACGCTCGACGGAGTAGCCCGCACGGTGTACGTCAGCGGCAACGGACCGGCGGTCATCGTCATGGCGGAAATGCCCGGCATCAGTCCCGATGTGGCTCGCTTCGCCCGCTGGGTGCGCGACGCCGGGCTCACCGTCTACCTGCCGTCACTGTTCGGCCGCGACGGTGCCTATCCGGAGGCAGAGGCCGGCGTGGAAGTCTTCAAACGAGCCTGTGTCAGCGCGGAATTCCGGGCCTTCGGCGCGGGCAAGTCCAGCCCGGTCGCGGTGTGGCTGCGTGCGCTGGCGGCCTTGGCCCATCGCGAATGCGGCGGCCTCGGCGTCGGCGCGCTGGGTATGTGCTTCACCGGGAATTTCGCGCTCACCATGATGCTCGAGCCCGCGATGCTGGCGCCAGTGCTGTGCCAGCCGTCGCTGCCACTGGATGAGCCTGGCGGACTAGAGATTTCGCCCGGTGAGCTCGCGGCCGTGCGGGAGCGACTCGATCGCGATGATCTCGTGGTGCGCGCCTATCGCTTCGAGGGCGACCGCTTCTGCACCGCGCAGCGCTTCGCCGCCTACGCCGCAGCGCTGGGTCCGCGTTTCGAGCCGCGAGTGCTGCCCGCCGACGCGGCGAATCCCTCTCCGCCGCCGTTTTTCTCGCAGATCGTCGGCTGCCCGCACAGTGTGGTCACCGCGCATCTGGTCGATACGGCGGGGGAGCCGACCGCCGAGGCCCGCGACGAGATCCTCGCCTTTCTCGTGGATCGGCTGACTGCGGACGTCCCGTTGCAGTGACATAGCGTCCACTGCTGGTCCAGCTTCGCGGCCACTTCCGACGTACAGGAATTCTCTAGCCCGCAACACGTTCTCGGCTCAGGTCCAGGCGTGTGTCCATGTCGAGCCGGAATCGGCCATAAGGGTTGATATTCGACCAGAACAACGGCGACATCGCCCGGCGTTCGTTCTCGCCGACCAGGTCGTGGAATTCCGGATTCTCCAGGACGGCTTGGAGCAGAAGGGTATTGATGTGCACCATCGCCGATTACAGCAGGTGCAGCGCCAGCATCGAGACCTCGGCGTGTTCGCGGTCGGCGCCGGTGAGCTGGGAGTCCTTGCCGTAGAACACGAGGGTGTTGGCGGAGTTCCAGTTCTCCACCACCTGCAACCCGCTGTTGATCTCCCGTCTGAGCTCTTCGGGGGTCGAGACTGGTGAGGTCGCGTATTCAACTGTCGCAGGTTCTGGATGGACTTCATCCGTCGGGTATGGGCGTGGCCCCGAACGTTGAGGGTCTGGAGATCCCCCGGACGGTGTCGGAATCTGCGCAGGCCGAGGATAGGTGCCGCCCGAGAGGTCGTTCGATAGCAAGGAGTCGGTGCGATCGGCTAACTTCGATCACGCGCGGCCAGCATCCGGGGCCTCCAGCACCGAAAAGCGGCTGCATCCCTGGGTTTGTCCGGGGGTGACCTGAGGGCTGCTCAGGGTCTAACCGACGTCCAGGCTTTAGCTGATGGCCAAGAGCCAGCCCGTCAGCGCTGGCCGCGCATCCTCACGCAGGCTGCGTGAAGGGGTCAAGGCTGGTGAGGACTGTCGCGGGTTCTGGATGGGCTCCATCCGTCGGGTGATCGGAACCTGGGGGCGGTGACGTAACGGTTCCAGGTGGTGGCCGCTTCGGCGGCGAGCCTGGTGGCTGTGACGTGGTGATAGCCGAGAGCGTCGGCGACGACGGGGGCGGGCATCTGTTGGACGTGCTGACGCATGGCGGAGGTCCGGCCCGCGAGGTTGGCGACGCCGAGGGCTCTGAGCAACCCACCGAGTGTGGCTGCGTGCATGGGTTGTCCGGCTCGTCGGCCGGGGAACAGCCATCGTGAGTTGCGGTTGGTTGCGGTGTTCATGTTGGTGCGGTTGTCGATCCAGGCCAGGAGTAGGTCGGCGGCGGGTTGCGGGATCGGTGACGGAGGTTCTCCGAGGCGGAGCAGTACTTGGTCGCCGTCGTGGACGACGTCGTCGATCGTGAGCCGGACGATGCGGCTGAGTGGCTGGGCGTAGAGCAGGACGATGATGGCGGCGGCGCGTGAACGAAGCGGCTGATCGTCGTCGGTCAACACGCGCCCGATCAACGCGATGCGGTCCTCGGGCGGCATCGGTGAGCGTCTGCGGGATTCGAATGTCGGCAGGCGGAGACGGCGCAGGAGTTTGCTCTCGATGCACCAGAGCAGAAAGTCGCGCAGTGCGCGCCGCCGGTGTGTGGTGTTCTCGGCGTGCCAGAGATCGATCTCGGCTTGGCCGCAGGTTTCGAGGGTGATTCCCTGGGCGGCAAGCCATTCCAGGAATCGGGTTGCTTGCCGGACTTGGTCGTCGGCGAAGCTGCGGCTGGCTTGAGTGATCGGTTTCTGTTCGGCTGCGCCGCGGAGCCGGGGTAGGACGTGCCAGGTGGCGTAGCGGCGGATGGTCTGAGTGTGGTCGGCGTTGTCGATCGGTGCGAGGTGGTTGATCAGCCAGCGTTCGAACCCGCAGATCTGCTTGTCGATCACGGGTAGGACGCCGCAGGCCATGAGTAGTTCGCGCAGGTGGGCGGCTGCTCGCCAGGGCTCGGCGGTGTGGAACGCGGCATGGGTCAGTTCGATGTTCCCGCGGCCGAGGTCTCGCAGCAGGTCCGCTGGGCTGCGGCTCTGACCTTTGCGTGGGTTGAGCCATTTCAGGCCGGACAGCGGGTTGTTCATCGCGAGCATGTGCTCGGCGAACCGAACGAGTTCGGGCCGGATTCGGCCGGTGCCGTCGTCGAGGAGTTCTGCAAGCCTGTCGGAGAAGGTGCAGGGGGTGCAGAGTCGGCGAGCGTGGAGTTTGCCTTCGCGGTCGCAGCGTGCGCATCGGTAGCCGGTGCTGAATCCGGCGCAGTCGGTGCAGATAGGTTCCCGCGAGCCCGGATCGATGCCGGGCAGGATCCGTTCGTCGTTGCATCCGGGACAACGGCCTCGGACCTTGAGGGCCCGGTCGTGGCAGGTGCGGCAGACGTGCCCATCAGGCCAACCGGCCGCGAAGCATCCGAACCGGCCGCAGCGAGCGCAGGTCTTCTTGAACCAGCGCTCGAACTGCTCGTCGGTGCAGTAGGCCGGGCTCATTCCTCGGCGAGGATGCGCGCCGGCCGGGGCCGCAACTTGGCGACCACCGGCGGCTGCGCGGTCGTGTCGGCGGTTCCGGTCCGGCGGACTCCGGCGTTCTCGGCGGAGGTGACCACCAGGTCGGCCGGTGTGCAGGCGAGAATGTCGCAGAGCGCCGAGAGCACCTGTAGTGACAGCCGTTCCGGGGTGCCGGAGACCAGGCGGTGGACCTGGGAGGCGGACAGGTTGATGCCGCGTTCGTGTAGCAGCTGGACCAGCTCGGTCGCGGTGAAAACGCGCTGAACTGCCATGACCTCACGCAGTCGCCAGGTGTAGCCGACGGTTCGTTTCATGCCTGTTCACCTTTCTGGGAGCGCAGAGCCGCCACGACGGTGGCATCGAGTCGTCGCCGCAACGTGCGGGTGCGGAAGTCCGACGACACGCAGGTGTAGAGGGCGGTCGTGGATGCGTGCTCGTGGCCGACCTGTTCCTGGACGAACCGAGGATCCCAGCCGTCCTCGATCAAATGGGTGACATAGAACCGTCGCAGAGAATGGAAGTCCAGCCCATCGTCGAGGCCGAGTGCCTGCCGGTAGGCGACGAACCGCGAGTTCAGGCGTTGGCAGCCGATCCGAAGACCGCGTTCGGACGGCCAGGCCGCCGGATTGCCGTCGGCGCCGAACAGAGGCCGGATCTCGGTGAACCACTCGTCGAGGACCTCGACCGTCCAGCCCCAGACGGTCAGCACTCCGCGCCGTTTCGGCGGCGAACCCTTCTTGGCCTTCCCGAACCGGACCTGGCAGCGCCCGAACGACCCGAACTCCGGCCCGTGCGGGTTCGTCCCGAAGTCGGCGGCGTCCAGCATCCGGGTTTCGTTGCGGCGCAGACCGAATGCGTAGGCCGTTTTGAACAGGGTGGCGTCGCGGAACGCGGGCAGCCAGCCCTTGCGCCCGAACGATCGGATCCGGGCAACTTCGTCATCGCAGTGAGTGAAGAAGGCTTGCAGTTCCGCCTTGGTGAACGCCCGCTTCGCCGGATCGGACTCACCTTCCTGGACGTGCGTGGCGGTGTTCCATTCGTGCACCACCTGGATCGGGTGCGTACCGAATCGGCCCTCACAGGTCGCCGGCCACTTATAGAGCGGATCGGTGACGAAGTGGCAGAACACCCGGACCGCCTCGGAGTAGGAGCGGATCGTCGAGCGCTTCAGATCACGCAACGACCGCAGATCACCGAGCCACTCATCGACCATCGCCGGAGTCCACTGCCAGGGAAAAGCGTTCACGTAGGCGGCGAACGCCTTGACCGTGTTCTCCCGCCCCTCGACCGTGGTGCGAGCCAGGTTCCGCGCCAGCTGCTGGTTGGCGAACCCGGTCAGCATCGCCTCGAACACCTGCTCCTCGGGCCGCAACAGCGACACACCGTCGACCAGATGCAGCCGCGCGGCACCCGGCACCGAACCGCCCAGAAACGCCAAACCACCCACCCTCCACTCGTCGCATCTGATGCGAGAAAGTCGCATCGTATGCGAGTCGTGATCGAACCCGCAGGCAGTTGGACCGAACCTGGCCACGCCGAAGCGCGACAGGACTACGATTACGCATGCCGACCCGGATGAAAATGGCTGGTAGAACCCGAAAACGAGCTCCCGCTCCGGGCGATCTCCACACCGTCGCGAGTTCGCACCCGATGCAATTGGCGGCGAAAGGAACATCTTTGAGAAATCCGGCGCTTAAGGATCGGATTCGGCGAACGGGGTTGGCCGGTAGGTGATTTCATGTCGCGGTGACGGATGAGGGTTACGGCCGGTTCGGGTCGTATTCGCGGGTTGAGCTGGAGAGATTCTTCTATCTCGACGATGAGGACCGGCGACTGATCGCGGCCCGCCGCCGTGACTACAACCGCCTTGGATTCGCGCTCCAGATGGTCACGGTCCGTCACTTGGGGATGTTCCTGGCCGATCCCCTCGACGTGCCGGCGGAGGCGGTCGCCTACGTCGCCGAGCAGCTCGATATCGCCGATCCGGCGTGCGTGAAGAGCTATGTGGACCGGGAGAAGACCAAGCTCGAACACGCCTGGGAGATCCAGCGGGAGTACGGCCTTGTGGGGTTCGCCGAGGTCGAGGCGGAGTTGTCAGCGTGGATCGCGGACCAGTCGTGGATGACCGGCGACGGACCGAAAGTGATCTCCGACGGCGCGGTGGCGTGGCTGCGGGAACGCCAAGCGCTGCTGCCGGGAATCACGACGCTGGAACGTCTTGTCGGAGAAGGCCGTAAGACGGCTGATCGGCGGTTGTCGGCTCAGCTCACAGAACGGCTACCGGCGACGGCGAAGACAGCTCTGCGTGCATTGCTGAGCTCGCCTGTCGATGGCAAGGTGCGGATCAGCGAGCTGGAGCGGCTGCGCAAGGGCGTGTTCCGGCCCACCTCCAAGGGCATGGTCACCGCGGTGGATCGGTTGTCGGACCTGCTCGGGATCGGTGTCGATCTGGACGTGTCGCAGGTGCCGCCGCGTCGCCTGATCGGGTTGGCGACCTACGGGTTGTCGAGCAAGGCGGCGCAGCTACGGCGGCTCGAGCCGCCCGAGTATCGGCTGGCAGTGCTGGTGGCGACGGTGAAGGTGCTGATCGGGCGGGCCACCGATGACGTTCTCGAGTTGTTCGACCTGCTGATGGTCACCGACCTGTACTCCAAGGCCGAACGCGAATCCAAGGATGAGAAGCTGCGCCGCTACCCGCGGGTGTCGCGGCACGCGGGCAAGCTCGGGCCGCGGTGAAGGTGCTGCTGGAGATGACGGAGGTGGGACCGGAGCTGAGTTTGGAGATGATCTGGGACCACATCGAGAACGCCGTCACCAAGAGCGAGCTGCGCAGGGCGGTGGCCGCGATCAACGAGCTCGTGCCGGTCGACGACGCCGAGTTGAGCGGGCAGCGGCTCGAGGAGCTGGCCGGGCGGCTGGCGACAGTGCGCACGTTCCTGCCGCCGATGATGAGGGTCGTCGAGTTCGGCGCGAGTACCGAGGGCGCGGCGGTGCTGGCGGCGACGAAAACCCTCGGTGAGTTGATGACCACGAAAACGAAACTGCCCGCGACCTGGCTCGATGCCCGCAAAGTCGATCACGACCTGATCGGCGGGGCGTGGAAATGCCTCGTCTATCGGGAACCTCGTCCGGCCGCGACGGTGGACTGCGCCGCCTACACGTTGTGCCTGTTGGAGCAGTTCCATCGACATCTCAAACAGCGCAACATCTTCGCGCCACATTCCTCGCGGTGGCGCGACCCGCGCGCCCAGCTGCTGTCGGGCGTGGCGTGGGAACGGACCCGCGAGGTGGGCATGAACGCGCTGAACCTGCCGACGGACCCGGCGGCGCTGCTGGCCGATCACGCCGCCGCGGTGGACACCGCCTATCGGCAGGTCGCCGCCCGCCTGGACGGCGACGGCCCTGCCAGCGTCGACGAGGACGGCAAGCTGCACCTGGCCGCGCTCGAGGCAGTGCCGGATCCGCCATCGCTGACCGACCTGCGCCGGCGCGTCGAGCGGATGCTGCCGGAAGTCGATCTGCCGGAGATGGTCCTGGAAGTGATGTCGTGGGTGCCCGGGTTCACCGAGGCGTTCGTCCACGCCTCCGGCAACGACGCCCGTGTCGCCGACCTCGGATTGTCGGTGGCGGCCGTGCTCTGCGGGCATGCGATGAACGTGGGTTTCAAACCGGTGACCAGCCCTGGTGTGCCCGCGCTGACCCGGGACCGGCTCCATCGCGTCGACCAGCACTATGTGCGGTTGGAGACGATGAGCACCGCCAACGTCGCGCTGATCGAGGCCCAGGCGCGGGTGCGGTTGGCGCGGACCTGGGGTGGCGGGTTGTTGGCGTCGGTCGACGGTATCCGGTTCGTCACCCCGATCCGCACGATCCACGCTCGACCGAGCCCACGGTTCTTCGGCCGCCGGCGAGGCATCACCTGGTTGAACATGCTCAACGGTCAGGCCGCCGGCCTGGCTGCGAAGGTCGTGTCCGGGACGCCACGCGACTCGCTGCACATTGTCGATGTGTTGCAGAGCCAGCACGGCGGGCGGGTGCCCGATTCGGTCATTTCCGACACCGGATCGTATTCCGACATAGTCTTCGGTCTCCTGCATTTGACCGGCTACCAATATCGGCCGCAGCTGGCGAATCTGCCCGATCAGCGGCTGTGGCGGTTCGACACCCGCGCCGACTACGGGCCACTGGATCAAGCCGCCCGCGGCCGTATCGACGTCGACAAGATCGCCACGCATTGGCAAGACATGTGCCGGGTGGCGGTGTCGATCCACTCCGGTGAGGTCAGCGGTCACGACGTGACCCGCATGATTTCCCGCGATGAGCGTCCGACACCGCTGGGGAGGCCATCGCGCACTACGGGCGGATCTTCAAGACCCTGCACATCCTGCGCCTGGTCAACGACGAACCCTACCGGCGTGAAGGCAAGGCCCAAGCCAACCTCGTCGAAGGCCGCCACGACCTGGCGCGGCGGATCTACCACGGCCGTAAGGGCGAAATGGTACGCGCCGACTACGAAGGCATGGAAGACCAACTCTCAGCGCTCGGCTGGTGCTCAACTGTCTCGTGCTGTGGAACACCGTCTACAGCGACCGCGCCCTGGAACAGCTTCGCGCACAGGGCTATCCGGTGCGCGAGGAGGACGCCGCCCGGTTGTCGGCGTTCATCCGCGGCCACATCGGCCTGGACGGGCATTACGCCTTCCACCTGCCCGACCTCGACGGAACCCACCGGCCGCTGCGCGATCCCGATGCCCGCGACGATGAATGAGCCGCGTGTCGGTAGCCATGGCGACACTGGTCTAGACAGGCAAGGCAATCATCCAGCCGAAACCACCATCCAGCCCGGAGAAGGTGACGTGCACTGCGGCTGCCCCACCATTGCCTCATGGACAGCTCTGAACTTGCAAAGCTGGTCGCCCACGAACTGCGGAAAGTTGGCCTGCCGTTCGTGGACCGCGAACCGAAGCGCGACGCAGGAGGAATTGCGCTCGGCGCGGGATTCGACGACACACCTCACGTCTCGGTGGCGTGGGTTGTCTCCGGAGACCTTAATGACGAAGCACAGCAGTCGATGGAGAGTTTGCTCTCGCCGTCCGAGTATCGCCGGCCTGTGCAGGAACGACTGGATGAACTGTTCTCATCCTCCTCGCGCTATGGCTACCGCGATCAAGTCCGCCGCATCATGGCCACTGCGATCCACGAGATCCTCCTGTCAGGAGGGTTCGATGCTCGGGTGAGGATGGACGACACCCATCCCGGGATGACTGTGGACGTGTTCGACCGGGCCGAACCCAGCAAAACACGCGGTCCCCGCTGAACGTTTGATTGCCATAACAGGTTCGCCTGCGTGAGACGACGACCCCCAATGAGGGTTCTGGACTGGTGAGGACTCGTTCGGAAACAACGGATACGGCGTCATCGCATTTCGGGGTTCCGGTAGTAATCGCCGAAAAACCAACGGACATGGCGTAGGCCCTGGTCAGGGATGGATGCGGCGTTGAGGGTTCGGGCTGGCCACTGGTCGTCTGGACGCTGGAGGACCTGGGCCTGGAGGCGGTCGCGGAGGTCGGATTCCTCGGGTGTGAGCGGGTCGTCGGGGCGGCGGATGCTGGCGTGCTTGGGCCGGATCGCCACGCCATCGTCTGCGGCGGTGTGTTCGACTTCTTGGCGTCCTGCGGTTTCGTGGTCGCTGCGGGGGCTGTCGCACAACTCTCGCATCTGATCGTTTGTGAGAATCGCGAATCCGATTCCAGCGGGGAACTAGTGCCGCGTCAAGCAACCTTCGGTAGGTAATCCGGCAGCCGGATCTTGGAGTTGACGGCGAACTCGCGCTTGGGCTGGGCGTGTTGGTTGTGCCAGCGGAGGTAGGCGCCGATCGCGGCGTCCTGTTCGCCGTGGCTGCAATGGTCGGTGCCGTTGAGAGCGAAGTAGCGCAACGCCGCGAATTCGGACTCGATCCAGTTCAACCACGACGAATAGGTCGGCAGGAACACCAGTTCCACGTCGTTGGCTGCGGCCCAGTCCCGGACCTCGGCTCGCTTGTGCGGGGAGAAGTTGTCGGCGATGACGTAGAGCTTGTCCCCGGGCCAGCGCTCCCGCAGCGACTTCAACAACGCCAGAAACTCCTGCCACCGCTTACGATCCCGGATCCGATAGTGGATCTTCCCGGTAGCCAGATCCAGAGCACCGAGTAGGTGCCGCACACCCTGGGTGCGGTGATAGGTCGCCCGCAACCGTTTCGGGCTTCGTCGCGGAAACCAGCCACGACCAGTGCGGGGTTGCAGGTTGAGCGGCCCGAACTCGTCCACGCAAACCACCCGCCCATCGGCCGGCGGATGATCGTAGAGGTCGAGGACGCGGTTCATCTTGGCAGTGAACTCCGGATCGGTACCGGCTTTCCAGGTCTTGGTGGTCTGCCACGACACCCCCTCGGCTTTGAGGATCTTGCGCAGAGTCTCGCGGCTGATATCGGCGATCTCGTTGGTGACCAGTACTTCTCGCAGTTTCGACAGACTCCACACCGAGAACGGCCAGCCCAGGTCCCGCGGACAGCACCGAGCGATGCAAGCGATGCGTTCACGCGCCGCCCGATCCACCTTCTTCGGCCTGCCCGCGCTCCATTTTGGGTCCAGAGCCTCGAACCCCCGTTCGTTGAACTCGTGGATCACTTGCCGCACATAAGCTTCGCTGACCTGCATCAACCTCGCGATCGCGGGGACCGGCTGCCGCTGCGCCGAGGCCATCACCACGATCGCACGTCGCGTCCTGATCGGTTGTCTGCTCGTCTTCGTGATCTTCTGCAACCGGCGCCCCTCTTCCGGGGTCACCGCTCGCACAAACACTTCCGGCCTCCGGGCCACCGGCACCACCTCCACCGGCAGCATCACCGGCCACGTGCCCACGATCAACTCGACACCCGGTTACCGGGGCAACCTACTTAGACGAGGCACTAGCCGATCAGAAGATGGTCCGCCCGCGCTATTCGCAGACCTGGGTGTGGGAGAACATGAATTCAACGGTGACGGCCGCCCGTGCCGGGGCGAATCGGTTGTGCGGTATGCCGGGGGTGAAGGCGAAGACCGAGACGTTCTCGTTCTGGCGATCCAGCCACCAGCCCGCGGTGCGGCAGGCGCGCCACCGGGTACCGCTCCAGTCGGCGAGCCTTTCCTCGCCCGCGGAACCGAATGTCCAGCCGCCGGAATCACCCAGATGAGCGAGCAAGCGGCCGGCCACTTGATCATCGGGCGTGCCGTCGGCGGCGGCGATGGCGAAGGTGCGCATGCAGTAGCTCCTCGTGTTGGAGCAGCTGGTCGTGTGGTCGGCGACCGTCAGACCGGCTGGCAGGGGTAGCAGCAGTTCGGCGTCGGGGGTCGCGACGGCCTTGCCTCCGTAGGCTTGGTCCTCCGCGAAGACGCCGAGGTCGCCCAGCACGAAGTACAGCAGCACGAACAGGGCCAGTACGCCGTACAGCCCGCCGAGCACCCGGGCGATCCAGTGCTGGACCCCACCACCGTCGGTACCGGCCCAGTCCCAGATCAGTCCCGCCAGCAGCACCACGACACCGGCGGCGATCATCAGCACCTCGAGACTGTGCTGAAAGTGGCGCACTCTCCAGCCCCCGTACGCCACACCCAGTTCGGCCACGGTCAGCACCGCCAACACCGCACCCACGCGCCACCGGGTGCGGGGCGCTCGCGCCGCGAGCAGCCAGCAGACCAACGGCACCAACAAGATCAGCCAAAACACGTCGCCAGTCTAAAACGGGGGTCCGGGAACATCGGCGAGAAAAGTCACGCTGAGGAGGGCACCCCGAGCACCAAACAAGCTCGCCACCAACGAATTACGCAAATCCGTTGTTTTTTCGGCGATTACTACCGGAACCCCATTTCAGGGGTATGGGCTGGCTCAGTGACGTCGGTTGGCGCCGGGGCCGAGGAGGCTGGTGAGCCGGCGCATGGCCTTGGGGGATGGTTCGAAGTAGCGGCGCAGGTTCTCAGGTTTGCGGTGCCGGGATATGGCCATGAGTTCGAGGAGGCTCGCCCCGGACTGGCCGGGGCGGGTGAGCCGGGAATGGTGCAGGTCGTGGAGGTCCCACCACCCGTTCGGTCGCGGCGCCCACCACCCGTTCGGCGGTGCGGATAGCGATGTCGCTGCACCCAGCGGTGGGAGCAAGGCACAATCGCGGCATATCGGGGGGCGGATTCATAGTGCCGCGAACTCGCTGGGTTGTGTCGACCCCCAGCCGAGGGCGTGGCTCCCGCTCCAGACAGATTGAATGTGAAAGGACTGCGGCGTGCGGGAAGTGGCGAGCCACCGTATCGATGAGTGGCGAATGGCCTACGCGCTGGACGGAATCCCCGAGCGCACAAGGATCCACTGGGAGCACTGGTGCGACGGCCCGTCTCTCGGGATTCTGCAGGAGATGTGCGACATGCTCCTCGACCACCTCGCCGCGCGCATCGCGCAGGACCCCGAGCTGTGTTCGCCTCCTTCGGCCGTAGTCCTGCGCACTGCAGCGGAGTGCGCTCTCGGGGCTTTGAGCTATGGCGCGTCCCCCAACGGCGACCAAGAGGTGCCTCTCCCGCTCATCGGCGAGACGTTCAGTAGTGAGGTAGCCGGCTACGATCCTCCTGTCGACCAGGCACCGACCGCACGAACCTGGCGGCAAGTGTTCTCATTGTGCCTGATCAGCGGCCCATGGGAGCGAGACCGAGCGATCGGCGGGCTGCTGCGCGTCGACTTTGCGCCCACGATCCGTGAGGGAGTGCCGTACTCGCCGCTGGAATCACAGTCGGATCCAGCGGATATCGCGGAGATGGACGCGTTGTGCAGCTACCTGGTCGGGCCGTGGCGATCGAACTATTCCGAGTCCGGGCTGGTTCTGTGCAAGCCCGACGCGGACGAGCGCGCCGAGGCAGCACGACAGTTGGACGCAGTCGGTGCGCTGACATCGGATCAGCAGCTGCTCCGGACACTGCTGGAAGACGACCGGTCGACCTTTGAAGACGCATTGACCACCCGTCTCACTCAGTATCGCGATAACGCAGCAATCGACGCGCCTCCACGAACCCTGTTGCCGTTCGGCACGATCTCGCTGGTCAAGCTCGCCACCCAGGTTTACGGGTGGGAGTTGGGCATCCGATCCGACTACCTACCGGCGGGCCTACTGCACGGCGAATACAGCCTTCCCACGGAGCCGGAGGTCGAGGAAGATCTCTGCGAAAAGTGACGTTAAGGATTTATTGTTGGTGCCATCCCATATTTGACGTGCTCGTATGTTCACGATCGCCCGGATCCCCATGTTCGTCCCGAGCGCGAACAGGTCCAGCAGCAGCCGTCTTCGCAACGTGTCGCGGTCGATCACCTCACGAGAGGCGACCGAGGTGAACTCGGCGGTGAAGTCGGTGAGAAAGTCGGCGTCCTTGAGCACATCGAGGAGATCCAGGGTTCCCCAGCGGCGGGCGACCTCGGCCTTGATCTTCTCCAGGTTCTCCAGCTCCGGCTGTTTGTCCAACTTCGGCACACTGATCCACTGCTCACCACGCCGCCGCGTCAATCGCACACCGCCGGTAGCGTTCTGGGCCAGACCGGTATCGAGACGGGCCAGGGCCTGGCTCATCCGCTGCTTCAACCCCGCGATGAACTCGGTCGGATCCAGCGGCTGACGGATCACGGCGTAGCGCACCTCACGGGCGGTGTCGAAATCACCGGGCAGATCATCTTCAGGGTTGCGCCACCGGTTCCCGCTATCGACATAGATCTCGCGTCTTCGGATCGCGTCCCGCAACGCGACCAACACACACAATTCGTATGGGATGCGCCCGACGCGCCCCTTCTCATCGACCACCGCCTCCCGCCACGCTTTCGGCACCACACCATCGAGCGGGGCGAGCGCGTGTTTGTCGTAGAAGCGGACCTTCCCGTCGATGCTCGCGTAGCGCGCCAGCAACTCCATCGCCACCATGACCGGCCGGTAGGCGGTGTTGTTGCACCGAAAATCCAACGCCGCCAACAACGCCGGCAACATCCGCCGATAGTGATTCGAGTACGAGCTGCGCAGCACCGTGCGCACCCGCGCCTGGAACACCTGGTCGTTGGCCTTCGCCTCTTTCACCAACTCCCGCAGCGTCTTCTCCCCGACCACCGGATACAGGGCCTCACGCACGATGTCGTCGGGATGATCGACCGCCGCTTGGGCCAGCCGGAACAGAATGTTCTCCTTGCCCCGCACCCGCCGCAGATCCTCGGTCAGCTCCTTTCCACCCGCCGATCCGCCGGCGTATTGACCTTGTGCACCAGCTCGATCAGCAGATCCACCAGCGCGTCGGTGATCTCGGCCGACCGCGCCCAGCACAACGCCGCCAGCAAAGTCAGCATGATCGGCTCGGGCATATCCCGCAGATCTGACGGGAACGACCGCGCCGCTCGTGCCCGCCACGCGTCGACCAGGTTTTCACTCGTATCGTCGAACAAATCCGGTGGCAGCTCGAGCGCCCGCACCGCCGCCAGCTTGTCCACCTCGCGCAGCAACGTCTCCAAACTGACCTTGCCTGGATCGGACTTCAACTCCGCCAACAGATTCCGGCCACTAGCCAACGGAGCCGCACCAATCGCGACCGTTGTTCAGCCGGTCGATCGACAGCTCACTCAGCCGCGACACGGTGCGATCGCAGAACCGCTTCTCGAACGTCGTGCGAGCCGATCCGATGATCCGGTCGATACGTCCGGGTGGTTCGATCCGCTCGGCCCGGCAGCGTACCAGCAGCGCCTGAAGCAGTTGCTCGTCGCGCAGCTCGACCGGGCACACCTCCGTCGCCAGCCACGACCCGAGTTTGTCCTCGTCGCTGCGTGACGATTCCCGGAAGCCGAACGCATCCCGCACCTGTGCCCGGTGGTACTCGATCGTGCTGCCGCTCCAGCGATAGGTGTCCAGCAGCGCTGGATCGACCTTGACCTGATCGGCCATATACGCCACCGCGGCGGCCGGTAACTCCTCCGGCCCGGTTGGGAATCGGCCCCCGAGTTCGAAGAATTTCAGCAACAGGCTGAAGCCGAGGCCACGGGTCGCGCCCGACTTATTGCCCACCAGCCGCCAGTCTTCACCGACCAGCGTCCACGACCCGATCAAATCCTCGGTCGACCACTCCTGACGCACGCCCGGCAACCGTAGACGAATCACCCTGAGCGCGAAGCTACTTTGGGGCTGGGGCCAGCTTCAGGATTCCCGGGCCGTCATGAGCGTTCCGTAGTTCCCGCGCCGCTGTTGCGGGCTTCGACAGCCTTGACGGTCTTTCCGAACGCATGTCTCAAGACGCCCTGGCCGACGGTTCCGACCACAACGCCGAGCACCCGTCCCGTGAGGTTCTTGCCCTCGCGCACCACGACAACATCCACATCGGTCATCCCGTCGCGCCGGCGTGTGAAGGTGTAGGTGTGGCCGGAGTGACCGCCCCACAGGTTGGAGTCGGTGGTCGTCATGACGACGTGGTTGGGGTCCGACCAGTCGTAGTGCAGGCGTTCCCAGATACCGCGCGAGCCCTCGGTGACGTCGGCCTCACCGAGGCTCTGGGCGTGCACCTCGAGGTATTGGTCGGTGCTGTTGCCGAACAGCTGTGAGCGGCCGGGCCCGAAGTCGGTGAGTGCCGCGACGAACTGTTCGGGCGTCGAGGTCGTCGTCTCCTTGAAGTGAATGGTGGACATGTTTGCTCCTTGTGTTTCGGCGGTGATGGGTGTTGTTCCTTCGTCGACGACGTTCCCGCCGCAGAGCGACGGCGGCCGCTGCGATTAGACCGGGAACGTCACGCCGGTCAATTTCTCCGAGACCGTCCACAAGCGTTGCTGGATCGCTGTGTCATGCGATTGTGGACTCGATTCGACGATTTTCGGGTAGCCGCGGGTCTCCAAGAATCCACCTGGTCCGTAGTACTGACCGCCGAGCACGTCGGGGTCGGTGGCCGCGCGGAGTATCGACAAGGCACCCATCGCCGGGCTCTGCGTGGCGATGGGTGCAATAACAGGCACGAGCGCACGCAGCGCGGCCGGCATGTTGCGCATTAAGTCGGTGTTGGCGGCACCAGGGTGAGCCGCGACCGCGATCGTCTCGCCGGTGCCGGACAGGCGACGTTGCAGCTCGTAGGTGAACATCAGATTCGCCAGCTTGGACTGGCCGTACGCCGCCACCCGGTTATAGGACCGTTCCCCTTGCAAATCGTCGAAGTTGATCCGCGCCCGGATGCGATGGCCGACGCTGCTGACCGTGACCACCCGCGAGCCAGGTACCGGCAGCATTCTGTCGAGCAACAGCCCCGTGAGCGCGAAGTGTCCCAAATGATTCGTGCCGAATTGCAGCTCGAACCCGTCGCTGGTGATCTGCCTCGGCGTGTACATCACCCCAGCGTTGTTGACCAACAGATCGATCGTGGAATACGCGGACCTGAGCTGTTCGGCAGCATTGCGCACGGATTCCAACGAGGTTAGATCGAGCTGTTGAACGGTGGTGTCCGCGCCTGGGACTACAGCGGCAATACGGTCCGCGGCATATTTACCCTTGTCCACATCCCGCACTGCCAACACCACCGACGCGCCGTGCGCCGCAAGTGCCCGAGCGGCCTCGAACCCGAGTCCGCTATTGGCGCCGGTGACGATCGCCAGTCGGCCCTTCTGAACTGGTATGTCTTGCTCCGTCCACCTGTTCGCCATATTTTCCTCCCAAAGATCGGTCGGTCCGTCGGTTCACCCGACGAGCCCGGCGAGGGCGAGACTTATATCCCCACCGTCGCGCTCCCGGTGCAGTTGCGCAAGGGGCGACAACCGCCACGCACGCGTGCACGACACATCGTCGTGGTCATCGGTGTCCTGGCTCAGTTAGGAGCGGGACGATGTCGAGTGAGCTCAGATGTTCGGGATCGGCGACGATATCGATGGCCGTGATCCGTGTGCCGGTGACGGTGATGTCGAGTACCAGCGCCGCACGACCAGGCGGTGTGTTGAGGATGCCGATGCGGCCGTCGATGAGCGCGATCCGCGCGTATCTGGCCCGCTCGGCGAAGGCGCGCGCCCCCCGTGCGACAGCCGTCGCGCCTCGCACCTCCAGCGGGCGGTGTGTCGGGGCCACGGTGGCGTCGACGTGCAGCACGACGTCGGGGTCGAGGACCGTGAGTAGATCTTCGAAGTCACCGCTGCGTGCGGCGGCGAGGAAGGCTTCGACGATGCGCCTGCGGCGGGCTTGATCCGAGTCGAGGACAGGATCAGCTCCGCGGACCCGGCGGCGAGCACGGGAGGCCAGCTGGGCGGCCGCGTTCACCGAGCGGCCCAGAATCGGCGCGATCTCGGCCAACGGGACATCGAACAGGTCGTGGAGCACGAAGGTAACGCGCTCGGCCGGCGTGAGTGTCTCGATGACCGTGAGCAACGCCAACCCGACCGAATCGGCGACGATCGCCTCATACTCGGGGTCCGTGCCGGTGCCGGGTGCGGGCTGACCCGGTTCGGGTGTCTGCAGTCCCGACGGTTCTTCACGCCGGGTGCTGCGAGCGCGGAGCATGTCCAAGCACACCCGCCCGACGACGGTGGTCAGCCAGCCGGTCAGGTTGTCCACGTGGTCGGTGTCGGCGCGGTCGAGCCGCAACCAGGCTTGCTGGACGGCATCGTCGGCCTCGCTGAGCGAGCCCAGCATCCGGTAGGCGACCGACCGCAGGTGGCCGCGGTTGCGTTCGAACCGTTCGGCAAGCAAGTCCCTGTCGTCCATCTGTCACCTCCGACGCCACTGTCATCTTCCTCCGCCGTCATTCGTCATAGATATGACGGAAGTAATCGGCCTCGGATGTCATCGCCGAGGCAGATCACCGAGGAGGAACCGCTGCCATGCTCGAGAACTCGCGCCCGATGAAGCAGACAGCAGTCGTGGTGGGCGGCGAGCTCGACCGCGAGACGGCTGCGTCGGCGCTGGACCCGCGGCGCTGGCTCGCGCTGGTCGTGATGCTGGTCGCCGGGTTCATGGATCTGCTCGACGTCACCATCGTCAATGTGGCGATCCCGAGCACGCTCGAGGACCTGGAAGCCGCCTACGCCCAGATGGAATGGGTCCTCGCCGGCTACGTGCTCGGGTTCGCAGCGCTGTTGATCACCGGCGGCCGGCTCGGTGACATCTATGGCCGCAAACCCGTATTCCTGATCGGCGTCGCCGGGTTCACCCTCGCGTCGGGACTGTGCGGCGCCGCCGCCGACCCGGCCATGCTCATCTCGTCGCGGCTGTTGCAGGGCGCGATGGCAGGGCTGATGGTTCCGCAGATTTTGGCCATCGTGCACGTCAGCTTTCCCGCGAACGAGCGGGGCAAGGCGCTGGGCATTTGGGGTGGGGTGCTGGGCTCGGCGTCGGTGGCCGGACTGGTCCTGGGTGGCGCGCTGCTGCAGTGGGATCTTTTCGGTTGGGGGTGGCGCCCGATATTCCTTATCAACGTTCCGGTGGGCATCTGCGCGCTGGTCGCGGCGTGGTTGCTGGTCCGCGACTCGCGGTCACCGGCCGCGTCCCGGCTCGACTCGGTCGGGGTCGCGCTCGCCACGACTGCCGTCGTTATGGTCGTCTATCCCCTGACCGAGGGACGCAGTCTGGGCTGGCCCGCATGGACAATTGGGCTGATGGCCGCAGGGGTGATCCTGCTCGGCGTGTTCGTCGTCTACGAGGGCCGGCGCACCCGCACCGTCGGGTCACCGTTGATGGCGCTCGCCCTGTTCCGAATGCGGGCCTTCTCGACGGGCATGACGACGTGGGCGATCTTCTGGGTCGCGCTCGGTGGCTTCTTCTTCGTGTGGACGCTCTATATGCAGGTCGGCCTGGGCTGGACACCCCTGCGGGCCGGGCTGACCGCCGCCCCGTTCGCTGTGGCCGCGGCCGCCGGATCCGGGCTGTCGGTGCAAGTGTTCGTGCCCCGGGCCGGGCGCCGGGTCCTCGCGACCGGTGCCCTGGTCAACGCCGCCGGGTTCGCCGGCTACATCTGGGTGGCCATCCATTACGGACCCGCAATCACCTCCTGGCAGATGATCATCCCGCTGACGGTCTCCGGTTTCGGATTCGGTCTGGTCGTCGCCCCGATGGTCGACCTGATCCTCACCGGTGTCCCCGCACCCGACGCGGGATCGGCATCCGGAACGTTGAGCACCGTCCAACAGGTAGGGATGGCTCTCGGGATCGCCCTGGCAGGCATCGTGCTCTTCACGCAGCTCGCCGACGACTCCGGACGCGGCGTCGGCGCCGTCACCCCCGCCCTGCATCAGCAACTCACCTCGGCCGGTGTGCCGACTGCGGCTCAGGATGCCGTTATCGCGGGGTTCCGCGTCTGCGTCCGCGACAGGTCCGCCGCGACCGATCCCACCCAAATCCCCGACAGCTGCAGGGCCCGTCCTGACACGCCGGCTGCGGTGCAGCGCATCCTGATCATCGCCGGCCCGCAAGCCAACGCCCACAATTTCGCCCACGCGTTCGGCTACACCCTCTGGTACGGGGTGGGCACCATGATCGCGGTCTTCCTCGGCATCTTCGGGCTGCCGCATCGGATGCGGCGAACAAACCTCTCCGAACAACTGGCCTCGACCGCTGCATGACACGACCGTTGTCCGCCATGTCGGCCTTCCGAAGAACCTTGCTCAGCCCGCCAAGGGAATCGACGATGAGTTTCGACTCCCTGTGCGTTCAGGAGCAGCGGGGGCTACGCGATATCCCTCGTTCTTCAGCGGCTACTACTGGAACCTGTATCGGTGTTCTGAAGTCTCAGTAGGACGCGATGGGTCCCAGCGGACGCAACGACCAAGGCATCGCCTCGATCGGGACTGTAGCAACAGACCTGTCCATCCGGCTCGTCTTGGATCCGGTCGTGAATTCGGGATCGGTCCCCATAATGACGCGTCCTTCGCTGTTGACCAGCACTACTCGCTGACCGGATGCCTGGAATCGCGGAAGCAAGACCTCCTCGATCGCGGCGACCGGTACGTCGGCACCGGCAATTCCGAGGAATGTTCCCGATGTGGTCGTGACCGGTATCGAGAATGTGCAAACATACTGATCGGAGCACGCGTAATCGAGGTGCGGCCCCTGCACCCATCGCCGACCCTGCTCGCGCGGAATCGTGAACCAGTCCATTCCGGTGTAGTCGTAGAAGTATTCGCTATCGGGATTCAATTCCAGCAGCAGGCGTTGCGCGTCCGGAAGCCACCATTCCAGGTGCCGGGGGCGATCAGCGAGAACGCTGTCGGCCATCACTACGCCTGCGCCGGTGAACAGCTTTCCGCGCCGCTCGAGCTCACCGGCGATAGTCTCGCGCAGCGGTGCCAGGTCAGTCGACTGGGGAGCGGACCCCAGCTTCTCGGTGAGACCACCCCACAGGATTGTCAGTGCGGTTCCGATAGTTTCCAGCGACAGGTAGATCTCGTCGACCAGTTTTGCGACGGAACTAGCGAGCGACTCGACGGTCGCCGGGGCCGGAAAGCTATCGGTGTCCCTCATCAATCACTGAGCTCCAAGCGTAGGGCGACGAGACGGCGGATGCGTGATTCCGTATGCGATTCTGCCAGTTCTCTCGCCTGGGCATCGTCTTCTCGTTCGATCGCGTCCACCAGGTCACGATGGGCGGCCGCCTCAGCTGCCGGGGCCAGTTTCAGCCGCGGCAGCCAGAGCAAGGCGGAGAGTTCTGCTTGCAGACCGACCTCGGCACGGGTCAGCCGGGTGGACTGCGCGCAGACCGCCATCTCGATATGAAAGCGGCTGTCGGCTTGGCGTGCAGCGACGAGTTCGGTGCTGTCCTTCAGCCGGTCGGTCAGGGCGCGGAGCCGAACTATGTCGGCCCGCACCCCGCGGCGCGCGGCAAACACAGCAACCGCTCCGGTGATGGCGAAGTGCTCGTCCCCCAGATCACGCAGCTCCTGGATGCTCATCTGCTGCAACCGCGCCAGCGAGGTGCTCTCGAAAACCTCCGCCGAAGCGCTGATGAAGCTGCCACCCCCGCGCCCGCGCTTGGTGTGCACGATGCCCTGCTGTCGAAGCACCACCAGCGCCTCCCGCAGGGTCATCGTCGATACCCCCAACTGGTTGGCGAGATCGGCCTCGCTCGGCAACTGCTGGCCGTCGACCATCACGCCGAGGCTGATCGCAGCGGACAACCGCTGCGCCACGGCCTCGGTTTTCGGACCGCCGCCCTCGAGCGGCGAAAGCACGGCGCCGAGCGCGGTCAATCCGGCCCTCTTCTGATGGGGCAACGCGACTCCTCGGGTGGCGGGGACGTGACACGATTCTAGTCGACTAACACTTGAAATATGAACTCTAAAGTTAGATGTACATCACAGTGGGTCCCGCCCGCACCCGTGGTCACCCCGGCGGTATTCGCAATCGCCAGGCGGCGGGGCGATGGATGCCGAGCTGCCTGGCGACGAGGCGCGTCCTGGATGAGCGGCGGGACTTAATGCGATTTTTACTGAAGAACCTCTTGAACTATGAAATCTAATGTCTTATGTTCAAGGCATGTGAACTGCCCCACCCGGACAACTTGACGCGCCGACGTCACGATCGAAGCAGGAATTCCTCATGTCCGAGAACCCGACCTGTCCTAGCGGGCACCTCCAGTGGTGCATCCGTGGCCGTGCCGAGTTGCCAGCCGAGATGGTGGCGCATAGCCGAGTGCGGCCGGTCGATGGTGGTCGCCGAATACCCGAGGCAACGGTGCGACGGCGGGGTATCGAAGGTGGATGATATGTGGCGAACGGAAGTCGACGGACTGCGTGTGACGTGGCGCTTGGTTCAGCATCATCTGATCGCAATTATCGCGGTGGACAACGCATCCGACGCTTCGCCGGTAGCTTCCTTCTGCCCGAGCAACTACCCGGATCTCGCCCTGGCGCGAGAACTGCTTCCGGAACTGACGAGGCTGTGGGATGCGGTCCGCCATGAATTCTGGACGAAACTCATTCCGCCGATGTCTCTGGCGGCGAGGCAGCGGGTATTGGCATAACGTGCCGAACGCCGACCACTCCGGTGCGTGCTCAGCCCCGGACGTCGTGGCCCACCCCCGCGTGGACTCGGAGTCTCGCTCCGCGTGGGCTCGACTCTCCGTGAACGCGCCTCGCAGAATGCCGAGCGGGTCGTAGGGGCGGCGACAACCCACCCTGCTGTCCTTCATCGCGATCCCGGCACCGAATCGCTTGCTGCTCGTCCACGCAAACTGCGGGAAATGCCCTGCCCGCATCAAGATGCCGGGGTTGCCGACACGCCCCACAAGGTGGTGGGCTGTTTGGAAACGCCACATCACTCATATCCTGATCAGCTCGCAGTCCGGTCGGGAAAGAAGGCGGTTCACCAGGCAACCGCTTGGAATAGCCGGCCAGATATCAGCGCCGAGACGACCATGGAGCAACACATGGACGACGAGACTGAACGCACGCCGCGACTCACCGCGTTCCCGCGCATCGACGACTACGGTTTCATCTCCGATTGCGAGGTCACCGCACTTATCGCCCCCAGCGGAGCCATCGAGTGGATGTGCCTACCCCGCATGGACTCCCCCAGTGTCTTCGCAGCCATACTCGATCGTTCCGCCGGTTCGTTCCGGTTCGCCCCTGCCGACTTCATGGTGCCCACCGATCGCCGCTACGTCCCCGGCACGATGGTCATGGAGACGAGTTGGCGCAGTGGCGAAGGGTGGGCGACAGTTCGTGATGTGCTGCTGGTCGGGCCCTGGCGACACCAGACACCCGGCCATAGCGCCCATCGCCGAACGCCCACCGACTACGACGCCGAGCACATTCTGCTGCGGACGGTGCACTGTGAGACCGGGCAGATTCAGTTTGTGCTCGACTGCCAACCATCTTTCGACTACGGCAGGCATCGCGCTCATTGGGAGTACCTCGACAGTTACCACCTCGCGCAGGCCAGCGCTGACGGGATCGATCTGCAGCTGACACTGAGCACCGACATGCGCTTGGGGCTGGAAGGTACGCACGCGCTTGCCCGCACCCTGCTGAAGGCGGACGACACACGCTTCTGTGCGCTCTCCTGGGGTAGTCGCGACGCCCCCCGCGCCGTTGACGACGCCGATGAACGGCTGCTACGGACAATCCACCATTGGCGGCACTGGCTGGCCGGCGGGCGGTTTCCGGATCATCCGTGGACTGCCCAGCTCACCCGCAGCGCGCTGACCCTCAAGGGTCTGACCTTCGCCCCCACCGGTGCCATCAGTGCTGCGGCCACCACGTCATTACCCGAAACCCCAGGTGGACAACGCAATTGGGACTACCGCTACTCGTGGATACGCGACTCCGCCTTCGCGCTGTGGGGCCTGTACACACTGGGCTTCAGCTGGGAGGCGAACGAATTCTTCTCGTACATCATCAGCTTGACCGAAGATGTCCGCGACATGCAGATCGTCTACGGCATCGGCGGCGAAACCGACCTCACCGAGCGGACCCTCACCCACCTGCGCGGCTACGAAAATGCCGGCCCCGTGCGCATCGGCAACGGCGCGTACCAGCAACGCCAGCACGATGTGTGGGGCGCTGCACTGGACGCGGTCTATCTCTACGCACGCAACCAAGACCAAATCGACGCCCGAGCGTGGCCGCTGCTGGGCCGGGCGGTCAAGAGCGCCCTCACCTACTGGCGCGAACCGGACCATGGCATTTGGGAAGTACGCGGGGAGCCCCAACACTTCACCTCCAGCAAGGTCATGTGTTGGGTTGCCGCCGATCGCGGCGCCCGGCTGGCCCGCATCCACCAGGACTTCGAACGCGCACATCGCTGGCAACAGGCCGCAGACGAAATCCACGCCGACATATGCACCCATGCGGTCGACTCCCGGCAGGTGTTCACCCAGTACTACGGCAGCACGGCACTGGATGCTTCGACCTTGCTCATCCCGCTGGTTCGTTTCCTGCCACCCGACGACGACCGGGTACGCAACACGGTGTTGGCCATCGCCGACGAACTGACCGAGGACGGCCTCGTATTGCGGTACCGCGTCAGTGAAACCGACGATGGATGTGCGGGGGAAGAAGGCGCTTTCACGATCTGCTCGTTCTGGCTTGTCTCGGCACTGTCGGAGATCGGCGAAAAGAAGCGAGCCAAACAGCTGTGCGAGAAACTGCTTGCCTACGCCAGCCCTCTTGGCCTCTACGCGGAGGAGATCGACCCACGAACCGGCCGGCACTGGGGCAACTACCCCCAGGCGTTCACCCACCTCGCGCTGATCAACGCCGTAATGCACGTCATCCAGGACGAACAAGCCGTACTGCGGCAGGCACTGGGCGGGGAATCGATCGCCCCACGACTGGACGTTGCATCATCTACACCGGGATACATGCACCGCTAACCCTGACGCTCGGGATAACCACGACAGCTCGACCACCGGACGCGAGAGGGTGCGGTTCGCCGATCGGTAATGCCACCGCTGCAGTGGCTTCCGCGATCCAGGCGCAATGTAGGTGGTCTGGTCTTACCGCTCGAGCACCCCGCGTGTCGAGGCTTCGGACCTAAACGTGTCGGAGGTGGTGGCGATAGATGGGGCAATCCCACGGGTGTCCGTACTGCGTAGGGCCGAAATCGACCGTAGACCAACAACTCTCGGTACGGTCCGTGCGTGGTGAACCACGGTAAGACGTGTTTGCTCCTTGTCAGGGGAAGCGGCCTACCAAGGCCGGCGCTCGGACGCGCGGCTCACGACCTCGGCGGCACCCGTCACCCGCGCGACGCCCGCCCCGACGACAACCTCCTCGGTGACACCGACTACCCCGGCCACACCACCAGCGATCATCGCGCCCGCACCGCCGGCTGCGGCACCCGCGCCCGTCGCACCTCCAGCCGCGGCGGCCGCGACGACAACCCCCGCATCTCCCAGCGTCTACTACCCGAACTGCGCCGCAGCTCGCGCTGCGGGCGCCGCTACGACGCGGCGAACGTCGAACCAAAAGTCGGCCGCCGCGGCCACGCTGCCGACGCCGACGGGGCCGGGGGTGGTCAACCCGAGCAGCGCGCCGAGCTGGTCTGCAGAGCTGCGTCAGAATTGCGTCGCGGCCAACCCTGAGCAGTCAGACCGTGAGGACCATGCGGTATCGGGCCCGCCCCTGTTCCATTGCGGCATAGGCCTCGGCAGCTTGATCCAGTGGCCGTTCCTGGGTTCGCGCGCGCACACCGGATTGGACCGCGAATTGCATCGTTTCCTCGATATCGCGCGCGGTGCCGGAGGCGTGGCCGGTGACGCTGAGTCCGGTCATGATCAGCTGCGTCGGGGTGATCGGCAATGGCTCGGCGGTGACGCCGATGGCGATGAGTTCACCGCGCGGTAGCAGCCCACCAACCGTTTCGGCCATGGCTGTGGCGCTGCCGACGGTCCCCAGAACGACCGACACACCACCGAGTCCGCGCAATGCCTTGCTGACATCACCGGCGGTCGAGTCGATGTAGTGGTGGGCGCCGAGCGCGCGGGCGTCCTCGGCTTTGTCAGGGCCGCGGGCGATCGCAATCGTTTCAAAGCCCATCGCGCGCGCGAACTGCACGCCGAGGTGGCCCAGTCCGCCGATCCCCAGAATGGCCACACGGTGGCCGGGCACCGCCCTGGTTTCGCGAAGTGCGAGGAAGGTGGTGACTCCGGCGCAACCCATCGGCGCGGCCTCGGCCAGGGAAAGCTCGTCGGGGATGCGGGCCAGCGCATTGGCCGGTACGGTCACCGACTCGGCGTATCCACCGGGGTAGTGCCAGCTGGGGACCTGCAAGTTCTGGCAGTGGATGAAGTCGCCTTTCCGGCATGGAATGCACTTGCTGCAATGCCCACCGAACCAGCCCACAGCCACGCGGTCACCGACGACGTAATTGTCGACATCGGCGCCCAGTTCGGCGATCGTGCCGGCGATCTCATGCCCGGGTGTCAGCGGCCACGCCATGCCGGGGAACGCGCCGCTGATGAACGCACGGTCGGTGCCGCAGATCCCACACGCCGAGACCGCGATGCGGACATGGTTGTGAGGCGGTGAAGTCGTATCAACATCGACCAGTTTCAACGCCGCACCGGCGGACTGCACGTGAACAGCCTGATGAGTAGACATCGGTATCCTCGCTTTCCTCGGGGAGCGTCGGTGGCGGCGAGGGCCTCACCGCAGCATGATCGAGGCAGCGGCGCCGGCAATTCTCGAACGGCAATCGGGGCACCGGATGAAACATCAGTTCTCACGGTCTGTGGCACCCCTGGATGCGATGCCACCGACGCTACTATCGCCTTCAACGATGGTGCCAGCGGCACCCTGGTTGTGTCCGTAGAACTACCTGGTCGTGCCACCTTGTGCCGGCCGGCCACGGCTCGTCATCCGTCCTGCGCAGCGTCGCACGCTCGACAGAAGGCACCGACCCGATAAGGGTGCCTGGAGAATTATACGTTCGCCGAGGCGGTACTGAGGTGTAACGCGACAGGTGCGCGTGCGCGTGGGGCGTCGAGCAACCTTCGGTGGGTGGTCCGGATGTCGAATCTTTGAGCCGACTGCGAAGTCGCGGACCGGCATGGTGTGCTGGTTGTGCCAGCCGATGCATAGCGGACCGGAACTTTCCCGCGCCACCGGGGAAGACTCGAGCAGAAACCGTTGCAGTCGGTTGATCGTCGCAGTTCGCGCGCGACCGAGTTCGTCTCGGCGATCAGTGAGCATGCCCAGTATGACCAGCTCCGAATCGGGCTCGACAGGAAGCAGATTCGGCGAATACAGCGCCGCCATCGCCACTGAGCGTGCGTCGACCGGGCCGGTCTTGCGGCCGTTGACGGTGGCGAATACTCGCTGTCTGGCCATCAGGTGACAACCGCCGATGCCAGGTCCTGTATGAACGCATGCATGCCCGCCAGCGTGTGCGCGGGCATCATGATGTCGCAGTATGGCAGGGCTGCCGCCATCGCACCGGTGGCTGGCTGGAACCGGGAGTCGCCCGCACGAGGGTTGAGCCAGATGACGCGCCAAGCCCGGCGTCGGATCCGGGCCATCGCGCGGGCGAGAACATCGGGGGTGTCGCTGTCCCAGCCATCCGAGGCGATGACGACGACGGCGCCGCGCACCGCATTGCCGGACGGAGTGGCAAGTAGCGTGCCGAGGCATCTGCCGATGTGCGTGCCGCCGTGGCGGTCGACCACCTTGTCATTGGCCCGGGCCACCGCGACATCCGGCGAACGGTGCGCCAGCACCGAGGTCAGCCTGGTCAGCGAGGTGGAGAAGGCGAACACCTCGGGGCGATCGGGCGAACGGCGCTGCATCGCGGCCCGCATCAGGTGCAGGTAGATCGTCGAATACGGCTGCATCGAGCGGCTGACGTCGCAGATCATGACGATTCGGCGCGGGCGGCTACGGGGACGAGTGCGGACCAGCACCGCTGACTCCCAGCCGGTGCGGCGGGAGTTGTTCATCGTCGCCCGGAAGTCGATCCGCTTGCCGTGCGGATGGTTTTCGTAGCGCCTGCTGCTGCGCTGCGGCCAGTGCGCCGACACCTGCTCCAGCCAGGTTCCGACCGTTCGCAGATCGTCCGGATCGAAGTGATCGAACGGTTCCTGTGCTCGTGCCGCGAGCCGGCTCGGCAGTACGTCCGGCAGCGCCACACCCTGGTCGGTCGAGCGGTCGGCAACGACCGCCGATCGCGTTGTCGCCCAAGGGACTTCACCGCTTTGCCGAGATTGCCCCCGCCCGCTCACGCGCGGTGCCGACGGGCGTTCGGTCGGCAGACTGCGTGTTCGGCTCGGCGGGTCCACACCTAACACCGCGTCGGCGAACACCATCGCGAAGACCGCGTCGAAGGCAGCGAGATCCTGCATGCGATCGACGAGCGTGAGCCGCGCAGCCCAGTAGAACTCGGTGCGCGACCGCGGCGCCATGCGGCGCAAGGCTTGCACGAACAGCGCCGGCCCGCTCGGGGCCACCGCGATGCCACCACGCCGCAGCCGGGCGACCACCGCGACAGCGAAGGCAGCGAGATCGACACCACGTAACAGAACCGCCCGTGTCATCGCTTCCCGCGCATCAGCTTGCGTACCAGGACAATTGCGAGCACGGCAGCCAGCCCTGACGCGATCGCCGGCGCATATTTCTTGACTATCGCGGGCCCGACCAGATCGACGAGGTCGAGCGGTGCCGGCTCGGATTGTGCGACCGGTTGCGGCCGCATCCCTCGGCTGTCCGGCGCGACCACTGGCTGCGCGGCGGCCGAATCGCCCGCCGCGAGTTTCGCTTCCAGGGCTGCCACGAACTGACCAACCAGTTTCTCGGACACCTGCTGCAGTATCCCGCTGCCGAATTGGGCAAGCTTGCCGACGATCTTGAGGTCGGTGTCCACGGTGATGCGGGTCTTGTCGCCGTCTTCGTGCAGTTGCGTGGTGATGGTCGCCACTGCGTTTCCGGATCCGCGTGAATCCCGGCCGCTGCCGTTGATAACGGCGCGATGGTCGTGTTCGTCGCGCTCGACGAAATTCGCCTTCCCGGTGAATTCGCTGGTCACCGGGCCGACTTTGACCTCGAGTTTGCCGAGGAAGTCGGCTCCCTCCCAGCCGACCATCTGCGCTCCAGGCATCAGCGGGACCACCTGTTCGAGGTCGGTCAGCACCTCCCATGCCCGCTCGACGGGCGCATTGACGGTGAACTCGTTGGCAATCTTCATCGGAGTATCCCTCTCATCCGGTAGCCAAGCCTTGGGTGTACTCGACGAATGCCGTGTGCACGGTGGCGCGGTCGTCGGGTGTCTTCGCCAGTGCGCTCAGCGCGGTCACCGCCTCCGGCGCGGTGAGATCGGCGACGTCGAGCGTCGCCAGCGCGGCGATCCAGTCGATGGTCTCGGCGACGCCGGGCGGCTTGTCGAGATCGAGATCGCGGGCACGGCCGACGAATCGGGTGGCGTGATCGATCAGCGCGTCGGTTGCCCCGGGCACGGTGCGTCGCACGATCGCCACCGCGCGGGCGGGCTCCGGGTAGTCGATCCAGTGGTAGAGGCAGCGCCGGCGCAGCGCGTCGTGCAGGTCGCGACTGCGGTTCGAGGTCAGCACCGCGGTTGGCGGGTGTTCGGCAACAAAGGTCCCGAGTTCGGGAACTGTCACGGTGGCCTCACCGAGGAATTCGAGCAGCAGCGCTTCGAATTCGTCATCGGCACGGTCGATTTCGTCGATCAACAGCACCGGGGGCGTCGGACCGCGATATCGCACACAGCGCAGGATCGGGCGGTCCACCAGGAATGCCTCGGTGAACAGGTCGGCTTCGGTGAGATCGGTGCCGCGCGCCTCGGCGAGCCGGATGCTCAGCAGCTGACGCTGGTAGTTCCAGTCATACAGCGCTTCGCTCACGGTGAGGCCCTCGTAGCACTGCAGGCGGATCAGCGGTGCACCGAGCACGGTGGCCAGGGTCTTCGCCGCCGTCGTCTTGCCCACTCCCGGTTCGCCTTCCAGCAGCAGCGGCCGACCCAAAGTGGTGGCCAGATAGAAGGCGGCGGCGGTCCCGGTATCGAGTAGGTAGTCGTCGGCGTCGAATCGTCGCACCACGTCCTCGACATCGTCGAACGGCGACATCATGGCGACGCCGCGGCACGCAGGCGCTCGTAGTCGTCCCAGGTGTCCACGTCCAAGGGCATCGGTGCGTCGATGTCGAGTCGGGACACCATGACGCGGCCCGACTCGATGATCTTCCACACGGCCTTGTCGCCGTGCAATCGGGCCAACTCGCTGAATACGCTGCGGCTCAGCCAGAATGGATGCCCGATACCATCGTGGTAGCGGCAGACCGTGATCGCGGCCGACATTCCCTCTTCGATCAGTCGGTCGACGGTCGCCTCCGACAGACCCGGCTGATCACCGAGCATCAGCACGACTCCGGCGGCCCGGGGATGCACCGCGCTCAGTGCCGCACGCAACGACGACGAACAGCCCGACTCGAAGTTGTCGGCCATGGCCACCTCCATTCCGCTGAGATCGACCTGCTGCCGGACCGCCGCCGCTGCGCCGCCGAGGGTGACGATGATCTGATCGAAAGCGCAAGATCGCACCATGTCGAGAGTGGCGCCGAGAACTGTCGTATTCCGGTACGGCAGTAGCTGTTTTGCAGTGCCGAGACGCCGTGAGGTGCCCGCAGCGAGTACGACTCCGGTGACAAACCCGGTTGTCATGAGCCCGTCTTCGCCGCGGCGAAGGAGGTACGACAGCCGGAGCTGCAGAACCAGTAGTCGATATCGTCGATAGTGAGATGCGGTGTGTCCGGCCCGATCGTCACGGTCATGCCGCACACGGGATCGAGCGCCTCGACCGCGACATCCACCGGGCGGGGCGTGACGGCCAGGCCATCTTTGCGGATCGCCTGGATCACTTGCGCGACAATCGAGACGGCGATTTCCGCGGAGGTCTTGGCGCCGATCGGCAAACCCACCGGGGTGCGCACGCGCGCCCGCTCGGCGTCGCTCAACCCGAGCTCGTCGAGAATCGACGCACCCCGAATCTTGCTGGCCACCAACCCGATATACCCCACACCAGCGTCGAGCGCGGCGCGGATCATCTCGGCTTCCGGGCCACCGTGGCTCGCGATCACCATCGCCGTCGTGTCCGCCGGCGAGTCGGCGCCGGCAGCACTGCGCTGCACCCCGAATCCCACCAGTTCGCACATTTCGGCCAGCGCGTCCGCGATGGGTGTCGCGCCGCAGATGCGCACCAGCGGCGCCGGGATCTGCGGCTCGAGGAATATCTCCAGCGCTCCGCCGGACAGGCAGGGATTCACCACCACCGCCGCGCCGGGCGCTTCGGGAAACTGCAGATCGCCGTCGGGCAGCACGCGCAGCAGCACACTTTCGTGCGACTGCAGGGCACCCAGCGCCGCCTTGCGGACCGAGTTCTGGGCACACTGGCCGCCAACGAATCCTTCGATCGTCCCGTCTTGCAACAGGATCGCCTCGTCGCCGGCATGCGCCGAGGTCGGCTGTTGCGCGCGCACGACGGTCGCGTGCACGAACGGAGTCCGGGTGCGAACCAGCTGCTGTGCCCGCTCGGTCAACTTCATCGGTGATCTCATCGCTCGCTCTCACTCAGATAGGCGGTGTGGCCCGCCCCTGCATCGCTTCCCACACCCGCGACGGTGTCAGCGGCATGTCGGCGTGCCGAATTCCGAACGGCGCCAGCGCATCCACCACCGCATTGACCACCGCTGGCGGTGATCCGACCGTGGCCGATTCGCCGATGCCTTTTGCGCCGATCGGGTGGTGCGGCGAAGGGGTGACCGTGTACCCGGTCTCGAAATGCGGAACCTCTAGCGCCGTCGGGATGAGGTAGTCCATCAGGGATCCGCCGAGGCAATTGCCGTCCTCGTCGAAGGCGATGATCTCCATCAGCGCCATGCCGATGCCGTCGGCGATGCCGCCGTGCACCTGACCCTCGATGATCATCGGATTGATCCGGGTGCCGCAGTCGTCGACGGCGAGGAAGCGCCGGACCTTTACTACGGCCGTCCCCGGGTCGATGTCGACGACACAGAAGTACGCACCATAGGGGTAGGTGAGATTCTCCGGGTTGTAACAGATCTGCGCGTCGAGACCGCCCTCGATACCCTCGGGCAGATCACCGGCGCCGTGTGCTCGCATCGCGATCTGCTGGATCGTCACGGCCGCGGACGGATCGCCCTTGACATGGAACGATCCCTTCTCCCATTCGAGGTCTGCGACGGAGACTTCGAGCATGCCGGATGCGATGATCCGCGCCTTGTCGCGCACCTTCCGTGCTACCAGTGCGGCAGCGGCGCCCGAGACCGGTGTCGAACGGCTGCCGTAGGTGCCCAGGCCGAACGGAGTCTGATCGGTATCGCCGTGCACCACGTCGATGTCGTCCGGCGGGATGCCGAGTTCTTCGGCAACGATCTGGGCGAAGGTCGTCTCATGCCCCTGCCCCTGGGTCTGAACCGATATGCGCACAACAGCTTTGCCGGTCGGGTGGATGCGCAGCTCGCACCCGTCGGCCATCCCGAGTCCGAGGATGTCCATATCCTTGCGCGGACCCGCGCCGACGGCCTCGGTGAAGAAGGACATCCCGATGCCCATCAACTCGCCGCGGGCGCGCTTGTCCTGCTGCTCCTTTCGCAAGGCGTCGTAGCCGATCATCTCCATCGCCAGGCGCATGGTCTTCTCGTAGTCGCCGGAGTCGTAGACCCAGCCTGTTTTGCTGCGGTACGGGAACTGTTCGGGACGAAGGAGGTTCCGTAGCCGCAGCTCGGCCGGATCCATCTTCAGTTCGTAGGCCAGGCAATCCACCAACCGCTCGACGAAGTAGACGGCCTCGGTGATCCGGAACGAGCACGCGTAGGCGACGCCGCCAGGGGCCTTGTTGGTGTAGACCGCGGTCATCTTGCAGTAGGCCGCCTCGATGTCGTAGCTACCGGTGAAGACGCCGAAGAAGCCGGCCGGATACTTCAGCGGCGCGGCCTGGCCGTTGAAGGCGCCGTGATCGGCGAGCACGGTCGACCGGATGGCCAGGATCTTGCCCTCGGCGGTGGCGGCGATCTCGCCGACCATGATGTAGTCGCGGGCGAACCCGGTGCTGGTGAGGTTTTCGCTGCGATCCTCCATCCACTTCACCGGTTTGCCCAGCAACAGCGACCCGACGATGGCGCAGACGTATCCCGGATAGATGGGCACCTTGTTGCCGAACCCGCCGCCGATATCGGGTGAGATCACCCGGATCTTGTGCTCGGGCAATCCGGCCACCAACGCATAGAGCGTGCGGTGGGCATGCGGCGCCTGGCTCGTCGACCACAGCGTGAGCTTCCCGGTCACGGGATCGAGATCCGCGACGGCCCCGCAGGTCTCCATCGGGGCGGGATGCACTCGCGGATAGACGATCTCCTGTTCGACGACGACGTCGGCGCGCGCGAATACCGCCTCGGTCGCGGCGGCGTCGCCGGTCTCCCAGTCGAAGCAATGGTTGTCCTTCTTGCCCTCGAGATCGTCGCGGATCACCGGCATCTCGGGCGCCAGTGCAGTCCGGGCGTCGATCACCGGATCGAGCATCTCGTACTCGACATTGATGAGCTCCAACGCGTCACGTGCGGAGTAGCGATCCTCGGCGACGACGAAGGCCACCTCCTGGCCCTGGAATCGGACCTTATCCGTCGCCAGCACCGCCTGCACATCGTTGGAGAGCGTCGGCATCCAGGCCAGTCCCTTCGCCGCCAGATCCGCACCCGTGACAACCGCCCTGACCTTCGGATGTGCCTGTGCCGCAGAGACATCGACGCTCACGATCCGCGCGTGCGCGAACGGGGAACGCAGGATCGCCAAATGCAGCATGCCGGGCAGCGATACGTCGTCGACGTAATTGCCGCGTCCGCGAATGAACCGCGGATCCTCCTTGCGGAGCATCCTGCCGTGACCGCACGGCTTGTGGTCGTTGTCGACACGGTCTTCGGGCCGGGACTCGACGGCGGTCATGACGCGCTCCCTACCGGCGCCGGCGCGGCAACGGGTTCGGGCTCCGCTGCTTCGCCTCGTTGCTTCGCCGCGGCCCACTGGATCGACCGCACGATGGTGGTATATCCGGTGCAGCGGCAGATTTGGCCCGAGATCGCCTCCCGGATGGTCTGCTCGTCGGGATTCGGGTTGCGGTCGAGCAGGGCGCGGGCAGTGATCATCATTCCGGGCGTGCAGAATCCGCACTGCAACCCGTGACACTGCATGAAGCCCTCCTGCACGGGATCGAGTTGGCCGTCCACCTCGAGCCCCTCGACGGTGCGCACCGCATGACCGCCGGCCATGACGGCCAGCATCGTGCACGACTTCACCGGTTCGCCGTCGACCTCCACCACGCAGGTGCCGCAGTTGCTGGTGTCACAGCCCCAGTGGGTTCCGGTGAGCCGCAACTGGTCTCGCAGGAAATGCACGAGCAGGGTACGTGGCTCGACCTCCGCGGTCACCGGCTCGCCGTTGACGGTCATGGTTACCTGCATGGCTAATTCCCTTCCAGCGCAGGATGATTCAGAACGCGCTCGACGGCGGTGCGCAGCACGCGAATCGTCAGTTCGGACGCGAGATGGCGTTTGTAGTCCGCGCTGCCGCGCGCATCGGAGCCAGGTGAGCACGCTGCGCTCGCCCGGCGGCCCGCCTCCGAGAAGACCTCCTCGGTAGGCGGCTCACCGAGGAGCACGTCCACCGAGGAGGCGAGCGCCGCTGGGTCGGGATTGACCGCCGTCAGACCGATCCGCGCGGCCGCGATCGTCCCGCCTTGCAGTGTCACCGTCGCGCCGGCCGCCGCGATCGCCCAGTCACCGACCCGGCGCTCCACTTTCGCGTAGGCACTCGATGTCCGATGTCGCACGGGAATTCGGATCTCGATCAGAAGTTCGTTGTGCGACATGGCGGTTTCGTACGGACCGACCAGGAAGTCGTCCATGGCGATCTCCCGGTCGCCGGACGGTCCGCGCACCAGGCAGGTGGCGCCTAGGACCGTGCAGACCGTGCAGAGATCTTCGGCGGGATCGGCCTGACACAGCGAACCACCGATCGTGCCGCGGTTGCGCACGACCGGATCGGCGATCACGCGCTCGGCATCACGGAAGATCGGGCACACCGCGGCGAGATCGTCGGACTCGAGCACATGCCGATGCCGGACCATCGCACCGATTCGTACCAGGGTCGGATCGGTGACGATGTAACCCAGTTCGGCAGCCAGGTCGTTGATGTCGATGAGATATTCCGGATTCGCCAGACGCAGCTTCATCATCGGCAGCAGACTGTGCCCGCCCGCGACGATGCGCGCCTCCTCCCCCAGCCGGTCCAGTAGTCCGATGGCGTGATCCACGCCCGTTGCGCGCTCGTATTCGAATGGCCCAGGAACTTGCATGTGATCGACCTCACATCAGCGGGAATACGCCAAGCCTCTGCCCCGCCCATTCAGTCGTCAAGACCGATTTAAGGAATCACTTAATTCGCTGTTCGCGACCGGTGTGTGGTGAATCCGGCCGCCGGTTTGGGCCAGTGAGCGGCCGTGTCCGCCCCAGCGTCGCGCGATGATCTCGGCCGCGATGGACACCGCCGTCTCTTCCGGTGTCCGGCCGCCCAGATCCAGCCCGATCGGGCTGGCAAGTCGGGCGAGTTGCTCGGCGGTGAGGCCCGCCTGTCGCAGCCGGGACAGGCGCTCGTCGTGCGTGCGTCGCGACCCCATGGCGCCGACGTAGCCGATCTGCGGCGCGCGCAGTGCCACCTCGAGCAGCGGAACGTCGAACTTGGGATCGTGGGTCAGCACGCAGACGACGGTCTGCGAGTCGACCGCGCCAGCCGCGATCTGCGCGGCCAGGTAGCGGTGCGGCCAGTCGACGACAACCTCGTCGGCGGTCGGGAACCGGGCGGAGGTGGCGAAGACCGGCCGCGCGTCGCACACCGTCACCCGGTAGCCGAGGAACGATCCCTGCTGGGCGACGGCGGCGGCGAAATCGATCGCCCCGAACACCAGCATCCGCGGCTGTCGGGCATAACTGGCGACGAAAACACCCATGCCCTCGCCCCGACGTTGTCCGTCCGGACCGTAGGACAGCACCTCGCTGCGGCCAGCCGCGAGCAGCCCGCCTGCGTCATCGATCACCGCATCGTCGGCGCGCGCCGACCCCAGCGTGCCGTGTGCATTGCTCGGCCGGATCAGCAGCCGTCGCCCTACCCAGGCGCCGTCGGGGTGCTCGATAACGGTCGCGATCGCGATAGGCCGCTGGTCGGCGATGTCTGCGGCGACCTCGCCGAGTTCCGGAAACGTCTCCCGCGAGATCGCTTCGACGAAGATGTCGATAATGCCGCCGCAGGTGAGACCAACGGCGAAGGCGTCCTCGTCGGAGAGCCCGTACCGCTGCAGCACCGGATGACCGGTCCGGACGACATCGGTGGCGAGTTCGTAGACCGCGCCCTCGACGCAGCCACCGGAGACCGAACCGCCGACTGTCCCGTCCGGGGCAACGACCATGGCGGCACCGGGCGGTCGCGGCGACGACCGGAAGGTCCGCACGACCGTCGCGACCCCAGCCGTGCCCCCGGCGTTCCATGTTGTCATCAGATCCGTGAGCACGTCCTGCATAATGCGTCCTCCAGACGCTGTGTGGCTCTCGGCGCTGCGTCCACCTCCAAACTAGACTCGGATTGTGACGCCCGCCCAGCTTCGGGCCTACTCGACCGTGGTGCGGCTCGGCTCCGTCCGTGCGGCGGCCAGAGAGCTGGGGATGACCGACGCCGGTGTCTCGATGCACATCGCCCAGCTGCGCAAGGAGCTCGACGACCCGCTGTTCACCCGCACGGCGGCGGGTCTGGCTTTCACCCCCGGCGGGCTCCGCTTGGCCAGCCGGGCGATCGAGATTCTTGGACTGCAGCGCCAGACCGCCATCGAGGTGAGCGAGGCGGCGCACGGCCGGCGGCTGCTCCACATCGCGGCATCGAGCGCGTTCGCCGAACATGCCGCCCCCGGCCTCATCGACCTGTTCGCGGCGCGCGCGAAGGATCTCTCGGTCGAGCTGAGTGTGCATCCCACCAGCCAGTTCCGCAGCCTGATCGAGTCCCGTGCGGTGGACATCGCGCTGGGGCCGGGGCAAGACGGCACCGACACGACCCTCACCGCCCGGCCGTTCCTGAAATATCAGATCATTTCGGTCGCGCGCCCGGACAGCCCACTTGCGGACGTCGCGCCGCATCCGGCGCTGCTGCGGGAGCAGCAGTGGATGCTGGGCCCTGGGGCCGGAAGTGTCGACGGGCACATCGCGACGATGCTGCGCGAGTTGGCCATTCCCGAATCCCACCAGCGGATATTCCAGAGCGACGCTGCTGCCCTCGAAGAGGTCCGCCGTGTCGGCGGCATCACCCTGACGATCGGCTTCGCCGTCTCCTCCGACCTCGCGGCTGGTCGGCTTAGCCACATCAAGGGGCCCGGCCTTCAGGTATCCGATGAGTGGTGCGCGACCACCCTGCCGCCCGACACCCGCCAGCCCGCGGTGTCGGAACTGCTGCGGTTCATCACGACCCCGCGATGCATGCAGGCGATGATCCGCGGGTCCGGCGTGGGCGTGACGCGGTTCCGCCCGAAAGTGCATGTGACGCTGTGGAGTTGAACCTGGGCACCGCCGCGCCGCGCTCGCCCGGCACTATCAGTAGTGCTCTTCCCGATAGACGCCGTCGGCGTCGACACCACAGCCCCACCCACCAAAGCTCGTGTTCGCCAGCTCCATGTTGGCGACGAAGGAACCGGCCGCTGCGAGGGTGATCCTGAACGGATCATCGTCATCGTCGGGCAGGTTGTTCACGGCCAGCAACGGGAACTCTGCGGAGGCCAGTGCCCGCTCGTCGGCGATGAGGACGACGGTACTGCCGGGCCGGTCCTCGTCATCGCGCCCGATCCGCGCCTGGATCTGATCCGCCGTGAAGCCCGCGTAGGCGCGGTTGTCGACGACGGTGATCGACTCGTAGTGCTCCGAGCATCCTTCGAGGGCCTGGAGCAGGCGTGCCCACCCATCTGGCTGCTCGAAGGACGTCCGCACCAGGAGCGGACCTGCGGCCTCCTCCATCGCGGCGGAGGTCGGCTCGGGCTCTGCCGCCGTACGCTCGCCGGGGATGACGTGGATGAGGAAGCGGGGCTTCTTGCCGTCCGACGACCGGTCACTGGCATGGACGCGGATCAGATAGGGACCGACTCCTGCGGTGGCGAGATTCTCTTTGCGCAGAGGCGCATATCCGCTGTCGCACAGGGCAAGGAAGCCGGTCGTGGAGATCACGGTGATCTCTTCGACCTCGTCCCAGCCGCTCTCTGCTCCCGGGTCATCTCCGGCGTAGAGGGTGACGATGGGGTTCTCCAGGGCGCTTCCGGCGTCGATGTGCAGCCAGTCTTTCTCGGCCGCCAGGAACCCGCGTCCGCGCGGCCGCTTGCCGGCGTCGGGGTCCATGACGGCCAGGTCGCCCCACTCCTTCATCTCGAGCGGCCGGGTGCGGCCGTCAAGAAGCGGCCGGTTGGAACGCTGCATGGAGAACCCCCATCGTGCTTGTGTGCCTGCCGGTTTGGTTGGCCGATCGGGAAGGTCAGCTTCCTGATCTGCCACCAGTGCCGCCGCGGTTCGTTGGCAACATCGACGTGCAGAAGAACATGTGGGGCCACGGTATCGCCACCTGCGCACTGACCGAGATCCGCGCGCAGGTGCCCGACTACGTCTGGCGCATGAGCCTGCATGACCTCACCGCGAAGAGTTTCTGGCTGCTGATGGCCGAAGCAGCGGCGAGGACTACATCGACGCAGACCGCACGCACAGGGCAGTAGTAGACGCCGTGTACACCGACATGAACGTAGGTGCCGCTCGGCCTGGTTCCGCATGACGACCTGCTCCACCACGCGTGAGCCTCATTGGAGGTGAACGCTTTCGGCAACTCCTGCCGTGGAGTGATGGTGTTCAAGGCTTCGCAACGCTGAGATGGCGGCCGAACCAGTCGAGGGCCAGATCCGCCACCTGCTCGAGTGCGCCGGGCTCCTCGAACAGGTGCGTCGCGTGGGGGACAACGTCGATCTCGCTCGGACACGGCATTCGCAGCCGGGCCTCCCGATTGAGCTCCAGCACGCGCTTGTCGTCACCACCGACGATAAGCAGCGTCGGTGTGCGGACCAGCGCCAGCCGCGGACCGGCCAGGTCGGGGCGGCCGCCACGAGAGACGACGGCCGCAATCTCGGCGCCGGGTTCGGTGGCCGCCCAGAGCGCGGCACCGGCTCCGGTGCTCGCCCCGAAATATCCGGTGGGAAGGCCGCTCAGGGCCGACCGCGTGCGCAGCCAACGGGTGACGTCGACGAGACGATGGGCGAGCATCTCGATATCGAAGACGCGGGCACGATCGCCCTCCTCGTCCGCGGTCAGCAGGTCGAGCAGCATCGTCGCGAGTCCCGCACGATTCAGCACATCGGCGACGAATCTGTTCCTCGGACTGCGCCGACCGCTACCGCTCCCGTGTGCGAAGACGATCAGAGCAGTGGCGTTCCGCGGGACGGCGAGTAGCCCCGCCAGCCGGGCGGGCTCCGACGGCACGGTGACCTCGTCGGTCCGCGTCAAATGATCGGATGCAGAGGGCGGCATCGAACACCTCCTGGTATCCGGAGTACTCGACCAGTCCGTCATGTGCAAGAGGTACGGATTTTCGGGTAAGGCACCCAGGTTGCAGTCCGCGAGGTCGAGCAGCGCGGTGAACTGTCACACCTGCTCCAGCGCCAAACCGAGGTGGGCGTCGGGTCGCGGCTGGCGGGGCCTTCGGCAACGAACGACCCGGACACCGAGCACTCGCGTGGCAAGCGTCCACACTTAGGCGATGGAGGTGACTGCCGCTCCCGCTGCCAACGCACCAGAACTGCGGCACAGCGAGCGAACTGAAGCACAGGCACCATCGGCACTGCCGGGTGGGTTGACCAGGCACCATCGAGCCGCAGCGGTTTCCACGAGAGCGCAAAACACGCTGACATGGTCGAACCGGCGCCCCGCGTGGCGGAAATCACCACTGCACCGATCAGCCGGTCAGGTCCATCGACAGGTCGCATAACAGCTGGAAGATGAACGCGCCGTAGGGACCCCGCAGTTGGTTACTCGCGTCATACCCCGGCGCCGGACAGTGATGCTACCGATCCATCACGTGACGGAGCGGTAGCATCACAAAAAAGGTTATGGCTCGTCGACTATTCGAGCCATGACGACAACCGGGCCGCACAACTGCGGTGGTGGTTGCAGAGCCCTTGCGGGGCAAGGCATTTGCGGTGAGGAGCTCGGTTCCATGACTGATATTTTGGCCATGGCATGGCGAGAAGCCGCGCAGCGCGTCCGTGTAACGCTCAGCGATCGGACTCCCTTTGTGCTCGCGCATATCTACCATACGAACGGCGCGAAGCTGGATTTCATGGTCTCGAAAGTCGAGCAACTGGACCTCGAAACCGCGAAGCGCATCATGAAGGCGGCGGAGGGTGGAGTGCAGAGTCGCCTCCCGGTGGGCGCAATCGCAAAAAATGTGGAGCACATCCGAAGCACGCGCAGCACCGGCCTTGCCGCCGGAAATCAGATGAAGATCCAGCTGCCGGAGACCCGGCAAGCTTTGGACGATCTGAAAGCGCCGCCCGCCACCGTGCGTCCGGATGCCGAATCGCAGCTATCCTCCACCTACAGTCGCCCGACCGGCTACCGCACAGGTGTGCGGCAAAAGGTCTGGGATATGAACAAGGACACCGACGGTCTCGTTCGCGACAAGTTGACCGGCCAGGTGCTCGACCCCACCAAGCCGTGGCACATGGGACACAAGCCAGGCTTGGAGTTCTGGAAACATCAACGCCATGCCGCGCTGCGCGGGATCACGCGAGAACAGTTTCTCGACGAGCACAACGACGTCCGGCGATATCGACCCGAACTACCGAGCTCTAATCTGAGTCATCGCGGTGAAGACCGCAGTGCCAACTACTCGGGTGGTGACCTTTGACAGTCAGTGCGGATAATCGGCGAATCGCGGCGGCGGCCAGGGACGTGTTCGGCGGGACTCCCCGTGTCGTGCAGTATCTCGACGCAGACGAAAAGTCCGAGATCGACGTGCTCAGTAGCGTCGATCGGCCGGCGGCCGGGCTGATCTCGTTTTGCACCATCGGACTGTCCGATCACCCTATTCCCGGCCGGGTCCAGCCACCGCTCGGAGTCGAGATCGTCGCCGTCAGCCCCCTGCCGGGTTTCGCGGCCGTGCTGTCGACAGCGGCCTTCTGCGTCATCAACAGTGGTTGGCTCGCCGAGCCGGGGCGGGTCTTTCCCGATGTCGTCGGTGCGCACATATCCGACACCACTGTCCCCCACCTGATGTTCGTCAGTCCTTTTCTCTGGGACGATTCCGACTTCGAGACCCAGACGATGACTGGAAAGACCGTGGCGTGGGTGCAAGGTGTCGCGATCAGCGACGCCGAGATGGAGTACGTCCGGGCGCATGATTCGGACGCTCTGGAGGACTTGTTCGTGTCCGCCCAGCCCGACGTACTCGATCTCCATCGGCCCTCCGTGGTGTGAGCCACGCAAAGCCGAGCGGCGCTGGGGTCGAGTTGCGGACCGTCAGCGACGTTCTGCGGATCACCGTCCGCCGGGCAGCGCACCTATGGCACGTCGCGCGAAGTCGGACCCGATTCCTTGGGCATGTTCCTCGAGTACTCGACCGATCTCGGAAAGCGCTTCGGGCGTGGTCATCTCGTCGTGCGTGACGTCGAGTGGATAGATGGCGACGGTTCCCGCGACATGCCTGCGCCAACACCGCGCCGCTGCGTTCGGGTCCGCCTTCACGGCGCCCTCGTGGTCCCGTGCCGCGGCGAAGAAGACCAGATCGCCGTCGAATCGCCGCGGGCGATGGCACCCGACCATGCGCACTGACGCGTTGTAGGAGGCAATCCACCGCTCGAGGTCGGCGCCGGTGACGTCGAGTGTGCCCGCCGGACTGTGCCGCAGCGCCGCGGCAGCCGCCGCGGCATTCAGTTCACTCGATTCGACGTGCAAGCCGAGCAACGGACCGAACTCGTGGACGAATTGACCGGAGGTGAGCTGATCCGGTGGCTCGAGGTGTCGCGCCGCCAGATCGGTGTCGAGCAGCACCAGCCGCACATGTTCACCGGCACGTCGCAGCCGTGCCGCGATCTCGTGTGCGACGAAGCCGCCGAAGGACCAGCCCAGTAGTTCGTACGGGCCGCGCGGCGCGATCTTGCGGATCTCGTGTACATAGCGGTCGGCGTACTGGCCGATGGTCGCCGGACCGTGGTCGCCGGGTTCGGCCGACAATGTCGGCGACTGCAGCCCGTAGATCGGGCGGCGCGGGTCGATATACGCGCCCAGCCCGGCATAGCACCAGGCCACGCCCGAGGAAGGTGCTACACAGAACAGCGGTGGCAGGTCAATGCTTTCGAACTTGGCGCGGATCGGCAGCAGCACCTGCAGGGCCGCTCGAAGCGCTGCGGCCGGTTTCTTCGCTCCCGCCACACCCTTGTCGATGCATTCGGCCAAGCCGGCGACGGTCGGATCGGTGAACACGGCTGGAACCGCGATCTCGGTGTGCAAGGCTGCCCCGAGCAGCCGGGCTATCCGCACCGCGCCGAGCGAATTGCCGCCCAGATCGAAGAAGGAATCGTCGATGCCGATGCCTTCGATGTCGAGCACCTTCTCGAATACGTCGATGATGGTCCGCTCGCGGTCGGTGCGCGGCGCCCGGTAGGCGCGACGCGGCCCGGCATGCAGGTCCGGTGCAGGCAGGGCGGCGCGGTCGAGTTTGCCGACCGGTGTGATCGGGATGCTGTCGAGCGGGACGATGACGGCAGGCACCATGTAGGAGGGCAAAACCGAGGCGATCCGGCTGCGTACCTCATCGATATCCGGCCGTATCCCGTCGGTGGGCAGCACGTAGGAGACCAGCACGGTGGCGCCTGCCGGACCTTCTTGCCCTGTGGTGATCGCGAACTCGATATCCGGTAGCCCGGTGAGCGCGCTGTCGATTTCGCCGATCTCGACCCGTAAGCCTCGAATCTTCACCTGGAAATCGGTGCGGCCCACGTATTCCAGCGTGCGGGCGTCCGCGCTCCAGCGCACGAGGTCCCCGGTGCGATACATCCGCCCGCCCGCGTCGCCGAACGGATTCGCGACGAATCGCGTGGCAGTCAGGCCGTACCGGTCCAGATAGCCGCTCGCCAAGGCAGGACCGGCCAAGCACAGTTCACCGACCGTGCCCGCGGGCACCGGGCACAGCCAGGAATCCAGCACCAGCGCCGCGGCGCCGTGGATCGGGGCGCCGATGGTGACCGGCTCGTTCACGGCCAACTGATCGCTTCCGGTTGCCCAGATCGTGAATTCGCTCGGGCCGTACACATTCACCATGCGCCGGCCCGGCGCCCACTTGGTCACCAGTTCCGGACCGCAGGCCTCGCCCCCGACAACGAGCACCCGCAGGTCGGGTAGATTCGCCGATTCCATGGTGGACAGCACCGATGGGGTGATCGCCATGTGGCTGACGTGTTCGTCACGCAACAGATCTTCCAGTGCCCCACCGGCATACACATCGGGACGCGCGACCACCATGCGACCACCAGAGCCGTGTGCCATCAGCAGCTCGAACATCGAAGCGTCGAAACTCGGTGAGGCCACGTGCAGCACGCTCGCGGAGGGATCAACCAGCAGCGATTCCTGTTGGGCGGCAACAACACCTGCGATGCCACGATGTCCGATCTGCACCGCCTTCGGCGTGCCGGTGGAACCGGAGGTGTAGATCAGGTAGACGGCCTGATCCGGGTGCATCACCCCGCCGCGCTCGCTGTCGGTGATCGGCGCGGTCGAGCGGGTCACCGAGGCGGCCGCTGTGGCGACATCATCGAGGAGCAGCCAATCCACCGTGTCCGGCAGGTTCGCTCGGCGGCCGGTGGTGGTGAGACCGAGCTCGGCCCTGGTATCGGCAACCACGTAGGCGATCCGGTCGGCCGGATAGCCGGGATCGAGCGGGACGAACGCGGCTCCAGTCTTGGCGACGGCCCACACGGACACCACCGATTCGACCGAGCGGGCCAGGGCGAGCAGTACCCGGCTGTCCGGTCCGGCGCCATGCTCCAGTAGTAACCGGGCCAGCTGATTCGATCGCACGTCCAGTTCGCGGTAGGTCAGGTCGATGCCATTGCATGACAGCGCGATCGCCTCGGGCGTGCTGGTGACGACCGCGTCGAGGATCGCGGGCAGCGTCCGAGGCTCGGGCGCCGGCGGTCCCGAGACCACCACCACGGCAGCGGCTGGACCGAGAGCGGCCAGCTTGGTCTCGGTAGCAGTTGCGAGTTGTGCCAGCAGCTCCTCGAAACGGTCGAGCAGCCCGGCAGCTTCAGTGGTATCCATGACGCCCCCGCGATACTTCAACGTCACCCGCAGCGTTTCGGTCCGCTCGCCTTCGGCGTCGCGCTCACGGCCGGGCACTACTTGCAGGCACAGCGGATAGGGCGTGCTGTCGGTGGCGGTGACATCGAGCACCCGCATACCCGCGATGTCCGGTGTCTCGGCCAGTGCCGCTCGATCGAGCGGGTAGGACTCGAACACGGTTGCGGTGTCGAACAATTCGCGGTGGCCGATGGCATGCTGGATGTCGGCCAAACCGGCGTGATGATGGTCGAGCAGCGCGGCCTGCTCGGATTGGATGCGGCACAACAGTTCGGCGACGGTCAGGCCTGGCTCCAGCCGCACCCGGACCGGAACCGTGTTGATGAACAGGCCGATGGTCGATTCCACGCCGGCAAGCTGCGGTGGGCGACCAGAAACGGTGACGCCGAAGACGACATCGTCGCGGCCGGTGCGAGCGTGCAGGATCAGCGCCCATGCGGCCTGCACGGCGGTGTTCACGGTGACGCCGAGTGTCTGGGATAGCTCCTGTAACCCCGCCGATGTTCGCACGTCGATCTCGCGCGACAGCTGCCCGGCCGCCGCTGCGGCAGGACCCGCCGCAGCGGCCAGGGTCGGCGCGTCGATCCTCGCAAGGGCGGTGACCCACGCGTTTCTGGTCACCTCTGCGTCCTGTGCCGCGAGCCAGGCAAGGAAATCCCGATATGACGGCGCGGCAGGCAGTCCGCGCGCATCGCCGTTGGTCGCGTACAGGGTCAGCAGTTCCCGCACCAGCAGCGGGGTCGACCATCCGTCCAGCAGGATGTGGTGGTTGGTCAACAGCAACCGATAGGTCTCGGTGCCGAGCCGGATCAGGTGCAGTCGCAGCAGCGGCGGATGCGCCAGATCGAAGCGAATTTCCTTGTCCTCGGCGATAATTCGCTGGTATTCCGCGTGTGCCGAATCCTCCGGCAGCCACGCAAGGTCGGTGGTGCGCCAGCCGATCTCGGTCGACCCAACGACAAGTTGCCGAGGCCCGCCGTCGGCGGTGACGAACGCCGTCCGAAGACTGTCGTGGCGGGCCAGCAACGCGGCCGCGGCGCGGCGCAGCCGATCAGCGTCGACGGTTCGCGCCAACGACAGCACGGTCTGCACCACGTAGTCGTCGACGCCGTTGTCGAATGATGCATGGAAGTACATTCCGAACTGCAGTGGCGAAAGCGGCCACACATCGGTCAACGCCGGGTAGCGCCGCTCCCAGCCGTCGATATCCCGCTGAGTGGTGGCGGCGAGCGAGAAGTCCGACGGGGTGTGTCCGCCCGCCTCGGCCGTTTCAGCATGGCGGCCCAGTGCACCGAGCGCCTCGACCCAGAGGTGCGCTAGTGCCTCGACCTCGTCCGTGCCAAGGATCTCGGCGGCGAAGGTCCAGGTGGCGGTGATCTCGTGGCCGTCGGACAGGGCATCGACATCGACCACCGCGGGCAGTGGCATCGCATCGTCCTGGGTGACCGCGAACGGCTGGCCGGAACAACCGGATATCACAGGGCGGGGCAGCCACGGTCCCGATAACCCCTGGGTAGGGACCCGGCCGAGATAGTTGAACCCGACCTGCGGCGCGGGCCGGTCGGCCAGCACGGTCGCCGTGCCGGGGTTGAGGTGGCGCAGTAGACCGTAGCCGATGCCGTTGTCCGGCACTGCGCGCAACTGCTCCTTGATTTGCTTGATCGCCCGGCCTGCATGCGAGCCACCGGCGAAGGCGTCGTCGATATCGATCCCACTGAGGTCGAGGCCGACAGGGAACACCGTGGTGAACCAGCCGACGGTGCGGGCGAGATCGGCCCTCGGTGCAGGTGTATCCCGCAGTGCGACAGCCGGACTCGCGGCGGCATCCGCCGGGTTGGCACTCGGCCCCGGCGCAGCGCCTGTGCCGCCGCGGGCTGCCACGTTGCGGGCGGCATCCTCCTCACGGCCGTGGCCTTCCAGCGCAACCAGCGTGCATGCGGTCTCCACTGCACCGCGTTCGGCTCGCCAGCGGGACACCGCCAACGCGAGTGCGGTCAACAGCACGTCGTTGGCGCCACCGTGGAAGCGTTCCACCGCAGTGCCGAGCACGGCCGCCGTGATGTCCGCGGGCACCCGGATGTCGATACGACCCATGGTCGCTACGGTGTCGCGAACCGGATCCAGCTGTCGCACATCGAGATCGGCGTGCGGCAGGTCGAGTACTTCCTGCCAGTAGGGCAGTTCGGCGACCCGGACCCGGTGTACCGCCTCATCGGCCATTGCCCGCGCCCAGCGGCGCAGCGAGGTGCCGACCGGTTCCAGCACAGGCGGCCGTCCCGAAATCAGCTGCCCCCACGCGTTTGCCAGGTCCGGCAGGATGATCCGCCACGACACCCCGTCGACCACCAGGTGGTGCAGCACCAGCCACAACGAATCGGGTCGGTCCCCACCGCGTTGCAGCCACACCGCCCGCACCATGTCGCCCGAGGCCGGATCCAACTCGTCGGCGGCGAGTTGCAACTCCTGCGCGGCCCAGCTGCCGTTTCCGGCAGCAGTGTCCTGGGCGGCATGTTCGCCGCTGTCGTCACCCGATCGACACGAAATGCCCAGGCTCGGAAGCGCTTCCCGACCGGCAACCCCGTCCGGTGCGGCGGCGGGCCCGCGGTCGGACTCGGAGCGATCGACGACGGCGTCGATGCGGCTGTGCCGCAACACGGATTCGGCACGCACCATGCCGACCGGCTGAGTGACCATTGTCCATGTTTCGCCGGTCCGGGCCAGCCGGGACCGGAGCATGTCGTGGTGGTCGATGACCGCCTGCAAGGTGGCGCTCAGAGTGGCACGGTCGATGCCCGATGGGAGCTCGACGAGCACCGCTTGGGCGAAACGGGCGAAGTTGCCGTGCGCCAGCACCTCGTCGGCGATCGGCATCGGCGCTATCACGCCGATGCCGCCGCCGGGCAGCTCCTCCAGTATCGCTGCCGCACCGGCCACCTCGGTGGCGACGGCGGCCAGGCCGGCAACGGTCTTTCGCTCGAACACATTCCGCGCGGTGAAGGCCAGACCGGCCGCATTCGCCCGCGCGACCAGCTGTACTGCGACGATGCTGTCGCCGCCGAGCGCGAAGAAACTCTGCTCTGCTCCCACCTCATCCAGGCGCAGGACCTCCGCGAACAATCTGGCGAGCAGGTGTTCGCGCGGTGTCGCCGGCGGTCGCGAGACCTGGTCGCGCGCACCGAAATCCGGAGTAGGCAGTGCGGCGCGATCCACCTTGCCCGCAGTGGTCAGCGGCAGCTCGGCGAGCAGCACCACGGCCGAGGGCACCATGTACTCCGGCAGGAAATCGGCGACGAAGATCCTCAACTCGACCGGGTCCGGCGCGGTCTCCGACTTGGGCGCCACGTAGGAGACGAGCACAGTGCCGCCGGCCGGTGTGGTGGCGGGGACAGTGACCGCCATCGCCACCTCCGGATGCCGCTCCAGGCAGCTGTCCACTTCGCCTGGCTCGATGCGCAGGCCGCGAATCTGCACCTGCAGATCGCTGCGGCCGAGGAATTCCAGCTCGAGGCCGCGTCCGTGGTCGGCCCACCGCATCATGTCACCGGTGCGGTACATCCGTGTGCCCGGCGCGGCGAACGGCGCGGCCACGAAACTCGCCGCCGTGAGGCCGCATCGGCCGAGGTAGCCGCGGGCCAGGCCGGAGCCGATCAGGTACAGCTCACCGGCGGCGCCCACCGGGACGGGACGTAGTCTGCGGTCGAGAACGACGGCCGTCATCCCGGGCATCGGCCCGCCGATCGCCATCGGGGCATCCTCGTGCATGGGGTCGGGCATTGTCGCGGCGATGGTGGCCTCGGTCGGCCCGTAGCTGTTCACCAGGCGAACCCGGAAGGCCCACCGCGACACCAGGTCTACCGGGCAGACGTCCCCACCGACGACCACCGCACGCAGCGCGGGCACCTCGTCGGGGTCGATCGAGGCGAGCACGGCCGGGGCGACCGAGAGCTGGGTGACCTCGTTGCTGCGCAGCACCGCGGCGAACTCCGGTCCCGCGTAGGCCTGCGGCGGCACGATCACCGAGGTGGCGCCGGATGCGAAGGCCGCGAGCAGTTCCTCGATGGAAGAGTCGAAACTGGGCGAATCCGCGTGCCCGAGCCGGGATGTCGCGTCGACGTTCAGCGCACGGCGCGACTCGGCGACCAACGTTGCCAGTCCGCGATGGGAAACGGCCACGCCCTTGGGCAACCCGGTGGATCCGGAGGTGTAGATCACGTACACGGTGTTGTCGAGGCGGATCGGGGCGCGGCGGTCGGCGTCGGTGATCGGGGCCGGATCTTGCCGTGCGCACAGTGTTTCGACGCGCGCGTCGTCCAAGTCGAGCCAATCGATGCCGACGGACAGTCCTGCCTGCGCCTCGGTGACGGTCAATCCGAGGACCGCGCCGCAATCTGCGAGCATGTGGGCGATCCGATCTGCGGGCAGCATCGGGTCGATCGGGACGAATGCCGCGCCGGTTTTCGCCACCGCCCACACCGCGAGTACCGACTGCACGGACCGTCCGATCACGATGGCGACCGTGCGTTCCGGGCCCGCACCGCGCGCGATGAGCACCCGGGCGAGCCGAGTCGATTGCGCATCGAGTTCGCTGTAGGTCAGCTGTGTTTCGTCCGAGACAACGGCGGTGCCGTGCGGATTACAGCGTGTACCCAGTGCGAGCAGCTCCGGGAAGGATTGCGGCGCAACCGGTTCCGCCCCCCGCACGGACGTCAGCTCGGTGTACTCGCCGGAGTCGAGCAGTTCGACCGACGACACCGGCCGCTGCGGCCCGGCCGCGAGGAACCGGTGCAGGTAGCCGACGAACCGTTGATGGTGGCGTGCCAGCTCCGCCTCGGTGTAGAGATTCGGGTTGGCTTGGAAATCGATATTGGCGCTCTCGCCGCCGATGCCCGGATACAGATTGACGAACAGGTCGTCGATGATCCCGGAGGTGAGCACCCGCAGCCGACCAACGGCTTCGCCGAGGACCACTTTGGTATCGAGCGCCATGATGTTGATCGAGGGGCCGAAACTCGCGGCTTGATCGCTGGCATAGCCGAGGTCTCGGAAGATGTCTTCCTGGCGATAGCGTTGCCTGCGTAGCGCACCGGTGAGCTCATGCTGCGTGGCACGGATGGCCGCGCCGACCGTGATTTCCTCATCGATGGCGATACGCAGCGGCACCACATTGGCCACCATGCCGCCGGAATGACGCAGTGCGGCGGTGGTGCGCGCCGAAACGGGCAGGCTCAGCAACACATCGTCACTCTCACTGTCCCTGGTGCCGCTCGTGACTCTGGCGAGATACGCCGCGAACGCGGCGACCAGGACCGGCGCCGGGCTCGAGTTCGCCGCATGAGCCACCGATTCGAGCAGCTCGGCGGTTTCCTCCGGCAGGGTTGCGCTCACCAGCAGTGGATGCGCGTCCGCCACCGCCACCGCGCCGGAAAGGCTCACCGCGGTCGGTGCCCCGTCCAGCCGCTGGGCCCAGTACGCACCATCGGCGCGAAAGCGCGCGGAATCGCGGTAGGCGGCGTCGGCAGCGACGATGTCGGTCAGGCACTGCGCCCGCGACGGTGGCTCGGGCGTTCCGTTGACTGCGGCGGTGTAGAGCTCGGCGATCCGGCCGACCATCGTTGCGGCCGCGTAGCCGTCCAGCGCGATGTGGTGGATCCGGCAGTACCACAGCCAGGTGTCGTCGCCGATACGCAGACCGGCGCCCTTCACTAGGCGGTCGTGCAGGAGATCCAGCGGCGCGGTGTAGTCCGCGTGCATCCATTCTCGGGCCGCTCGCATCGGATCCGGTTCCGCACGCAGATCAATGATCGCCTGCTCGGTCTCCATCGTCGGGTCCACCGCCTGGTACGGAATGCCGTCGATCTCGATCAGACGCAGGTAGCCGGTGCCGAACTCACGTCCGGCCCGGCAACTCGCAGCGATCATTGCCTCGAGGTCGATGTCGCCGATGCTCTCGATGTACTGAGCCATGGAGATCGGCACCGACCCGGCGATCTGCTGCGCGAACCAGATGCCACGCTGCGCCGCCGAAAGCGGAAACGGACCGGCCGCCATATCCCGTGTCGTCGTGGGATCGGTGTCTACATCCGCCGGTCGGTGCCGCATTGTGTTCCTCGCTCGAGCTATTCCTTGCCCCCGACCATCGGATGCAAGAACGCTCCCACAAATCGCTGCATTCGAATCTCTCGCTGCACGCCTCTTACATCCCGACGTCACTGTCCGGATGACGTTCCGAGGGGTTTGCATCCCTCGCGAGGTATGGGGCGTACGACCTGTCCGGATCGAGCCCCGAATCTCGTCTACTAGTGGATCGTGCCACCAATGTTCACGTGTTACACGATAAAATTGAAATGCGATGTGCGAGAAGTTTACCTCCGCGCCGAAGTGACCGAAAAATCTTGCCGATCCAGACACGGATACAACTGTGCCCGTCACCGATCTTGTTCAGCGCCACACCACCGCGCGACAGGACAGCGATTCGGTGTTCGACGGGCCACGATCGTCAGTGCAGCGCGGCGACGGGGCACCATCCGGTGACCAGAAGTCTCTGCTGGTGGAGTCAGTACGCATAGGCGGTCGTATCCCGCAGCGGATCACTGGTACTGGATCCGAACTCGACCTGAAGGCGAGGTTTATGCTTCCCCGTATCGACCTGCGTCATGACCAGAAGGTGGTTACCCCCACCAAAGAGTTTGCACGTCGCGAATCTGCAGCGAGAATCCGTCGACCACAGCGTCAACGCATTGCGTGTGTGATTCCATCACGCATGCAAGCGCCACCGAAGCGCCCTCCCCTGACTTGAATCTGCTCAGTGGGTTCTGATCGCACGTGTACGACATCAGCGATGTATACAAATTGGGCGCGAATTATCGATGCGCTGCGCATTCCTGGAAAAACAAACACAATGCGCCAAGTTCGCATCGCGTTCATCAATTAAGTCTCGTTCGTCGACTTGGGAGTTCGCTCCTATTCCCAGGAATCGCATTGGGACACGCGGAGATCAGTAACGGAGATCATGGGCAGCAAAGCATGGCCGCCCACAATCCCACTCGTCCTCCGAATGTGTCGGCATAACAACACAATCAGGCGAGCTCACCTTTCGCTGCTACTTCTCGGCGCGACGCACCCTGGCCAACCAGGCCGCTTCGTCGACCACGCTGCCCGGGGTGAGTCCGAGTTGCTCGGCCTCGGTAACCACCTCGGTGACACGGCCACGGTAACGAACGGGCTGCAACCCCTCGAGCACCCAGCCGCCACCGAACGCGTCCGCAATGGCCTCACGGCCGATGCGCGGACCGAAACCCGGTTCGGCGGTCGAGAGGGCAAGGACATGGACCAGCCCGCCGGGTTTGCACACCCGGTGCAGACTACGGACGTAGTCGGCCGGGTCGCCGTTGTCGTGTGCGAAGACATGGAACAGCGCGCTGTCGATGATGGTGTCGTACAGGGGTTCTCGGCCGAGATCCAGTGCATCGGCAACCTCGAAACGCGCGGAGACACGGTGTGCCTCCGCATTGGCCCTGGCGTAGGCGATCGCGCTCGGCGACAGATCCACCCCGAGCACGTCGTAGCCGAGCCGGGCCAGATGAATGGTGTGCTCTCCGGCTCCACACCCGACGTCGAGCACCGCGCCGCGCACCAGGCCCTGTGCGATCATGTCGACGATCGCGGGCTGAGGCTCGCCGATCACCCACGGCGCGGCACCGCTGTCATAGACGGAATTCCAGAATTCGGCAGGTTGGATCATCCCTCCAGTTTCCAACCTCAACTTCGATTCATGTCAACGCCGGGCCGCGTCGTTCTCGGCCGTGACCGCGGCCGAATCTCGCTGATACATTGCGCAGATGACGGATGCCGGTGCGGCCGTGGAGCTGCGTGAGGCGCGGGCCGAAGACGCGGAGTCCATTGCGGCTATCTGGTACGCCGGATGGCGCGACGGCCATCTGGGAAACGTTCCCGACGAGCTCGTCGCGATCCGTCCGCAGGAGTCGTTCGCACTGCGTGCTGTGCAACGGATCGACGACACGACGGTGCTGATGGTCGCCGGCGAGGTCGCCGGGTTCGTGATGGTCGTCGATGACGAAGTCGAGCAGGTCTACGTTTCCGGTGACCACCGCGGCAGCGGCGTCGCAGCACCGCTGCTGGGCGCCGCAGAGGATCAGGTGCGTGCCAATGGATACCAACGTGCATGGCTGGCCGTAGTGCCAGGCAATATTCGCGCTCGAAAGTTCTATGCCCGCAACGGCTGGTCGGACGAGGGCCCCTTCGCCCATCTCGCGCCCGGCCCCGACGGTCCTGTCTCGGTGCCGTGCCATCGCTATGTCAAGCGCCTCGCTCGACAGCTGGAATTACGCTGAGATCGGTGCGTCAGCGACGATGCGCCATGTCGTACCACTCGTGGGGAACCGACCAATCCCACCGTGTGGCAGGCTGTGCGTCGACGGGATTGTCGCGGGTCCACTCCGCGTAGCACCGCGCCGATCCGCCGAAGCACGCTCCGCACAGGATCAATCCACGAAGCAGGTGGCGCCACAGAGCGCGGCCTGAAATGCGTCGCGGCATCGCGACCTCCTCGACGATGACGGCGGTTCCGAGCAGAGACATAGCCTCAGGTCACGGACGATACCGCCGGGCAGCCCTGGAGGAATGCGAAATGAAAGTTGTCGGTGCCCAGTGGCACGATCGGCGCATGGTCACCGTCGAGGACGTGCGCGGACTTGCACTCACCCTCCCTCGCTCCTACGAGGCGGTCATAGCGGACCGCATCAAGTTCCGCGTCGGTCGGATCGTATATCTCGCTTTCTCCCGCGACGAGTCGGTCATGGGCTTCGCCTTTCCCAAGCAGGAACGCGCCGCGCTCATCGCGGCCGAACCGGAGAAGTTCCGGATGCCGCGGGTGTCGGATCAGCGCTACAACTGGGTCGACTGCTGGACGGCCGCCATCGACGAGCAGGAGATGCGCGAACTCGTCATCGACGCGTGGCGCATGGTGGTGCCGAAGTTTCTGCACGATCACCCGAACACGTCCACGTCCGATTCGTAGTCCGGCTCATATCCATCGCGCCCATGGCTCTGCGGCACGAGCGATCGTGCCGCCTCGGCCGTGCCGACGGGTTAACCTCGGGCATGCCAACTACGTTGCCTGCCAAGGCTGTGGACGCGATCAACGGCGGTTTGCTCGCCCATCTGGTCACGACCAACGCCGACGGCTCACCGCACGTCCGCTGCGTGTGGACCCACGCCGAGGCCGACGCACTCACCATCGGGTCGATGGGCCTGGACAAACGCTATGTCCGCAACCTACAACGCGATCCCCGCGTCGCGGTGTCCTATCAGTCCGGCCGGATCGACGACTACGGTCTCGCCGAATACGTGGTCGTCGAGGGCAATGCCGTGGTGGCCGGGCCCGGTGGCCGTGAGCTGCTGAACCGGCTCGCCAAGTCCTACATCGGACCCGACTCCGACTTCCTCTCCGATCCGGCGGCCGGTGACGGTGAACTCATCCGCGTGACCATCACCAAAGTCAGTGGCATCGGCGACTGGCTGAACTGACTCACCCTCGCGGCCGCGACAGCAGCGCCGCCGAGCGCGGCCGCGCGGGTTCCGATGGCCCGGAGCTGGACCTGGTGTTCGGCAAGCGACTCCCCGGCGAACAGCACGGCGAGCTGATCTGGCGCTACCGCCTGGTGTGGGCAGGCCCGCCCGGCGTTGCCGCTGCGGACGATCCGATCCCCTTCATGACGTACCCGCCGCCCAGTCTCACCAGACGGATCGCATTACAGGCACTCGATCGCGCAGGCCGAGTCTGGCGCACCACCTGTGTCAGCGACAGCAACTCGGCCTGCGCGCCGCAGCGCTCGCCGGACTCGGCTACGTCGTCCACGCCCGCAAGCCTGCTGCCCGACGGCCTCTCGAACTCGAGGCGCCACCTGCCTGCCCTCGGCGACCTCGAATTCGTCCTCATGCATCGCCGCACCCACACGACCGCTCCAGAACAGGCACTCCACGATGCCATCACTGCCGAACCGCATCGCCTGCCAGGACTTCGGCCTTCCGACACCGATGCCCGTTAGCATGCCACCCATGACGCAGACCCGGAGATGGCGTACGTCGATGCTGGGAGCCTGCGTGGTAGCGCTGACTGCCACGGGATGCATCGGTGCAGTCGATCGCGGCGACTTCGAGAACCTGGTACACGAACGGGGCGGCGGGTTGGTGACCGCACTGCCGGCCGCGGCGATCGAGGCCTTGCGGGAGCGCTTGGGGGTGGCGGACTTTCAGACCAGCGTCATCCTGTTGACCGCGCCGAACTCGTCGCAGTTGCGGATCGTCGTGCCCGATCAGCCGCCCCAGCTCACCCGATTCCTCAGCGGGAAAGACAACCTCGCAGGCCCGCAGGCGATGGCGCACTTGCGTATTCGAGTGCCGCAGCATTCGGAGCAGCTCGACGACTACACGTTCGGTCAGGGGTCGCTGAGCAAACCCGCGCCGGTGCAGGTGTCGGCCTCCGATGATCTGGACGGGGAGGCGTTCGCGGTCAGTGAGGTGACCGGCTTGTCGCGGATCGAGGATGTCGTCGATACCGCACTCGCGCGCAGCGGGCTCGAACAGGGCTATGTATCAACGATTTTGGTGAATCGATTCGGCCGCGACATTCTGATCACTGTCAACGTCACCTCGCCGCGTGCCGCAGCGGTCGCCCAGTTCGACAGCGCCGGAGCGTTCATTCGGGTGCAGCGGGCATGAGTCTCGGGAAACTGATGATGGCCCTCGCCGCGATCGCGGCATGCACCGCCATTGTCGGATGCGTACTGCCGATTGCTGTCTGGCCCGGAGAGGCGAAGCTGACCGCACCGTTGTTCTGCGCCGAACCGTACCCCGAACCGATGGTCGTATCGGACACCTTCGTCGACTCCGAAGGCACCGGAACAAATTTCACGCTGTATTGCGTGGGCGATCGTGGCCAGTTCACCGATGAGGGCTTCCTGCTGCCGTGGCTCGCACTGTGGGCCGCACATACGGTGCTCGCCGGCGTGGTGGTGCTGCTGATCGCCGCATCCCATCGCAACCGACCCGAAATTTCCGACACCGTGCCCGAAATCTCCGACCCGCTGTAGTTCGGGCACGGACCGGCGGTGGGCCGGTGTTGACACTGGCCAGTGTGAACACTGATCAGGACGTGCCCTACCTTCGCAAACAGTGGACATCCTCCGATGGCAGACGTTGGATCGAACCATTCAGCACTGTGGAGGGAGGTCGACGATGAAGCTTTCCGCGCTCATCCTCGCCACCGCCGGGATAATCCTTGCCGGATCCGGAACCATCGAATTGCTCGACGCCATAGACGGGCCCGCGCAGACCTCGGTCGTCCAGCTGACCGACAACCACCCGATCGGTGAGTGCCGGTAGGGCGAACGCCGTTCCGGGCTCGACGATCGTGGCCGTACGTGCACAGCGAGTGGAAGATGCGCTGAGGCAAGTAAGTTGAGTCCATGAGTGTCTGGATGGGCCTGGTTTCCTTCGCCGCTGTGGCAGGACTGCTCACGCTGGTTCCCGGCGTGGACACCGCACTGGTGCTGCGCGCCGCCATTGTCCGAGGCTCCCCCCACGCCTTCGCGACGGCGCTCGGCGTGGGGACCGGTGTGCTGGTCTGGGGCGCGGCTGCGGCGTGCGGCCTTTCGGTGTTGCTGACCACCTCGCATCTGGCCTACACGGTGTTGCGGATCGCGGGCGCGGTGTACCTCGTCTGGCTCGGCGTCAAGACCTTGGTCACGCTGTGGCGCGGTCGTGGGTCCACCGCCGGCGACGGCGACGGCGACGCGAGCGGTGGCCTGCTGCGCGCGTGGGCGCGCGGTGCGGCCACCAATCTCCTCAATCCGAAGATCGGCGTCTTCTACATCGCGATGCTGCCCCAGTTCATCCCGCCGGAGGCGCCACACCTGGCGATGGGGGTGGCGCTCGCGGTGGTCCACGACATCGAGGGAATGCTGTGGTTCAGTGTGCTGATATTCGGCGTGCAGTTTACGAGAACGTGGATAGCCCGCCCCTCGGTCAAGCGAGCGATGGAAGCGATGACCGGCTCGGTCCTGCTGGCTTTCGGAGTGAAGCTGGCATTGTCCGAGACGCCGTGAGCATTGCGGCTACTTCTCGATTCCTTCGAAGTCGAACAGCCCGTTCCAGGTGAGCTCGGCCTTCTTCACTCGGTCCGACCGTCCCGCGGCAGCAACGTAATCGAACAGCGGGATGTCGGCCATGTCCTTGATCAGCAGAGTCTGAGCCTGGGCCACGATCTTGTAGGACTCCTCCAAGGTCGCAGCGGCGAGCGCCGCATCGAGCAGGGCGTCCAACTCGGGGTTCTTGTAGTCGACATTGTTGATCGTGGAGAAGCTGTAGTACATGGAGGTCAGGAACTGCAGCATGGTGGGGTAATCGCCCTGCCAGCCGTAACGGAACGCTTTACCGATGGCCCTCGAATTCACCAGGTCCCGAATGTTTTTGAACGTCGGAGACGGCGCACCGACCGCATCGATACCGAGGGTGTTCTTGATACTGTTCGCGACCGCTTCGACCCACGCTTGGTGGCCGCCGTCGGAGTTGTAGGCGATCTCGTAACGACCCGACCACGGTGACATGGCATCCGCCTGCGCCCACACCTTCTTGGCCTCCTCCGGGTTGTACTTCAATACCTCGGAGCCCGGCAGGTTGCCGTTGAATCCGGGCAGGGTGCTCGCGGTGAAATCACGCGCGGGCTTCCTGAGACCCTGGAAGATGTTCTCGGAGATCTGTTCTCGATTGATTGCCATCGACAACGCTTTGCGGCGCAGCAGACCCTCCTCGCCGCCGAAGTGCGGAACATTGGTCTGGATGCCGAGGCACGCTTTGTACGCGATCGGCTTGGTGATCGCCCGGTCGCCCAGATCTTTTTTGTAGGTCGAGAGTGCTGAGTCCGGGATGATATCGAGGGTATCGAGATTGCCCGCCAGCAGATCGGAGTAGGCCGTGTCGAACGACTGGTACATCACAAATCGCAGGCCCTTGTTCTTGGCCGGGCGCCCGCCTCGATAATCGGGGTTGGGCGCCAGATCGATCTCGACGTTGTGCTCCCACGTTTCGAACTTGTACGGCCCGTTGCCGACCGGGTTCGCACCGAAGGCCTTCATGTCCTTGAACGCAACCTCGGGCAGCGGATAGAACGCGATGAAGCCCAATGCGGTCTCGAAATCGATGGACGGTTGCTTCAACTCCACGGTGAAGGTTCGTTCGTCGACGACTTTCAGCCCCGACATCGTCTGTGCCGTCGGCTTTTCCGCCGACACCTCGTCGTATCCGAGGATCGGGTCGAACACCGAGCCCTGCAACTGCGCATTGGTGCCGAATGCGCCGTAGTTCCAGGCGTCGACGAACGACTTCGCCGTCACGGTCGTGCCATCGGTGAACTTCCAGTCCGGCTTGATGGTGATCGTGTAGTTCTTCCGATCCGTCGACTTGATCGACTCCGCCACCTCGTCATGGGCTACCCCGTTCGCGTCGTAATACTTCAGACCCGCGAACAGTCGATCGGTGACACGACTGCCCATATTCTCGTTGGTATTGGTGGGCACCAAGGGGTTCTGTGGCTCGCCGCCATTCGTCGTGACGATATCGGCCTCGGCATTGTCGCTCGACGAACATGCGGACAGCCCGACACTTGTGGCAAGCAGTGCCGTCGCGATCAACGCTGTAGCTCTGGTGAATCTCAACGCGCTCTCCTGGTTAGAGAAGGAGCGAATCCACGGCACGCACGTGAGGTCGACCACCGCAATGCCGATGTGGTTCGCCTAATGCCCTCGGACAGTAGCGATTCGAATGCACGTTGTCCTCGGATCCACCGATCATCCGATCCCTTCGGGCTCGTCGCGTGGTCGACCGGCACCGCGGCTGAGGTCAATGTCTGCGCCAAGAACTCATCGATCATGTCCCGGGAGCGCGCCTCGGCCGTCGCCGAGTAGACGAGGCGAGCCGTCGGATCGGTGCCCGCTTCAGGGTTGTAGAAGGCGTGGTGGGTGCCGGTGTAGAGGACGATCGTGGCGTCGTTGCCTGCGTTGTCCATCTCCTCGGACAGGGCCTGAACCATGCCCATCGGGCACACGACATCCTGTGTGCCGTGCATGGCAAGGACCGGCACCGACACTTTCGCTACTTTTCGGGGAGATTTTCCGCCACCGCCGACTCGGCCCGCGGTAACTGCAAAGATATTGGCTCATGACCAGCTATGTCCTCGCCGTCGACCTCGGCAAGACAAGCTGTCGGGGCTCCTTGCGGGTCGACGGCGGCCAGACTCGATACGCCGAAGGGCGGGGCTCCCCCGCCCTCGCGAACGCGGGCGGCGTTGCCGCGGCGGAGCATGCGATTCGCGCCGTCATCGACCAGATCGCTCCGACAACGCCTTTCGTCCTGTCTGTTGGTGCGGCGGGGGCCGCGTCCGATCCGGAGGCTGCCGCGGTCCTCGCGCAACACCTGGCCGCGGTGCGCACCATTTCCTCGGTCGCCGCCGCATCGGTCGCGGTGACCTCCGACGCCGTCACCGCCCATGCGGGAGCGCTCGGCGGATCACCGGGTGTCGTCCTCACGGCGGGCACCGGAGCCGTCGCGACAGCGGTCGACGCCGCCGGGCGTTTCACCAGGGTCGATGGTTGGGGACCGCTGCTCGGTGACGAGGGCAGCGGCGGGTGGATCGGTTCCGAAGGCTTGCGGGCCGTATTGCGCGCCCACGACGGCCGCGCTCCACGCACCGCTCTGGTCGATGCGGTCGGTGAACTGTATGGCATCACCCTGGACGAGTTGCCGAAATATCTGGGGCAACAAGACAATCCAACTCTGATCGCCGCTCGCTTCGCCCCGTTCGTCGCCACGGCCGCCGCGACCGATGAGACAGCGGCCACCATCATGACGGCCGCGGGCGGTGCGCTGGCCCGGACGGTCCTCGCCGCGATCGACCGATCCGGCATCCGTCCTCCGGTGCCGTATGCGATCACCGGAGGCCTGCTGAAACTCGGCGCAGCGTTACTGGACCCCCTCGATCATTCGATAGCGCACGCGATCGATCGCCGGGCACCGCTGGGTGATCCGATCGACGGCGCGGCACTCCTGGCCCTCGACCCGACGACCGCACTCGAAGCATTGGTGGCGCGAATAGTCTGACAAATATTGACACCGCACATGTGACGACTGACACTTATTTGCATTAGTCCGCCGCGTCACCGGGGAGTTGCGATGAACGCACTCAATCTCGCCGTCATCGTCGTATACCTCGTCGTCGTCGCCTGGATCGGCCTACGCCTGTCCGGGAAGCAGAAATCCAGCAGCGACTACTTCGTTGGCGAGGGGCGAATGCCCTGGTGGACAGTGTGTTTCTCGGTTGTCGCGACCGAGACGAGCGTGCTCACGGTCATCTCCGTCCCCGGCGGCGCCTACACCGACCAGGGTTTCGGCAATGTCGAGCTGGCACTGGGCTACATCATCGGCCGCACGATCGTGGCGATCGCCTTGATCCCGCTGTACAAACGCGGCGGCTTCGTCAGCGCCTACCAGTACCTCGAGCTGCGGTTCGGCCGCTATCTGCAGGGTGTCGCTTCGGTGACATTCGTCTTCACCCGGTTGCTCGCCGAGGGCGTGCGCCTGTTCGCCTCCGCCATCCCGATCAAGCTGCTGCTCAGCGAGTTCGGCCTGAACATCGGCTACGACGTCATCATCGTCGCACTGACACTGCTGACGGTCGTGTACACCTACCTCGGCGGCATCAAGGCCGTCATCTGGACCGACGCACTGCAGATGGGCCTCTACCTCACCGGAGCCATCATCGCGATCTGCGTCCTCACCGGTCATGTCGGAGCCGACGGCTGGTCGGATGCGTTGCACGCAGGCAAGTTCCGTGTCTTCGACACCGATTTCGATCTCGGGCACGTCCTCACCAACAGCTTCGCACTGCCGACGGCGATCCTCGGCGGCGCACTCTTCGCCATGGCCTCGCACGGCTCCGACCAGTTGATCGTGCAGCGCATCCTCGCGACGAGGTCACTGCGCGACAGTCAGCGGGCGATGATCGCCTCCGGTGTCTTCGTCGCGCTGCAATTCGCGGCGTTCTCCCTGGTCGGTGCGTTGCTGTGGTCATACAACGGTGGCAAGACACCCAAAGAGCTCGGCCTGTCCAGCGCCGACAGCCTGTATCCCGACTTCATTCTGCACGGCCTGCCGGTGGTGATATCGGGGCTGCTGGTCGCCGGAATCCTCGGCGCGGCGATGGGTTCGCTGTCCTCCGCGCTGAACTCGATGGCGAATTCGACCGTCGCGGACATCATTCGCAGCTTCAGCCGCACCGCGATCTCCGATGAGTCACTGCTGCGGCTGGCGCGGGTCATGACGCTGGTGTGGGCGGTGCTGATGGCACTGTTCGCCATGGGATTCAGCGCGACGACCGGCAACGTCTACCTCACGGCGCTCACGATCGCGGGATACACCTACGGGGCGCTGCTCGGGGCCTTCTTGCTCGGTCGGCTCGTCGCGCGCGCCAACCAATTCGATGCCATCGTCGCCTTCGTCGTCACCGTGATCGTGATGACGTTCGTCGTGCGGGTCATCAAGATTGATGTCACGGTCGCGGGGAAGGTGACAGAGAAGGGCATCGCCGCTCAGTGGCTGGTGCCGATCGGCGTGCTCGTCACGTTGGCGGTCGGTGGGCTCACCAGCCGCTTCCATCCGGCACCCGCACGCACCGAGCCCGAACCGATCGAGGTGGTGGCCTGATGCGGGTCATCGGGTTGATGTCGGGCACCTCCCACGATGCGATCGACGCCGTCGGCGCGGACATCGTCGCGCGGGAGGGCACCATGTATGTCCGCGTAGTCGGGCTGCTCAGCCGGCCATATCCCGACTGGCTGCGCGCGGAACTGATCGCGGCACTGCCGCCCGGCTCGCTCGACATGGCGGCCGTGTGCAGGCTCGACACCGCCATCGGACAGGCGTTCGCTGCTGCCGCCGGTGCGGCCATCGACGAGTTCTTCGGCGGCACAGTGGATCTCGTCGCATCGCATGGTCAAACCGTCTACCACTGGGTGCGCGACGGCACCACGCACGGCACGCTGCAGCTCGGGCAGCCCGCGTGGATCGCCGAGCGCACCGGTGTGCCGGTCGTCAGCGACTTCCGCGCACGCGACGTCGCCGCGGGCGGGCAGGGCGCACCACTGGTCGGGCTGTTCGATGTGCTGTGGCTGGCCGGGCGCCCGGGTTGCTCGGCAGCGCTCAATATCGGCGGCATCGCCAACGTGACCGTCACCGGCGACCCACCGGCGGCGTTCGACACCGGACCGGGCAATGCGTTGATCGATGCGGCGGTCGAGCTCGTCACCGGCGGCAGCGAACACTTCGACCGCGACGGTGTCCGCGCTGACCGCGGGATGGTGGACGACTCGCTACTGGAAACCCTTCTCACAGAGCCTTATTACGACGCCATGCCGCCGAAGACGACCGGTAAGGAGCTGTTCAATCGCGGCTACCTCGAGCGCGTGTTGCAGGGCCGGACGTTGGCCGACGACGATATCGTCGCCACCGTGACCGCAGTGACCGCACGCACCATCGCCGATGCCCTCGACTCTTTCGAACCCACCGAAGTCATCGCCTCGGGCGGGGGAACACGCAACCCCACCCTCATGGCGATGGTGCGTGAGCACCTGCGCACCACAACGCTGCGCACCTCCGACGAACTCGGCCTGCCCTCGGCCGCCAAGGAGGCCACGGCATTCGCCGTACTCGGCTTCCTCACCGTGCACGGGCTCGCAGGCAACCATGCAGCCTGCACCGGAGCGGCACATGCGACGGTGCTCGGGTCTCTTACACCCGGCGCAGCGGGATTCGACTTCCCCGCGACTCCGACCACGCCCCTGCAACGCCTCACGGTGGCGGGGTGAACCATGACAGAACGTGAGGACATCCGCACCCGACTACTCGCGGCCATCCCACAGCTCACCCCGAGCGCGCTGAAGGTTGCGCGGGTGATTCAGCACAACCCTTCGGGCGCCGCGCAGCTGACGGTGAATCAACTCGCGGAGCGGTCCGCGACGAGCACGTCTGCGGTCGTTCGGCTGGCCAAAATGCTCGGCTATGAGGGCTATCCGCAGCTGCGTCTCGCACTGGCCGCAACGGGCGCCGAGGACCGGGCACCGGTGTTCGCCACCGACATCGACGCCGACGATGCGCTGTCGAAGGTGCTGCACAAGCTGACCGCCTTCGAGACCGAGGGGATGCTGGCGACCGCGGAACTCGCCGACCCCGCGACCATGGAGGCGGTCGTCGACGCACTGGTCGGGGCGCGGCGGGTGCAGCTCATCGGAATCGGGGCGTCCGGGCTCGTCGCGATCGACATGGCGCAGAAGCTGACCAGGATCGGAATGTGGTGCGGTGCTTGCACATCCGAGGACGACGCACTCGTGCAGGCGAGCCTGCTGGAGCCAGGCGACGTGACTGTCGCTTTCTCGCACTCCGGCGAAACCGCAGGGGTCGTCGACGCGGTGCTGCGCGCGGTGAGCGCCCAGGCGACGACGGTCGCGGTGACGGCCGGAGCCCAGTCGAAGCTGGCTCGTTCGGCCGCACACACAGTGCTCGTGGCCGGCCGCGAAGACGGATTCCGTTCCGCGGCAATGGCGAGCCGGATGAGTCAGCTACTCGTCGTGGACGCGCTCTACGTCGGTGTCCTGCAGCGCACGCCGTCGGCGCCTGCGGCCTTGCGCCGAACCTATGACGCCGTCGCGGATCGCCGGACGAAGGAGCTGGGGTGAGCCGCACTCGCGGTGCACTGACGGCGTGGGCGAACACCTACGGCGCACGGATCGGGTCGATCTCACGCGGGACACAGGAGGCGAAGTGCACAACATCGGATCATTGACCACCGAACTGCCGAACCCGCGCACCACCGCACTCGACTCGATGCCGCTCGTCGAGCTGCTGGCCACCATGAACGCCGAAGACGCAGGCGTGGCCGCTGCTGTGGCACAAGCAATTCCGCAGATCGCACGCGCCGTCGAGCTGATCGTCGAGTCGCGGCGGCGCGGCGGCAGGCTGATCTATATCGGTGCAGGCACCAGCGGCAGGCTCGGCGTGCTCGACGCGGTCGAATGCCCACCTACCTTCGGCATCGATCCCGGTGAGGTGGTCGGGATCATCGCCGGCGGTCCCGAAGCATTCTCGAAGGCCGTGGAGGGCGCCGAGGACGATCCGGCGCGCGCCGAACAGGACCTGGCCGCAGCAAATCTCACTGCTGCGGATGTCGTCGTCGCCCTGGCGGCGAGCGGGCGAACCCCCTACGCCATCGGGGCGTTGCACTACGGGCGGTCGGTGGGTGCCGCAACCGTCGCGATCTCCTGCAACCGCAATGCCGACTCGAGTGCGCATGCCGACGTGGGCATCGAGATCGAGACCGGCCCGGAGGTAGTGACCGGTTCCACCCGGCTGAAAGCGGGCACCGCACAGAAGATGGTCTGCAATATGCTCTCGACCGCGACCATGGTCCAGGTCGGCAAGGTCTACGGCAACCTCATGGTCGACCTGCACCCGACCAACGCCAAGCTCGTCGACCGGGCCCGTCGCATCATTGCCGAGGCCACCGGAGTTGACGCGCCCACTGCCGCAGCCCTGTTGGATGCCGCGGGCGGTCACGCGAAGACCGCCATCGTCATGCAGCTGGCCGGGGTCGACGCAGCGGCTGCACGGAAACTGCTCGACCGAACGCAAGGATTCGTACGCACCGCCGTTCGGTGAATCGTGGCCACCAGTGTCGAGCGGCAATAGCGCGGTGGCGCACGGGATCGGATTTCCTCTGTGCGGTCCATTCGATGACCGCGCCCACCCCATCACCCCTGACCAGGAGATCACGAAACTACCGGCACGCTGTGGCGATCCACGCTGCGATCTTGGTCGAGCCCTGAAAGCTGGTAGCTCCAGTCCGCTTCTCGTCGAGCAGGCACGTGGGGTCCACTGACGCGAAAAGTCGCGCTTAGCGCTGTGTGCCCTGTTCGGGCAGAAACTTCGGCTGGCTCGCCGCAGACGCGGGCCGGTGTTCCTGACCGACCGCAAGGCGAAACCCGGTGTCGCCGTGGACGATATCGACCCGCCGACCCTGCGGGGACGGTTGTCGTATCGACGGGCCCTCGAATTATTCGAGTACCACACCGCCGACTTCGCCCGCGGGCCCTTCACGCTGCATCAACTCCGTCATAGCCGGTTGACGCACGCGGCGGAGGACGGGGCGTCCACGCCGATGCTGATGCGCATGAGCGGCCACGCCTCGGTACTGTCCCTCGGAAAAGTACGCGCGCCCGTCGGCCGAGTCGTTGATTCGGTGGCAGGCTCAGACCGATCCCGCCGCCAGCCACCGCCGTTGAGCTATCGCGCGGTGGCCGGATCCCAAACGAGGTGCCCACGCGGATGCAGCTGCGCCTCCGCCATATTCCGCGGTGGGAGTGGCTCTTTCGTAGTGACAGTTGGTCACGCGGCGGGTTGATGGTCGTCGAGGGGTGGATTCGTTGGTGTTCCCGGGTGAGGGACCTGGACAGACTCGAACCGCTGATCCCGGAGCACATTACGACGACATCGACCGGCATATCGCCGAGGGCTGACGAGATCCCGGCCGCTACCGAGCCAGCTCGATGCCGCCCTGCACCTGCGGCGCATGCATAATTGCTGGGCCGCTGCTCTCCGGCCGTATCAGGAAAGGACTTTTGGTTTGTCGCCCGATCCGATGACCGTGCACCCACTGCCTGCCCATGACCGCGTGGTGTTCCTCAGGCCGCTGATCAGCTCGCCGAAAATCGTTGTGGGGGACTACACCTACTACGACGATCCCGACGGTGCGACCGGTTTCGAGCAGCGCAACGTGCTCTACGCCTACGGGCCGGAACGGCTGATCATCGGCAGGTACTGCGCCATCGCGGCGGGAACCCGGTTCCTGATGGCCGGGGCCGAACATCCGACGATGGGCGTCTCGACGTTCCCGTTCACGATGTTCGGCGGCCGCTGGGCCGAGCAGACTCTGGATATTGTCACCGGGATGCCCAGCAGGGGTGACACTGTCGTCGGCAACGATGTGTGGTTCGGTCACGGCGCGACCGTGCTACCCGGGGTGCGTATCGGTGACGGTGCGATTATCGCGGCCGGTGCGCTGGTCACCGCGGACGTTCCGCCCTACACCATCGTTGGCGGTAATCCGGCCACGCCGATCCGCCGTCGTTTCGACTCTGCCGACGTCGACCGCTTGCTGCATGCCGCCTGGTGGGATTGGCCGGTCGAGCTGGTCACCGAGCACGCCCGCACGATCATGGCCGGCGCCCCGGCAGACATCGAACGCATCGCCTCCGGTCATCGTGGGGCGAGCGGCCGATGACGACCGTCGAAGAAAATCCGGTAGCCGGCGCCGACGAGGGTCCGTACGCCATCGTCACAGGCCCCGATGGCGCACTGTGGTACACGCTGGTCCACAGCGGCCGGATCGGGCGACTAATTCCTGGCCGGCAGCCCACAATCCACCAACTCGACCCGGACTGCGGCCCGACGATCATCGCCGCCGGACCTGATGATGCGTTGTGGTTCACCGAAAACCGGGCCCACAGGATCGGCCGGATCACTACTGACGGCGCGGTGCGGGAGTTCGCGCTGCCCACTGCCGAGTGCGGGCCGTTCGGCATCGCCGCAGGACCCGACGGTGCCCTGTGGTTCACCCAGACCAATTCCGACAGGGTCGGCCGGATCACTCCGCAAGGCCAGGTGACCGAGTTCCCGCTCCCCACCCCGGGCATGTTTCCCGCCGCGATTACCGCCGGTGCCGATGGCGCACTGTGGTTCACCCTGAACGCCGGCAACGCGATCGGCCGCATATCCGTGGGCACGAACCCGGCCATCTCCCTGTACCCACTACCGACCGAGGCCGCGGCACCGGTCGGCGTCACCGCCGGACCGGACGGCGCAATATGGTTCGTCGAGATCGGCGCCGGTCAGATCGGCCGCATCGACACCGACGGTGTGATCACCGAATTCCCGCTGCCCGACCGAGCCGCCCGACCGCACGCCATCACAGCCGGTGACGACGGCACCCTCTGGTTCACCGAGTGGGGCGCCAACCGCATCGGCGCCATCACCATCGACGGCGTAATCACCACACACGAGCTGCCGACCGCCTGGTCAGAACCCCACGGCATCACCCAGGGCCCGGACGGCGCGATATGGGCAGCATTGGAAATCGGAACCCTCGCACGCCTCGCCGCCTAACGAAATTGAAAGGAAGACAAGGGATCTGGTCCGCAGACCCGGAACCACCGATGGACGATCAACAGCAAACCCACACTATCGACGCACATTTCGAGATCACCGAATTCGACGAGACCGTCTACGACGAACCCGCCGAGGGACCCAAGCTGACCCGGGTCCGCATCCACAAGCGCTACCACGGGGTGATCGACGGCGCCGGTGTCGTCGACGTGCTCACCGCACAAGGCCACGATGGCGCCGGATATGTCGCCAGCGAGCGCGTCGAGGGAACCTTGGACGGACGCCGCGGCACTTTCGTTATCCAGCACGGCGGCTTGGCCGAGGGCACCACCCAACGCACATTCGGCACTATCGTCCCAGGCTCGGGGACGGGTGAACTCACCGGCATCTCCGGCCGCGCCGAAGAGGCGCAACGAGAGATCCTCACACTCGAATACACTCTGTGAAGGTGTTCGGGCCACCCCCCAATGCGTTTCGATACCTCGGCGATGGGCAATAGTTGGTAGGCGCACGCCTCGCCGCTGCGCGCACTCGGTGCCGTTGATGAACCGCGCTCGCTGTTCGGTCGAATCAACCGGGTCAGAACAGCATCTCGGCCGGATCCGCCGGATCGGCGACCGGCCCATTCACCAAGTCCGCGAAGCGTGAACCAGCCCCGAACTGCCCTGCGCAGGATCCGGCGGATACAACACCGGATCCAGATCCGCGGCGCGCAAAGCCAGCACCTCGCCGATAAGCAGCTGCGCTTCGGCGATCAGCGCCGCCGCATTCACCGCCTCGGTCATGCCCGCATGATCCCACCGACCACCGACACCCCCGACCAGGAAAGACACCGCTAAGCGCGACTTTTCACGTCGCTGGACCCCATATGCCGAGCAGGCGCGCGAAGCGGGTGAACAGGTCGGCGATTTCGATACGGTCGGCGATCAGGGTATCCGTGGGCATGTCATTCCATTTCGTTGGCGACGCCAATATTGGCGACACCACAGACTTTCATTGGCTGCACCAACGATGTATGGTGGCTGTCGCGGAAGAGACGCCCGCACGCCTGACCGTGAAGCCGAGTTGGCTGCTCACCCAGTTGGCAGTGCACGCCCACCGGTTGGCGTCCGACGGCTTCGGCGAGGTGGGTGCGCGTGGGTATCACTACCGCATTCTGGCCGCGCTGGACGAGTTCGGGGTAGCCACCCAGGCCGAGCTCGGTCGCCGGTGCAGCATGGACCGCAGCGACGTGGTGGCGGCGATCAACGAACTGGCCGAGCAGGGTTGCGTCGAGCGGACGCCGGACCCGGACGACCGAAGACGCAACATGGTGACCCTCACCAAGGCCGGCGATCGGCAACTGCGACGCATAGACCGAGCGCTCGACAAGGTGCAGGACGACCTACTCGGACCGCTTTCGGCCGAGGACAGACAGAACTTGACCTGCCTGCTCGCTCGACTGCTCACACACCACCAGCGGGGATGAGGAGGGCCGGCCCGCGCGTCGGCAACGCGCCGCGACCGGAACTCGTCACCGAGCGATGATCAGTCGATCGTGTCGTCCGGATCGCTGGTCGCGCTACGGGCAGCTGGTCGTGAGCGGCCCACCCCGCAGTGCGGAATCGATCAGTTCCCGCACCGCGCCATCGACGGGTTCGTCGGCGTGGCCGACCTGTCGTCCGGGGCAGAACGACTGGATGCTCCGGTTGGTAGCGCCCGGCAGCGAGTTCGTCTCTCCCCCAGCACCTTCGGTGAACAGATGGTAGGCGGGCAGGCCGGGCGGCACTGCGGGGTCGGCGTTGAGTTCGGTGAGGAACTCCGATCCCGGAGCCAGGTCGCGACAGCCCTGAGACCATGTCGAGCACAGCCATCCGAGCGGTTCACCGAGTTCGGGCGTGCCGAAGTCGACATAGGTGCCTACCTGATCCGATCCGCCGAGGAACTTGGCGTAGTGCCGTTGGGCCAGACCACCCATGGAGTGGCCGGCCAGGTCGACGCGCACCGCGCCGGTCTCACGCCGGATCTCCGCGACCTTGTCGGCCACCGCCCGCGCCGACTCGACGATCGCCGCGGTTCCGGTCGGGTTGCCGAGCAGCACCATCGAATACGCGGGATACCCGCGCGCGCCGAGCCATGTCCGCAGGCTTTCCAGCTTCCCTTGATCGGCGTCGTACCCCCCGATCACCAACACCGGATTTCGACCGACTGCGGGGGCCGCGGCCGCATGACCTGCGACCGAACCGACTGCCGCGCACGCCATGACGACGGCCAAGCGAACAATCCGAGCAAGCATGAGCATCGACCTGCCTTCAGCGACGGTCCCCCGGTCCGGGTCAACCTTACCGACGTGCCACTGACCCGTACGATGCCACCTGGATCACACACATCGAGCCTCGAAGGGGCGTTACCGATGCCGCACGACCGGCTCCGCGCGAAATTCCTTGCCGTCGACACCACCGCACTCTGCGACGCCGACAAGGCAACGCGCGTGCTGCACAGCGCCATTCGATCCCGCTCCGCCACCACGAGAATCTTCGGGCCCGCATACACCGTCCGATGCCGAGACGACTTCTTCGCCGTTCTGCGCGCCATCGAATCCGCTGCGCCAGGCGATGTCATCGTCGTCGACGGCGGCGGCAAGGAGATCGCGCTGGCCGGTGAACTCTTCGCGCGCGGCGCCCTCGCAAGGAAGCTCGGCGGCATCATTATCGACGGCGGCTACCGCGACATCACCTACGTCCGCACCTGCGAGCTACCGATCTACAGCCGCTATGTGACCCCTATGGCAGGCACCACCGCAGCCCTGGGCGAACTGCAGATCCCGATCACCTGCGGCGGCGTCCCGGTGGCCCCCGGCGATCTGATCCTCGCCGACGACGAGGGCGTCGTCGTCGTGGATCCCGCCCGCGCCGAGGCCCTGCTGGACGCGGCGGCAGCCGTCAAAGCCGCCGAAGCGGCCGTCGTCGCACAGTTGAACACAGGATCGACCTTGAGTGATGGACTCAATGTCGCCGAACACACCGCGCTGTTGCTCGACGGTGAGCCGTCGTCACTGCGATTCCTGTCCTGATACCGGCGCGCTGTCGGGTCCGCAGCACTGTTGTCAGGCTCCCTGGTTCTGCGCGACGTAGTCGTCGATCTCGCCGAGGAACGCGTCCAAGCGGGCAGGAGTAATCCACGACGCCCGGAAGGAGTTCTTGGCCAGTGCGACCACTCGGTCGATGTCGAGACCGGCATGCGCGGCGAGGGCGAGGTAGTTGTCCGCCGCGTAGGCGTCGAAGTAGGACGGGTCGTCGCTGTTGACGGTGACCGCGAGCCCCCGGTCGAGCAGCGCGATGATCTCGGTCGACTTCATCTGCTCGGTGACGAACGAATTCGAGACCGGGCAGCAGGTCAGTCCGATGCCCTTGGATTTGGCCAGCTCGACGAGCCGGTCGTCTTCGACGATATTGGTGCCGTGGTCGAGTCGATCGACGCCGATGTCCTCCAACGCCTGTCGAATATGCTCGATGGAGTCGGTTTGGTCGATGTCGCAATGCATGGTCAGCAGGAAGCCTTCGCGCCGGGCACGGGCGAAAACGGCGGCGAATTTGCTCGGCGGGTTACCACGCTCGTCGGAGTCCAGCCCGACCCCGATGATCCAATCCTTGTACGGCAGCGCTTCGAGCAAGGTCGCCATCGCGTACTCGGCGGAGTAGTCGCGCAGGAAACACGGGATCAGCTCGGCGGAGATCCCGAACTCCCGGCGCGCCTGCACGATCGCGGAGCGGTAGCCGGTGATCACCGCGGCGAAAGCGACACCGCGGCCGGTGTGCGCCTGCGGATCGAAGAACATCTCGACGTGGCGGATCCCGTCGGCGTGCGCCCGGGTCAGATAGTCGAACGCGAGGTCGTGAAAGTCCTGCGACTGCTGCAGCACCCGCATGGCCGGGTAGTAGACCTGCAGGAACGAGGTCAGATCGTGGAACTTATAGGTCTGTTTGACCTCGGCGACAGTCTTCTCGACCAACTCGATGCCATTGCGCTGAGCCAACCGGAACTTCAACTCCGGCTCCAACGTGCCTTCCAGATGCAGGTGCAATTCGGCCTTGGGCAGGCCCCGAACGAACGCGGCGAGATCCGATGACATGGAGCCATCATCCCCCTCCGACGCCACCTGGCCCGGCAAAGGCGTCAGGTCCGCGGCGAACTCGTAACGCCGAGGGCGCCGACGTTGATGAAAAGGATGTCACCTCAGAGCTTTACGCAGGTCGACCGACCGCGCGGTATATCGCCGGAGGGCTGGTCGATCGACTGCGTCCATCCCAGCATGCTCACGGGTTTGTGGCGCGGATACGAGGTGGAACAGATGACGGTGGCGGCGCTGATGTTCGCGCTGCTGGCTGGGGTTGTCTGCCGCCGAGCAGGCTCCGCGGTGAGTCCTCGACCGACTGTCAGCGGGAGGATCCCCGGTTCGTGCGCCGCGTGAGGCGCCGCCACCAACTCGGCTGCTCGGCTACGGGTTCCGATTCACGCTGCGGCTGAACCGCTTTCGCTGGCACGGTGGTGTTCGGCAGTGCCGCGCCGCGTTCGCTGCGCCACTGCGCGACGACGTCGTCGGCATCGACCGGAGCGACCGGAACATGCGGCCCGGTCGGCAGCCGCAACCACTCGACGATCCGCCGGTTCAGCTCGGTCACTGTCTCGCGCACCTGCCGTTCGGTGTCCAACTCCCGCACGAGCTCCGGCAGCCGCTCCACATCACGACGCAACAGCAATGACGGCGGCAACATCGCGTCGGCGCTCGCCCCTTCGCGCCGCAGGTAGTTCTTCAGCCACCAATTCTCGTCATCCACGCCACCGGACCCGGGAATAGGCTTCCCGCACCGGGCAGGTTCTGGAACTCCCCACGCTCGGTCGCCTCGCGGATCTGCTTGTCGATCCACGATTCGAAGGAAACACCCAACGGCTTGCGCTCGGTCATCGCCACAATTTCGACCGCACGTGCATACCTCGATATTACGGAGGGTGCGGAATCGGACGCCGTGTGGAGAATATTCGTCGAAACCGACCTGGCGCGTGGTTGTGTTCGGCACGGTGGGAGCAGACTCGGCACGAGAGGAGACTGACGGGATGACCACACCGACGAACCCCGGCGCTGTTGCGCGTCGGTACATCGAGGCACTCGCGGCGCAGGACTGGGCTACGGTGGCGGCCTGCTGGCAGCCCGGCGCGATCGACGACTTCGTCGGGGTCGCCCGACTGCGCGCGCCCGAGGACGTTGTCGACTACTTCCGGGCGGTCCATCGTGCGGTGCCCGATTTTCGGGCCGAGATCATCTCGGTGACCGAGCAGGACGACCGAGCGGCGGTGCACTGGCGCATGTGGGGCACCTTCGACGGTACGGAGCCCTTGATCGGGGTCGCACCCAACGGGTGCGCGCTGAACATCCTCGGCACCGACGTGTTCGTCGTGCACGACGGCGCGATCGCGGCGAACACCGCAATCTCGAACGGCCTCGAGATCGCCAGGCAGTTGGCGATCATGCCGGCCCAGGGTTCGCGAGCCGAGCGGTTGATGTTCATGCTCGTCAATTCCGTTGCGCCGGTTGCCAAAGCACTGCGTGCGCGGCGACGGCGTGGCGCGGCAATCTGACCGACCGCCGCTGCCGCGTGCGCGGAGAAGGCCCCTCGGCCTGCTCGAGCGCGAGGACGCGCACCAGCGGACACGACGCGTGTCACCGTCGAGGTGGCGCAGCGGCCGCGCGGTGTGCCGATGATGGAGTCCGACCAGTGCATTCGGTGTGCCGGCTGGAGTTGGCTGCCAGCCAGTCGGCGAAGGCTCCATCGAGGCAGTGGGGCAAGAGTTCGCGTTCGGCATCCGACGGCGCCACTGTTTCCTGCAACCCCAGTCGAGATGCGGACAATTCGGCCGCCGCGCTGGACATATCGATGACGACATCGATGCGGCGCGGCGTCCGGTCGGACCGAGCGATCTCGACGACCTCGTGCCCCTCGCGGCGCAGCGCCTCGACAAGTTCTCGGCCTGCGCGTCCGGTGGCACCGACCACCGCAAACCGGCTCGGGTTGTTCATCCCAGCACTCCATCCCATCCACTCACCGGTGATCCGGCAGGCCACTCACCGGTGATCCGGCAGGTTCCAGGATGTGCGGCCACGTTGATAATCTCGCGATACGTCCGCGATGCGGTGCTCGGTCCGGACGAAAAGCGGGGCTCCCCCATGAGCACTGTCCTCGGGTTGTGCGCCGGCTTTCCCCGGCCGTCAGCGTTCGGAAGCAGAATCACCAGGTGCGGAAAACCCTCTCCAGATCAATACGATCACCGACATGAACGAGCTGACTTCCCCAACTTTGTCCCACCTCGACCAGCCTGAATCGGTTGCGGAGAATCGCGGGAACCCATTGCGGGGCTGGGAGAATGAAAATCACATCAGCAGCACCCAGTATCAGAAGGCGCTCGCACAATACGAGTCGACGCGTCAGGCGGTACTTGCCGCGCTGTCGGACGATCCGACCGTCGGCCGAATGACCGAAATCGGCCGCGAGTACGGCGAAGCATTCAACATCCTCGAGGAAGAGGACCCCTTCATCGACACCACCGACCGTGAGGACCTTTTCGATGCACTCGACCACATCCTCGATGAAGCGGAAGCCGAGCTGAGTCTCGACCTCGATTGGGCGCGTGAAAGCGTCATCGAAGGCGCAGAGTCCGTACGTGACTGGTAGCCGCCGGGTACCTGGTCATCGCGCGTAACGCTCGGATCTCAGGTCGGGCTTGATCCGTCCGGCGGCGACCAGGGTTTGGAAGGCGACCCGCTTCCACGGGCACGATTCGACTCGGCAGTCCCGGTGCGTGCGCATCAATGTGTGCGCCTCATCGATGCTGAAGGCCTTGGCCGCATCCTCCGGCGGGGCATCGACCGCGGGCCATCCGAGCGCACAGAACGTCTCGCGGTCGATACGATCGCGAGACTGATAGGAAGTCGACTCTTCCCGACGTTCATTGCGGACCGACATCGCGAACAGCCCGACCGCGGTGACCGCGACGACAACCAGCACGCCGAGAATCCACTGCCAGCTGGTCATGGCCGGTCGCTTTCTGCGCTGTGCCGCACGCCGCGGCGCAAGGTTTGGTGCGGGGCGATGATGATCAGGTCGGCGACCACGAGCAGCGCGCGAGCGAAGTCGGCCACATGGACGTGGCTGGGTGTGATCACCACGTCGGCGTCGGTTCTGCTCACGGCCACCAGGATCCGGCTGAACGGGTGGGGGACTTCCGGACCGACACTCACGATGGTGTCGACACGGTAGCCCTCGGCCGCTGCGAGATCATTGATCGCCTTTTCATCGACCTCCCGGTCGTCGCCGGAGATGTCGCGCCGGAGGAATCCGATCGCGCGTTTCATCGCATTCCGGCCAGCTACGCTGGACATGCTTCAGGGGGCCCAATCTTCTGAGGTGTACGGAAGGCTGAAGCGGCTGGAACCGCTTTGGTGCTTTTGGCCCCCGGTGGCTGGAACCACCGGGGGCCAGTCTTATCGAGGCCCGGAACGATCACGGGCCAACTCCCGATCGGTCTGCTACGTGAAACCATCCACCTCCGGGTCGTGATCGAGTCTCATCCGGAACACGAAGGCGCTGTATCGATCGCGCGGATAGCTGACGTCGGAGATCATCACCACTTCGTCGGCGGCATTGATGAATCTCTGGTGCACAGTCTTGACGAGTTCGCCTGCGGTGGTGCCCAACCATGTGGCGTGTTCGGGCGCGGGTGGCCGGTCGGTGATCGTCTCCTCCAGGTATGCCGGGGCCTTCTGTACGTGGTCGACCGGCTGATAGGTATCGGAGATCGAGATCGGTCGCCCGTCCTCGGTGACGCGAGTGATCACGTGCATTACCTCGTCGTCGGGAGCGATGCCGAGCAGTTCCGCCAGGTTGCCTGCTGGAAGCCGGCGAACATCGCGATCTACACACACCGGACGATCCGACTCGTTGCCGAAAGAACCCTCCGCGCTTTCGAACTGCCGCTCGGGAGATACCCGAACCAGATCCGGTCGCTCCGAGACGAAAGTCCCCTTGCGTGCGACAGTGCGGACCAGCCCCTGACTGAGTAGCAGTGCGATCGCCTGACGGATGACAACACCCGAGACCTCATACAGCCCGGCCAGTTCCGAATAGCTGTGTAATTGGGTGCCGGGCGCAAGCTTGCCGGTTCGGATCTGCTTCGCGATTTCGCCGGCGATGGCGACGTATGCGGGTTCCGGCATCGCGAGGTCCTTTCAACAACGTGAGCCGAGTGTATACGTCCCTGTGTATACACAATCCGGAATCGCCGAAAGTCAGGAGGAGTGTCGGCGCCAGCACTGCGCGGTGTCGCCGAGGTTCCACCATGCGACAAAGTTCGAATCCTGATCGAGCAGCTGCCACTCGGTATCGAGGGCTTCGAAGAAGGCGTCGTCCGCCGTCTTTCCGCCACGCGGTTCGCCGATATAGATGACGCGATCACCGCCTGCCCGCCGGTAGGACGCGAGCGCTTCCGACGCCATCGGGTTACCCCAGCCCGGCGGCCAGCACAACAGCAGCACACCCGCGCCATCGCCACCGGCGGCGCGCAGCGCCGACAGCTCCCCCAGATCGCCGACCCGACCCCAGGTCGCGGGTTGACCTGCGGCAACGGGGAAAGACATGTTGTCGTGAACGCCGGGCGGTTCGGAATCGAATGCCAGCACATCGCCCCCGCCCCTGGCGATCTGATCGGCCCAGTATCCGCGGCCGGCCCCGACTTCGAGCACCCGCCTGCCCTCGCACACCTCCGCGATCCAGCTCAGGGTTTCCGGCGAAGGGATGGCGTAGGCATAGGCAGCCTGCAGAACGGTCTGTGCGTACCCCAATCGCGCACTTCCGTTGTCTCGCCCTCCGTTCACCACCCTGCCGGTTGCCTCCCCCGCCCGGTCTGTGACGGCGGGAGCGACGATGTCCCAATACGGGTTGTCGCTCGGCCCACCGGTCATGTAATGCAGCAGCCGAACGTCGAACGCACGATCGGCCTCATCATCACCGCTGCTGGGCAACCGCGGGGCCGTGTCGAGGTAGTCCGCCACCGTCGGATACTCGGCCCGAAACCGCGCGTCATCGCCGAGCAGGGCAGCGAGCTCGTCTCGCCGATCGGGTGATAGTAGGAATTCGGTCACCCTTTGATTCTGACCGTCTCGTCGCGCCACCGCCGAACCAATGGCAAATCTGGTGTCCAGCAACATCTTTCGTCAGGACAAGATCATGATGCCGGCCTGGTGCTGTCGTGTGCCCGTTTCGAACGTGACCAGCCGAAGGTCAGCGACACCGCGCGCTTCCAGTTGTCGTATTCCTCGGCGCGCAGTTCGGGATCCATCTGCGGCATCCACTGTCCGGCCAGGCGCCAGTTGTTGCGCAGGCCTTCGAGGTCCGGCCAGTAGCCCACGGACAGCCCTGCGGCGTAAGCCGCTCCGAGAGAGACGGTTTCGGGGACGAAGGGACGCATGACGGGGATCCCGAGCACGTCGGCGACGATTTGCATGAGCAGGTTGTCGGAGGTCATGCCGCCGTCGACGCGCAGGGTGCTGGCTTGCAGGCCGGAGTCGGCGTTCATGGCGTCGACAACTTCGCGAGTCTGCCACGCGGTGGCTTCCAGCACGGCGCGGGCAATATGGCCTTTGGTGATGTAGGAGGTGAGGCCGGCGATGAGGCCGCGGGCGTCGCTGCGCCAATGCGGGGCATAGAGACCCGAAAAGGCGGGGACGATGTAGCAGCCGCCGTTGTCTTCCACTGTGCGGGCGAGGGTTTCGATTTCGGGGGCGCTGGTCACCAGGCCGATATTGTCGCGGACCCATTGCACCAGGGAGCCGGTGACCGCGATCGGGCCTTCCAAGGCATAGACCGGCTCGGGGCCGATCTGATAGCCGATGGTGGTGAGCAGACCATGGGTGGATTGCACGAGTTCGGCGCCGGTGTTCATCATCAGGAAGCCGCCGGTGCCGTAGGTGCACTTGGTTTCCCCACGGGCGAAACAGGTTTGGCCGAACAGAGCCGCGTGCTGGTCGCCGAGAGCCGCGGCAATGCGAATGCCGGGGACAACGCGGCGAGTGGTGCCGTAGTCCCCGGTCGAGGGTTGGATCCGCGGCAACATCGCCGCGGGGATGCCGAAGAAACCGAGCAGCTCCTCATCCCAGGTGAGCGTGGCCAGGTTCATCAGCAGGGTACGGCTGGCGTTGGTGACGTCGGTGACATGGCTGCCGCCGTCGACGCCGCCGGTGAGGTTCCAGATCAGCCAGGATTCCATGGTGCCGAACAGAACTTCGCCGCGTTCGGCGCGCGCACGCAGACCGGGAGTGGTGTCGAGCAGCCAGCGCAGCCGGGGTGCGGCGAAGTAGGTGGCCAGGGGTAGGCCGCACAGTTCGCGGATCCGCTCCGCGCCGGGTTTCGTCGCCAGTTCGTGCACCAGCTCTTCGGTGCGCACGTCTTGCCAGACGATGGCGCGGCGCAGCGGGGCGCCGGTGCGGCGATCCCATATCACCGTGGTCTCGCGCTGGTTGGCGATACCGAGGGCGGCGATCTGATCGACGGCTATGCGGGAGTCGCGCAGCACCTGCGGCACGATGCGGTCGACATTGCGCCAGATCTCCATTGCATCCTGCTCGACCCAGCCCGGCCGCGGATAGTGCTGCTGATGTTCACGCTGAGCGACACCGACCAGGCGGGCTCGCTGATCGAACAGGATGCACCGGGTGGAGGTGGTGCCCTGATCGATCGCCAGCACAAAGCGTTGTGTCATCCGCAGCTACTTCCTGTCGGGATCGGTGGCCGCATCCCCAGGTCACGGTCGGGGAGCGAATTCGGGTCGTGCCCGCGACGTGGCAAGGTCAGTGTCCGGCACCGAGATCACGCGACACGGCGTGCGCGGCGTCGAGCACATGACCCACCAGCGTGCGCCGATGCCGCAGCTGCGAGTCACAGAGCCGATCGACGGGGCCGCTGATGCCGATGGCGCCGACCACGAGTCCACCGTGGGCGCGGATCGGCGCCGCGATGCCCGCTTCGCCCGGCCTGAATTCCTCGGTGTCACCGGCCCACCCGGCCTGGCGGACCCCGGCAAGCGCCCGGGTGAGCGCGACACGGTCGACGATCGTTCTTCGGGTGAGCGAGGGCAGGTCGCTGCCGCGCACCGCGGCCGCCAGGTCGGAGTCGTAGGCCAGCAGCACCTTGCCGAGCGCGGTCGCGTGCGGCGGTAGCAGCTCCCCGACCTCGAGTGCCTGTTCGGTGTTGTCGGGCCGGAAGACGTGATGGACCACCACCACAGTTCCTTCGGCCGGAGCCCCGATACGCACCGACTCACCGGTGCGCGCGGCAAGTCCGTCGGCCCAGTTGATCGCCCGTGAACGCAGCTCGTTGGCGTCGAGGTAGCTGGTGCCCAGGTGCAGCAATGCCGCGCCGAGTTGGTATTTGCCGCTGGCCGGGTCCTGTTCGACGAATCCGACACCATGCAAGGTACGCAGGATGCCGTGTGCGGTGGGCTTGGCAAGACCGAGTGCCCCGGCGATGTCGGCGACGCCGAGGCGGCCGGAACCGCGAGCGAGCAACCGCAGCACGGCCGCCGCTCGCTCGATCGATTGGATCGGACCTGGCATAACCGGAAACTTAACCGGAACCCTGCGGTTCGACAATGTCGAATGCGCAGTAATCGTGGAGCAACACTCGCGCCACCGGACACGACCTGCGTCATAGCGACCTCCTCGACGGCCGAACAGTAGCCGTGGCAGCTCCCCACCGACACCTCGATCGTTCAGCATTGTCGAACGCGAGGTATGTCCGATCACGAAATCCCTCCGTAACGTCGAATCGACGGTCGCGGTCGCGACCAAGCACGGCGAACGGAGACTCAACGGTGAACTTCGGCTCGATCTCGGTGAGTGCAGCACTGGACATGGGAATGCTGGTGCTCCTCGGAGTCGGTGTGGTCGCGACTGTGTTGCTGACCAATACAGGGTGGGCGCTCAGGACAGCCATAAGCGAGCACATCATCAACTCACCGCTCCTCGGCATGACGAAGCCCAGCCTCAGCGAGGCGCAGTCATGAGCCGGTACGTCGGCGCCATCGATCAGGGCACCACGAGCACCCGCTTCATGGTGTTCGACCACGGGGGCAACGAAATTGCGCGTCACCAGCTCGAGCACGAACAGATCCTGCCGCAACCGGGCTGGGTGGAACACAATCCCACCGAGATCTGGGAACGCACCAGGGCCGTCATTCAAAGCACCCTCACCAAGGCTGATCTGACCGCCGCGGATTTCGCCGCCGTCGGCGTCACCAATCAGCGCGAAACCACGGTGGTGTGGAATCGCCGGACCGGGCGCCCCTACGGCAATGCCATCGTTTGGCAGGACACCCGCACCGACCGCATCGCCGCCGAGCTCGAACGCGCAGGCCACGGCGAAATCATCCGCCGCAAGGCCGGTTTGCCACCCGCCACCTACTTCTCCGGCGGCAAGCTGCGCTGGATCCTGGACAACATCCCCGGCGTCGCGGCCGATGCCGAACGGGGCGAGGCGATCTTCGGCACCACCGACACCTGGCTGCTGTGGAACCTCACCGGCGGCACCGACGGCGGCGTACACGTCACCGATCCCACCAACGCCGCCCGCACCATGCTGATGAGCCTGGAAACCCTCGACTGGGACGAAGAACTGTTGTCGCTGTTCGGAATTCCGCGCGTCATGCTGCCTGCGATTGCCCCTTCCGCCAACCCCGCGCTGTTCGGCACCACACGCACCGACGGACCGTTCGGCGGCGCGGTGCCGCTGGCGGGCATCCTCGGTGATCAGCAGGCGGCCACCGTCGGCCAGGTGTGCTTCCGTCCCGGCGAAGCGAAGAACACCTACGGCACCGGAAACTTCCTGCTGCTCAACACCGGTCACGAAATCGTGCACTCCCGGCACGGGCTGCTCACCACCGTGGCCTACCAGTTCGGTGCCGAGAAGCCCGTGTACGCGCTGGAAGGCTCGATCGCGGTGACCGGCTCGGCCGTGCAGTGGCTGCGTGATCAGCTCGGCATCATTTCCGGTGCGGCACAAAGCGAATCGCTGGCGCGCCAAGCAGAGGACAACGGCGGGGTGTACTTCGTGCCCGCATTCTCCGGACTGTTCGCACCCTACTGGCGATCCGACGCCCGCGGCGCGATCGTCGGCCTCTCGCGCTACAGCACCAACGCCCATCTCGCGCGCGCAACCCTCGAATCCATCTGCTACCAGACCCGCGACGTCGTCGAAGCCATGGAGGCCGACTCGGGGGTGCGGCTGGATGTGCTGCGCGTCGACGGCGGCGTCACCGCCAACGAACTGTGCATGCAGCTGCAGGCCGACTTCCTCGGCGTCGCCGTGTCGCGTCCGATGGTCGCCGAGACGACCGCGCTCGGCGCCGCCTACGCCGCCGGTCTTGCCGTCGGATTCTGGGGCAGCACAGACGAACTCGTGCAGAACTGGCACGAGGACAAACGCTGGAACCCCACCGGGAGCGAACACCAGCGCGAGCGCGGCTACGCCCGCTGGAAAAAGGCGGTCGCGCGCACCCTCGACTGGATCGACGTCGAGGACTGAAACGCCTCGACGACCCGTTATCGACTACTGACTAGCACTGAAACAAGGAGAACGCAGTGTCCGCTCGTTTGGACCCCGCCTACCGCGCTGCCGCGCTGAACACATTGGGCGACCATGAAATCGACGTCCTCGTCATCGGCGGCGGCGTCGTCGGCACCGGCGCCGCCCTCGACGCCGCCGCGCGCGGCCTGTCGGTGACTCTGGTGGAGGCCAGGGACTTCGCGGCCGGTACGTCGAGCCGGTCGAGCAAACTCATCCACGGTGGGCTGCGTTATCTCGAGCAGCTCGACTTCGCGCTGGTGCGCGAGGCATTGCAGGAACGCGGCCTACTGCTGCGTAAACTGGCGCCGCACCTGGTCCGCCCGGTGTCGTTTCTGCTGCCGCTGCAGCATCGGGTGTGGGAGCGCGCCTACATCGGTGCGGGCGTCGCACTCTACGACACGATGGGTGGGGCACGCGCGCTGCCGATGCACCGGCATCTGTCGCGCACGCGTGCACTGGAATTGGCGCCCGCGCTGCGTGCCGACGCGATGACCGGCGCCATCCGCTACTTCGACGCACAGGTCGACGATGCCCGCCACACCATGACGATTGCCCGCACCGCCGCGCAGCACGGGGCCACGGTACTGACCCGCACCAAGGTGACCGGCCTGCTGCGCGACGGCACGCGCGTCGTCGGCGCGCACGTCACCGATCTCGAATCCGGCCGCGAATACACCGTGCGCGCCCGCCGCGTGATCAGCGCGACCGGCGTATGGACCGACGAGATGAATCAGATGACCGGCGTGGAGTTCCCGTTTCATGTCCGCACCTCCAAGGGAGTGCACGTTCTGGTTCCGCGCGAACGCCTCGACCTGGATACCGGGCTGATCATGCGCACCGAGAAGAGCGTGCTGTTCGTGATTCCGTGGGGCAACCACTGGATCATCGGCACCACCGACACCGATTGGTCGTTGGACAAGGATCATCCCTCGGCAAGCAATGCCGACGTGCAGTATCTGCTCGACCACGTCAACGCGGTCCTACGCGAGCCGCTGACCCGCGCCGACATCGTCGGCACCTATGCCGGCCTGCGCCCCCTGCTGTCAGGCGCCTCCAGCGACACCGCCACGCTCTCGCGCGAACACGCTGTCGCCGAACCGGTTCCGGGCCTGCTGGTGATCGCGGGCGGCAAATACACCACCTACCGGGTGATGGCCGCCGATGTCGTCGACGCCGCGGTCGAGGGTCTCGGTCGCGCGGCCGCACCGTCGGTGACCGAGCATCTGCCGCTACTCGGCGCGGTCGGCTACCAGGAACTGGCCACCGACGTGCACAGCGTGGCACAGCGAGTCGGACTGTCCACCACCACCGTCGAACGACTGCTCGGCCGCTACGGCTCTGCCGTCTGCGATCTGTTCGAGCTGATCGTCACCGACGCCGACCTCGGCAAGCCGATCACCGGCGCCGAGGAATACCTCGCCGCCGAGATCGTCTACGCGGTCACCCATGAGGGTGCGCTGCATCTCGACGACGTCCTCACCCGCCGCACCCGCATCTCCATCGAATCCCGGGACCGTGGCCTGGCCGCTGCGCCGGAGATCGCCTGGTTGATCGGCCCCCACCTCGGCTGGGACGCCGCCGACACCGACCGCGAGGTCGCCCGCTACCTCGACCGCGTCCAGGCCGAACTGGCGGCCAACGAGGCAGCCGACGACGAAACCGCCAACGCGGCCCGCTTGGTCGCCTGCGTCTGAACCGGTCGGTCCGGATGGCCACGGCTAGGATCGCCGCCATGGACGAGATCGCCCGCAAGCCAACTGTGCTCGCCGTCGAGGCCGCCCTGCGCGCGGCCGGAGTGACCCCCGTGGTTCGGGTCCTCCCGGAAACCGCCCCCACCGCGGTCGCCGCGGCCGAACAACTCGGTTGTCCGGTCGCGGCAATCGCCAACAGCCTGATCTTCGATACCGGCGGCACCCCGGTGCTCGTGCTCACCAGTGGCGCGCATCGGGTCGACACCGGCAAGGTCGCCGCGCACCTGGGGGTCCCCGAACTCGCTCGCGCGAGTGCCGCATTCGTGCGCGAACACACCGGCCAGGCCATCGGCGGTGTGGCCCCGGTCGGGCATCCGGCTCCGATCAGGACCGTGATCGATGAGACCTTGGCCGAGCAGCAGCAGATCTGGGCCGCCGCCGGACATCCGCACACCGTTTTCCCGACCACTTTCGACGAGTTGGTCGCGGTCACCGGCGCCGAGGCGATCGCGGTCAACTAGCCCGGTTCGGACGGCGCCGACGCAACAGCGCTTCCCCGGCGAGAACGCTCGTCGTGCCGCCCGTGAACTCCGGTCAGCTCTGGGGTGACCGCAACACCAGGACGGTGATCTCGCTCGGCGCGAAAACCCGCAGCTGCGGGCCCCAGAATCCGGTGCCGCGGCTCGTGTACAGCTGGGTTCCCGCGCCGTGGCGGCTCAGGCCGGCAACGACCGGCTGCTCGAGGCGAACAAGGTAGTGGAACGGCCAGATCTGACCGCCATGGGTGTGGCCGGAGATCTGCAGTGCGACACCCGCAGCGGCGGCTTCGGCGACCTGGCGGGGCTGATGGGCGAGCAACACGATCGGTGTGTTCGGTTCCACGCCCGCGAGTGCGGCAGACAGGTTCGGCCCGTGGCCTTCGAGCCCGACACCGGTCGGGTCGTCGATGCCCGCCATCACCAGTTGGTCCGCGCCCCGGCCGACGGTCTCGTGCTGATTGTGCAGCGGCTGCCAACCGATCGAGGCCATGTGCTCGATCCAGCCGGGCGCATCGCCGAAGTATTCATGGTTGCCGGTGATGTAGAACTTGCCGAGCTCGGCGTCCACCTTGCCGAGCGGATCCACTTGCGCGCGCCGCTTCGCGACCGACCCGTCCGCGAGATCACCTGCGTGGCAGGCGATATCGGGCCGCTGCGCGTTGACGACCTCGACGACCCGCTCCGACCACCGCAACCGGTCCAGCGCCGCGAAATGGGTATCGGTGATGACGACCATCCGCAGCCCGTCGAGTCCGCGCCCGAGTCCGGGGATCGACACCTCCAGCGTGCGCACCCGAGGCACCCGCCGCGCCTCGACGATTCCCCACACCGTCAACACTGCCGCCACCGCGAGCACTCCGACCGCGACGATGCGCGACCGTCCCGGATCCGCCACCCCGGCGACGATCAACCCCACGCGGGCCATGTTGCCGATCACCGACCAGCTGAACACCACCCACATCACACCGAGCAACGTGTCGCCGACGATGGATGCGGCATCCGACTGGGCCGGCCCGTGCCCGAGGAACATGGCCGCGGGCAGGCTGAGGAACCCGAGCAGGAACACCGCCGACCCGAGCCAGAACAACGGGCCGTCGCCGCCGGTCGGCGCTTCGACCACGGTCCACCAGGGCAGTAGGAACAGCACGGCGGGAATCGCCAGGAACAGAACAACACGCGGAACGTACTTCAACAGGATTCGTCCTTGGTGGCGCAGGTGCAGCGCGCGGTCCACTCCCGCCCGGCGCTATGGGCGCTATCGACGATAACAGCGTTAACCCAACGTCGGCGTCGACCGCACGCCACCACAGAACCTACGGCTGATACGGCGGCGCGACGCCCCAGCCCCAATGCGGCATCGGCGCTTCCAGCGGCGGGTGTACCTCGGGCTGCGAGTTCGTCTGCGCGATACGGGTGCCCCACTCGATGTAGGAGGCGAACGCGGCGCGGAATTCCGGGTCGGCGGGCAGACCGACCTCGTCGGCGGCATCCATCAGCAGGTTCACCCAGCGACGACGCTGCGGTTCGGTGATCGCTTTGCCGAGGTGCTGACGCACCATGTGGTGGTAGCCGCCGCGCTCGCTGCTGTAGGTCTCGGGCCCGCCGAACACCTCGGCCAGCCACATCGCGACATATTTCGGATGCCCGGGGTCCATGCCGCGAAACAATGGGCCGACCACATCGTCCTTCAGGACCTCACGGTAGAACGCGGTGGTCAACGCCTCGAAGGCCGGCATGCCGCCCGCCCATTCGAACAGGGTCGGTACGGCGGGATCGCCGACAGCAGAGTCCGTCACCAGCCCAACCCTACACAAAACCCGAACCGCACTGCGGGCGCGCGAACATCCACCGGGCGTCGGATTATCCAGGACTTCCCCCAGCGCGGCATCACTCCGGCGAGGGAGGCCAAATCCCCACTGAAGGTGATGATCTCGCCGGTTCCCGCCCCTACCATGGCGGTGGTGACCGTTGCCGCTCATGCCGTTCGCGGCCGCGTCCTGCTCGCCGCGGGACTGTGCGCTCTGTTCGTGTCCGTGTGGATGGCACCGGCGTTCGCCGACTCGCCGGCCTCGGGCGCGGACGTGTCGGTCGCCCAAAGCCTCGGAGATCGCGAACTGACCCTCGTGCTGCGCCGGGTGACCAGCGTCCCCGGCCCGCTTCGCGTGGACGTCGTCACCCACACCGGGACTGCCGCAGGACAACTCACGCTCGCGGCGACACCGACCGGAGCAGTAGCACACCCGAGGGCGCCTGCCCCGGGAGCGCCCAGCACCGAGGCGGTAATCGACCTCGGCGGCACACCCGGAATGTACTCGGCCACACTGGCAATGGATCGGGCCGGGCCGCGGGAGCTGGCCGTCGGCGACGGCGTGCGCGTGGCGCGGATTCCGTTCGTGGTGCCCGCGCAGGTCACATCACCGCCGGAGCGTCTGGTCTACGGCGGGTTCCTGGTCGCAGGAGTGCTGCTGCCGGTGTCGATCCTGATGGCGATCCGTGCCCGCCGCAGCGGGTGGGCACTGCTTCCGGCCGGTGGGATGGTGGCCGGGATCGCGGTGTCGGTAACGGCCGCGTTGCTGTCGGCGTCGCTACCGCTTCCTCCGCAACCCGGCAGCCAGCTCGACCCGACGGTGGACAACGTCGAGAATCCCTATGCCCTACAACAACCGTTGATCTCGGACTTCTCCCGTCCCCCAGTGCTGCTCACCGTGGCAGGTGGCCCCGTGTCCGCTGGGCAGCCGGGCGATCTCGATCTGGTCGTGATCGACGCGGCCACCGGCGCACCCGTCGACGACCTGCTCGTGCACGACAGTGCGCTGATGCATCTGCTGGTGGTCGGCCCGTCCGGTCGACTGTCGCATCTGCACCCGATCCGGATCGCCCCTGGCCGCTATCAAGTCCATCTGGCCTCGCCCGAGCCCGGGCATCATGCCCTGTCCGCCGAGCTGGCCCGCCGCGGCGGCGGGATCCAAATGGTGCGCGCCGCAACCGGTTTCACTGTCACACCGGGTGTGACAGCACAAGGTCCGCCGGCGACCGCGGTATATCTGGGCGCAGCAACGACCACCGCATCGACCGTAGTGGACGCCAACCCCATCACGGTCAGAACAACAACGGCGGTAGCCGGCACACCGACCACCCTCACCGTCGAGGTCGGAGATACCGCCGACTTGCAGCCTTGGCTCGGCATGGTCGGGCACCTGATCGTGGCCGGACCACTGCCGGACATCGATGGCACCGATATCGCTGCGGCCGTACAGAATTCGCCCATCTGGGGACACGCCCACTCGATGGGCTCGACATCGATGACAGGTATGTCCGACATGCCGGGGATGCGCGGCATGCACGAGATGGGTGGCTCGACCGCCGCCGCGGGTCGGGGAACCATGCTGATGCCGCCCGTGAACGGCGACAGCGCCCCGGACGAAACCGTGGCCGCCTACGGGCCCGATGTCCCTTTCACCTACACCTTTCCTTCGGCGGGCCGATACCGACTGTGGATCCAGATCGAACGGCACTACACCGTGCTCACTGTCCCGCTTGTGCTCGATGTCGCCGCCTCGACGGCAGGAGCGCACCGGTGAGCGCCGCACCGGTAACCGGCCAGGGTTCGTGGCGGCCTGGTGTTCTCGTCGGTGGTGGTGGCGTCGTCATCGCTGTCATTGCCGTCATCGTGTGGCTGGTGTGGCCGCGCTCGCCCGCCCCGGTGGTGCTGAACACCGGCACACCCCAACATCTCGTGACCGTCACCGTCGACAGGCTGCGCCTCGGCACCACCGACATCGACATCACGATCACCGATCGGGCCGGTGTCCCGATCGACCACGGCGCCGTGCTGCTTCAGGCGAACCAGCCGCTCATGGGCCATGCCGGGCAACCGGTGACGGCGGAGCCAATGAGTCCCGGCCACTTCCATGCGGCGGGTGTGGCCCTGATGATGACCGGTCCCTGGGACCTCCGGCTCTCGATCGATACCCACGACGGTGGCGAGCAGCTCACACTGCCGGTGTGGGTCGGTGGCTGACATCGATGCGGCTCACACACCAGCAACCACCACAGCAGCACGACCAGAGAAAGGACCGCCCGTCATGAGCACCCCAGCACCGTCCGACACGTCCGCAGACCGTGCCGGACCGTCGGTGGCCACCGCAGAATCCGCACCGGCCGCCGCTTCCGACAATGGCACGGCGGCTCGCATCGGGGTCTGGGTCGTCGTCCTCGGCACCGCTGTCACATTGGTGGGCTTGAGCTGGGATATCCAGTGGCACAACGAAGTCGGCCCCGACACCTTCTTCACCCTGCCGCATCTGTTCCTGTACTCCGGCAGTGCCATCTCCGGGTTCGCGAGCCTCGCCATGGTCCTCATTGCCACCTCCGCCCAACGCGCTGGACGACCGGTGCCCCGTATGGGCGGCACGCCCATACGGGTGTTCGGCAGCAATCTCACCGCACCGCTGGGCTACATGATCGCCGGAGCCGGTGCGGCATTGTTCCTGCTCTACGGTCTCCTCGATCTGCAGTGGCATTCGATCTACGGCTTCGACGCGGTGCTCAACACCCCCTCGCACGTGGCGCTGTTCCTGTCCATCACGCTCACCATGATCGGCAGCATCATCGTTTTCGCCGCCCATCGCGACCACCGCTGGGGCCGGATCGGCATCGTGGTGGCGATCCCGATCCTGATCACCTTCGCGCCGATCCCCACAAACGCTTTGAACAACCTGGAGCTGCCCGCCGATCCGACCATCCTCGGGATCGTGCTGTTCGGGCCGATGCTGCTGATCCTCGGCGCGGCGTTGCTTGCCCGCGCCGGGGCCGCCATCGCCATCGCCGGCTCGCTGGGAGCGATGCAGGCGATCCTGTGGTGGTTCTCGCCGTGGGCTGCCGAAACCTATGCCTCGGCGATCGGGCTGCCGCTGCGTGACGGTCTCACCGGCCGGCCACCGGAGCTGCCCGCGATCATGCCGATGTTCCTGATCGTCGCGGCCGCCGTAGTCGAAGGGTTGTTCTGGCTGGCCCGCACCCGCGGCTACGACGCCAAGAAGATTGTGCTGGTGGCCGGAGTCGCGACCGGCGTAATCGTCGGGGTGAGCTTTCCGCTGCAAATGAACCTCACCCACGCCATGTCCCACCTCGCATTCGCCGACGTCCTGACGGTCACGCTGCTCGGGATTCCGCTGGGATTGCTCGCCGGATTCCTCGGCGGCCGATTCACCACCATGCTGCCTCTTCTCGCTCCCGCAACGGAGGACCACCGATGATCGTGCTGCGCAGACTCGCTGTCGCTGTGTTGGCTGCTGTCACACTGTCGTTGATCGCGATCGCACCCGCCGCCGCGTACGCGCCGGTCGACGTCGTGCACATCGAGCGGGTCCAAGCCGGCCCGTACAGCCTCACCGTCGGGTTCTCCACCTGGCCACTGCGTGCGATGAAGTCCCTGGACTTCACGTTCATGCCCGATGGCGGCATCGCCGACAAGTCCGGAACCTTGCGCGTGACCGGCCCCGCGATCAAACCGGGACGCCGCGCCGCGCCGCTGGTACGGCACCCCCGTAAACGCGATTCCTGGGGCTTGGATGTCAAAGCGTTCGACGACCCCGGCAGCTACCGCTTCGTCTTCAGCATCGACGGGCCGCTCGGGCACGGTGAAGGGACCCTCGACGGCGTCGAAGTTCTCGACCAACCCGGACCACCACTGCCGCTGAGCTGGACCATCGGCACCCTGCCACTGCTCGGCCTGATCGTGTTCCTCACAGTGGCCTGGCGTCGCACCCGACCGGGCCGCCGAACCTTGATCGTCTGAACCTGCCGTAGGCGAATCGCGGTGCTGTCAGGCCGATTTCCGGGCGGTCGCGACCCACCCGACAATCCAGGCCACCAGCACCGCGGCCAGGAACGACAACAGTGACGCGCTCATCCACGGCTGTTTGGTGAAGTGCAGCTTCTCCTGGATGTTCACCCAGAAGTCGGTCCAGACACCCGCGTCACCCGGGTTGATGAGCTGATACACCGACAAGCCCACCAGCCAGGCGACGATCATCCCCCAGCGCGACGGGGCATCCGGTGCGGTATTCCAGTTCCCCTTCGCGCACAGGAAGAAGTCGGCGACGAGCACACCGAGCAGCGGCACGAACACCGAACCGATCAACCCGAGGAAACCGAAGTAGTTCTCCATCTTCAGCTGCAGCGCAAGCACCGTGATCAGCGCACCGAGGCCGATCGACAGCACCCGACGGTCGATGCGCGGCGCGAGGTTCTGGATGGACACAGCCGTGGAGTACACATTGGCGAAAGACTGATCGGCCTCCCGCAACACGAAAACGAAGAAGAACACCGCACCGAGACTCACCTGCAGGAACGGCGTGTACTGGCCGCCGTCACCGGTCGCGAGGGCCAGCGCGAACAAGCCGAGGATGTAGGCGACGATCTGGGTGATCGCATACGCCCCGCTGGCCGCACCGAAGGCGGCACCGGTGCTGCGGGAATGGCGGGTGTAGTCGGCCGCGACCGGCACCCACGAGATCGACACGGCCAGCGCCGCATCGGTGGCGATCCAGAACAAACTCCAGTCGACACCGAACGGCCCAGCACCCTCGGGGCCGGGATTGGTGGTCAGGTCGGGCAGACCCTTGTGCAGGAACTGGATGTAGAACCAGATCAGGGCGATGACCACGCCGACGGTCACGAACCGTCGCAGCATTCGGACCGAGCCGAGCGGCCAGATCGTCAGCACGGTCGTCAACACACCGGCCACCACCACATACAGCCAGTGCGGACCACCGCCGAACAACTCTTCGGCCGCATTACCGATGACGATCAACTCGAAGGTCCCCCAGCCGATGAGCTGGGCGATATTGAGCACGGTCGGAAGATAACTGAGCTTCGCGCCGAACAAGCCACGCAGCAACACCATCGCGGGCTTGCCGGTCTGCGCCCCCGGCACGGCGGCAAGCCCGAGCATCACACCGCCGAGGACAGTTCCCACGATCATCGCGAGGATGCCCGCGGCGATCGAGATCTGCGGCGCGTACTCGGTGTTCGGAGCCAGCACAGTGTACGCGCCGGTAAACGCGACGAGGCTGACGCCGAGATTGGCCCAGAAGGCGCTCTGGTCCCAGAACGACAGCACCTTCGGTGCGGGCTCCTCGAGGGTCAGCGGCGCCTCGTGCCGTTCGGATTCATCCAGGGTCGGTGCAGACATACCGGAGCACTACTCCCTACGCCGGCATTACCCGGACAGGTTCATGCGGTCGGCGAAACATCGGGTCCGCCCTCTCAGCCCGGCCGTGCCCGAGCTCCCGCGGTGGGGTCTTATTCGGGCGAATAGTACACGCGACGCACCATGTCACATAGCCTTCGGTCCTTCGACCGAATCCAGCAACTGGGCGTCGTCACGCACGGCCCAGTGTTCGACCACCAACCCGTCGGAACCGGAAAGATGTGCACCTGGGCCCAGGCCACCGGGCTTCCCTCGATGCGACGACCGTGCAACCGCGGAAACCCATTGCCGATGTGCCGACCGCGAAAGGTGCACCACCATAACGCGGTCTTCGCTCGACAGCACCTCGTGCAATTCTGCACTGCGGTCTGTAAAACTCGTGTAGGACTACTGGGCGACGACGTCGAGGATGTCCAGCCCGCGGCCACTGACGTTGTCGTAGAAGTCCGGTGCGAACAAACTCAGCACGGTGCGGTCGCCGCGCGGGGTGTAGTCGAGCCAACCGGTGGCCAGTGTACGAGCATCGAAGGACGACATGTTCACCATGCCGCGCAGGCCGTCGCAGGATGCAGCGAATGCTGTCGTGCAGGTGGTGAATTCGCCGAGGAGAGGCGGGCACAGTCATGATCGGATCCACGCGTCGCGCGGTCGCGGTGCTCGGCGCGATCGTGTTGCTGGGTGGGTCGGCGGCGTGTGCGGCAGCGGACAAACCGGACGCGGACAGCCGCGCGACCTCGACACCCGCCGAGCAGTCGATCCGCGGCGAGATCGTCTCGGCAACACCGGTCGCTCAGATGTCGGCAGCCGACACCAGCACATACCTGAACGCCTCGGCCCGCAACGGTATCGACGCCTATCGCGTCGTATACCGGACCATCGACACCAGCGGCCGGCCGACGACCGCGAGCGGCCTGGTCGTGCTGCCGCGCACCGACTCCCGCAGGCTGCGCGTGGTCAGCTACGCACACGGCACACTGTCGCTCAAGAGTGATGCGCCGTCGGTGAACGGGACGACCCGCCCCGACCGGGCGCGCACCATCATGTTCGCCGGGGCGGGCTATGCGGCGGTCGCGCCGGACTATTTGGGACTCGGCGAAGGCCCGGGGTTCCACCCCTACACCCATGCCCCGACGGAAGTCAGTGCCTCTGTCGACCTGTTGCGCGCGGCCCGCGCGGTCGCGGCCCGCGAGCAACGCGAACTCGACCCGGACATCCTGGTCACCGGCTTCTCCCAAGGCGGCCAGGCGGCGACGGCGCTGGGCAAGGCACTGCACGCGGGCCAGATCCCCGGCTTCGGGCTCGCGGCGCTGGCACCGGTGAGCGGACCCTACGATGTGCAGAACGTGCAGACGCCCGCCGGACTGGACGGCCGGGTGATGCCCGCGAGCGCGGTCTTCTACTTCGCATACTGGCTCACCTCGATGAACCGCATCCACCATCTCTACGACAGCCCCGCCGAAGCATTCCAGCAACCGTATGCCGCCACAGTGGAGGCACTCTTCGACGGCAATCACACCGAAATCGCCATCGGCGCAGCCCTGCTCACCGCGCCACAACAACTGTTGACGCCCAAGTTCATCGCCTGGTCACGCAACCCCACCGGAGCCGCACGCGACGCCGTCGCCGACACCGACGGCACCTGCGACTGGACACCACGCGTCCCGGTCCACCTCTATGCCGCCTCTGGCGATCGCAGCATCCCCTACGCCAACTCCGAACACTGCCTGCAAGCACTGCACAGCGACAAGGCCACCCTGCTCGACCTCGGCGACATCGACCACGGCAGCACCGCCCGTATCGCACTTCCACAGATCCTGGAGGTATTCCAACAGCAGGCCCCACCCACCTGAGCCACCCGCACGCCGAATCGTGCCTGCGTCGGTAGCGCAGTGCACCGAGTTCATGCCGAACTCCGTCAGGTCCGGCGCCAGCCGTCGCTGAACGCCACCGTCACCGGGCCGCCCGAGCAGCATCGCCGTGCTCTCGTACCCCCATGGAGCTCGCAGACCTCTTCGACGAACGCCATGCCCTTGAACCTGGAGCAGACCGGTGGCAAAGCGGACGCCGAGTGCAATGGAAACGCGTGCGGCGCTGGTCAACTCCGGCGCGACGTGGGACGATCGCGGAAGTGACCAGCAAACCCGCCACGGAACAGTACCTGCGCGACCTCGCGCGACTGCGCCGCGTCCGCGACCGGATGGACCGGGAGTACACACAGCCGCTGGACGTCGAGGCGCTCGCCCGCGACGCGCACATGTCGGCCGGGCACCTCAGCCGCCAGTTCCGCCTCGCCTACGGCGAATCGCCATACGGCTACCTGATGACACGGCGCATCGAGCGCGCGATGGCGCTGTTGCGTCGCGGCGACCTCAGCGTCACCGAGGTCTGTTTCACGGTCGGCTGCCAGTCGCTGGGCACCTTCAGCACTCGCTTCACCGAGCTGGTCGGTATGCCGCCCAGCACCTACCGTCGCGAGGCGGCCCTCGCGACGGCGGGGATACCGTCCTGCGTGGCGAAACAGGTGACCAGACCGATCAGGAATCGAGAAGCGCAGGTCGCCGACCCGCAATTAGCCTGATTGCCATGGACATCACCATTCACTCGAGCTTCCTTCCCCAGGACGACCCGGACGCAGCCCTCGCCTTCTACCGCGACACCCTCGGCTTCGAGGTCCGCAAAGACGTCGGATACAACGGGCTGCGCTGGATCACCGTCGGCCCCGCCGACCAGCCCGGAACCTCCATCGTCTTGCATCCGCCCGCCGTCGACCCCGGCATCACCGACGATGAGCGCCGCGCCATTCTCGAGATGATGGCCAAAGGCACCTATGGCGGCATCCTCCTGGCCACCAAGGACCTCGACGGCACCTTCGAGCGGGTGCAGGCCAGCGACGCCGAGGTCGTTCAAGAACCGACCGAGCAGCCGTACGGGGTTCGCGACTGCGCGGTTCGCGATCCCGCGGGCAACCTGGTCCGCATCCAGGAGCTGCGCTGAGCCATTCGGCGATCGCAGCCATCACCTGCACAGTCGGCACCGTCAAGGAGCCCCGTGCATGAGGCCGACGGCAGCCGTCACCGTCACCGACACCGAGGCAAACCTTCCCGGGCTGGCTGCACAACCGATGAGTGCCACGCGCTCCCGAGGCTCGGAGGCGACGCAACCACCGAGCGTCAGCCAACCATCAGAAATGGGCATAGGTGGCCGGTGCCTCGTCGCACACACCGGGGCCAGGCCGTACCACTGACACCGCGTGCCCTCGCGCCGCATCGAGGCTTGGCGCGAGGCCGACGAGAAGCTCGACCGCGAGCTGATGCGCGACGCCGCCGGTTGGTCCGACCGGGCGCGCCGACGAGGGACAACCGAACGCACTGATCGAAGCCTGATTAGATCGAGCATGGCCACGACGACGGAGACCGCCAACACGGCCCGCGCAACAGATGGAGACACGATGACCACGGCCACGAGGACGAAAACGAAGTCGCCGGCGCCGCACGCTGCCGACAGCCACGATCTGATCCGCGTGCACGGCGCGCGCGTGAACAACCTCCAGGACGTCAGCATCGAGATCCCCAAGCGCAGGCTGACGGTGTTTACCGGCGTCTCCGGCTCGGGTAAGAGCTCGCTGGTGTTCAGCACCATCGCCGCGGAGTCGCAGCGGCTGATCAACGAAACCTACAGTGCCTTCGTACAAGGCTTCATGCCGTCGCAGGCGCGGCCCGAGGTCGACGTGCTCGAAGGGCTGACGACCGTGATCACCGTCGACCAGCAGCGGATGGGTGCCGACCCCCGCTCCACGGTCGGTACCGCCACCGACGCCAGCGCGATGCTGCGCATCCTCTTCAGCCGACTCGGGCAGCCGCACATCGGCTCACCCCAGGCGTTCTCCTTCAACGTCGCCTCGATCAGTGGAGCGGGTGCGGTCGCCATAGAACGCGCCGGACGAACCGTGAAGGAGCGTCGCAGCTTCAGCATCACCGGCGGCATGTGCCCGCGCTGCGAAGGCCGCGGCGCAGTCTCCGATATCGACCTCACCCAGCTCTACGACAACTCCAAGTCGCTCGCCGAGGGCGCGTTCACCATCCCGGGCTGGAAGTCGGACAGCTTCTGGACGGTGCGGGTCTACGCCGAGTCGGGCTTCGTCGACCCGAACAAGCCGATCCGCAAGTACACCAAGAAGGAACTCAACGACTTCCTCTACAAAGAGCCGACCAAGGTGAAGGTCGACGGCGTCAACCTCACCTACGAGGGGCTGATCCCCAAGGTGCAAAAGTCGTTCCTCGCCAAAGACCCCGACGCGCTGCAGCCGCACATCCGGGCGTTCGTGGACCGGGCGGTCACCTTCACCATCTGTCCCGAATGCGGTGGCACCCGGCTCAGCGAGCTTGCCCGCTCCTCGCGGATCGGCGGGATCAATATCGCCGACGCCTGCGCGATGCAGATCAGCGACCTCGCCGAATGGGTCCGCGGCCTCGACGAGCCGTCGGTCGCGCCGTTGCTCGCCGCGCTGGGGCACACCCTCGACTCGTTCGTGCAGATCGGGCTGGGATACCTCTCACTCGAACGGCCGTCGGGGACGCTGTCGGGCGGTGAGGCGCAGCGCGTCAAGATGATCCGCCACCTCGGGTCGGCGCTCACCGATGTCACCTACGTCTTCGACGAGCCCACCATCGGGCTGCATCCGCACGACATCCAGCGGATGAACGACCTGCTGCGGCAACTGCGGGACAAGGGCAACACGGTGCTCGTCGTGGAGCACAAGCCGGAGACGATCGTGATCGCCGACCACGTTGTCGACCTCGGCCCCGGTGCCGGTGCGGGGGGCGGCACCGTCTGCTTCGAGGGCACCGTCGAGGGGCTGCGGGCCAGCGGGACCATCACCGGCCGCCATTTCGACGATCGCGCCGCCGTCAAGGAGGCGGTGCGCAAGCCCATTGGCACGCTGGAGATCCGCGGCGCGACAACACACAACCTTCAGGACCTCGACGTCGATATCCCGCTCGGGGTGCTCTGCGTTGTCACCGGAGTCGCCGGCTCCGGCAAGAGCTCGCTCGTGCACGGGTCGATCCCCCGCGGCGCGGATGTGGTGTCGGTCGACCAGGGCGCTATCCGCGGCTCGCGGCGCAGCAACCCGGCGACATACACCGGACTGCTCGACCCGATCCGCAAAGCGTTCGCGAAGGCCAACGGCGTGAAGCCAGCGCTGTTCAGCGCCAACTCCGAGGGCGCCTGTCCCAACTGCAACGGCGTCGGGGTGGTCTACACCGACCTGGCGATGATGGCCGGTGTCGCCACCACCTGCGAGGAGTGCGAGGGGAAGCGGTATCAGGCGTCGGTGCTGGAATACCACCTCGGCGGCCGCGACATCAGCGAGGTGCTGGCGATGTCGGTGACCGAGGCCGAGGACTTCTTCGGCGCAGGCGAAGCGCGCATACCGGCCGCGCACGCCATCCTCGGTCGGCTCGCCGCCGTCGGGCTCGGCTACCTCAGCCTCGGTCAGCCGCTCACCACGCTGTCCGGCGGCGAGCGGCAGCGGCTCAAGCTGGCCACCCACATGGCCGAGGAGGGCGGCGTCTACGTCCTCGACGAGCCGACCGCGGGCCTCCACCTCGCCGACGTCGAGCAGTTGCTCGGCTTGCTCGACCGGCTCGTCGACTCCGGCAAGTCGGTCATCGTCGTAGAGCACCATCAGGCGGTCATGGCGCACGCCGACTGGATCATCGACCTCGGCCCCGGCGCAGGCCACGACGGCGGCCGGATCGTCTTCGAAGGCACGCCTGCCGACCTCGTCGCCGCCCGCTCCACCCTCACCGGCGAGCACCTCGCGGCCTACGTCGGCAGCTGACCGAGGACCTCTCGGTAGGGACACCGGCCACCACGCGTCGCTCGGGGCCGGTGTCGGGCCGCCTCGTCAGCAGAATGCGTTGCCGTGTGAGAAGGTGAGGTTTCACTCGTGAATTCGGTTCTGCCGATGCCGGTTACGGTGCCGTAGAAATCCGGATAGAGGAGGGGCTTGGTGGAATCAGCGTTCGATGTGGCCGGGCTGGTGGGGCATCGCTATCGTGCGGACGACTTTTACGAGGTGGGACGCGAGAAGATCCGCGAGTACGCGCGCGCGGTGCAGGATTTCCACCCGGCGCACTGGAGTGAGGACGCTGCCGGTGAGCTCGGATACGCCGGTCTGATCGCACCGACCACGTTCATCTCCACCGCCGCGATGTTGGCCAACCGCAGGCTCCTCGAGACCGTCATGACCGGCTACGACATGTTCGTGCAGACCGATCAGGTTTTCGAAATGTACAAGCCGGTACTCACCGGCGACCAGTTGATCAGCGATGTCGAACTGTCCTCGATCCGTCGCATCGCGGGCAAGGACCTGCTCACCATCACCAACACCTTCACCGACCAGACCGGTGACATTGTGCAGATCATGCACACCACCGTCGTCGGCATCACCAGCGAAGACGTCAACGCCGAGATCAGCGACACGATCGAGCGCGTCATCATGAGCGGACTCGACACGACCCCCCGGACTGCGGTTGCGGCAGCCGACGGACTATCGATCGCGAATCCGGATCCGGAAACCGCCCCACGCCTGTCCCAGATCTCACGCACGCGTGTTCCGCGCACCGCAACCAGATTCGACGATATCGCCGTCGGTGACGAGCTTCCCGCTCGAACCATTCGCCTGACGCGCGGCGATCTGGTGAACTATGCCGGAGTCTCCGGGGATGCGAACCCTATCCACTGGCACGACGAAGTCGCTGCGCTCGCGGGTCTTCCGGATGTGATTGCCCACGGCATGCTCACCATGGGCTTGGGGGCGGGATTTGTCACCGGATGGCTCGGTGACCCGGGCGCGATGATCAGATACGGGGTCCGGCTGTCGAACTACACGGTCATCGAAACCGCCTCCGCTGGCAGTGTCGAGTTCACCGGGCGCATCAAGTCGATCGACCCTGCGAGCAAGACCGCTGTCGTCGTCATCGTCGCGAAGTCCGCCGGACGCAAGGTTTTCGGCCTCGCCACCGCGGATGTCCGCCTCGCATAGCCTCCTGCGGCCGTTAGCGGTCTCTTGTCACGCTTGGAGATGTCGGCGGTCAGGACAGGGTGTCGCGGACGGAAGTTCGTTCTACACGGTGGCCTGGACGGGCGACGTCACCGACGCCGCCGAGAAGGCTCGAGCCCCAGGTGTGTTCAGCTCGCGGCGGCGTTGCCACACACGGCGTTTCACCGATTCGGAAGGAGATTGTCCACCACAGTGGACCACACAAGACAAAGGCAAGGAGGTTACTTACTCCCTGCCACTCTCACCATATAACGCACTAGGGGCCTTGCGGCAAGACCCGGGTCGTGCCGCAGAATCTCCGGTCGAAGCCAGAACCTGGCGAAATCGGGATTCGTGAAGTACGTGTGTTTTTCGATGAGCGGGTCTCGCGGGACGTCGAACCGCCGGTGGGACTCACGGTGCGGTTCGGGCGCTCGGTGGGATAGCGCGGGCGCACGCCGCCGGACTGCGCGCAGCAGCTGGCCGAAATGCAACCTTGTCGAATGGGGGTTTTCATGATCGACGTGATCGTTGCCGGCGGCGGACCGACCGGTTTGATGCTGGCCAGTGAGTTGCGGCTGCACGGTGTGCACACGCTCGTGCTGGAGAAGGAGGCGGAGCCGACCAGGCAGGTCCGGTCGCTCGGCCTGCACGTGCGCAGCGTCGAGGTGATGGACCAGCGCGGTCTGCTGGATCGGTTCCTCGCGCACGGCCAGCAGTACCCGCTCGGCGGCTTCTTCGCCGGCATCACAAAGCCGCGGCCCGACCGGCTGGACACCGCACATCCGTACGTCCTCGGCATCCCGCAGCCCGTCACCGAGCGTCTGCTGGCCGAACACGCCATCGAACTCGGTGTCGAAATCCGGCGCGGCTGCGAGCTGGTCGGGCTGAGCCAGGACGATCGCGGGGTGACCGTCGAGCCGGACGACGGCAAACAGCTGCGCGCGCGCTACCTCGTCGGCTGCGACGGCGGCCGCAGCACGGTACGCAAGCTGCTCGGCGTCGACTTCCCCGGCGAGCCCCCCCGGGTCGAGTATCTGCTGGGCGAGATGGAGGTGGCCGCGCCGCCGGAGACGCTGGCCGCCGTGGTGGCTGAGGTCCGCAAGACCCACAAGGGGTTCGGTGCCGGGCCCTCTGGGGACGGGGTGTACCGCGTCGTCGTGCCCGCAGAGGGGGTGGCCGAGGACCGGTCGGCCGCGCCGACCCTCGAGGAGTTCAAGCAGCAACTGCGGGTGTTCGCCGGCACCGACTTCGGCGTGCACTCACCGCGTTGGCTGTCCCGCTTCGGCGACGCCACCCGGCTGGCCGAGCGCTACCGGGTCGGCCGGGTGCTGCTGGCCGGCGACGCGGCGCACGTCCACCCACCGCTGGGCGGGCAGGGCCTCAACCTCGGCGTCCAGGACGCGTTCAATCTGGGCTGGAAACTGGCCGCCGAGGTCAACGGCTGGGCACCGGAGGGGCTGCTGGACAGCTACCACACCGAACGGCACCCAGTAGCCGCCGACGTGCTGAACAACACCCGCGTGCAGTCCGAGCTGATGTCCTCCGAGCCGGGTCCCCGGTCTGTGCGCCTGCTGCTGTCGGAACTCATGGACTTCGAGGAGGTGAACCGGTACCTGACCGAGAAGATCACCGCGATCGGGGTTCGCTACGACCTGGGCGAGGGGCACGAACTGCTCGGCCGACGGCTGCGGGACGTCGGGTTGAAGCGGGGCCGCATCTACGAGCTGATGCACGGCGGCCGCGGGCTACTGCTCGACCAGACCGGCCGGCTCTCGGTGGCGGGCTGGGCAGATCGGGTCGACCACGTCGTCGACGTCAGCGAGGAACTGGACGTGCCCGCGGCGCTGTTGCGGCCGGACGGCCACGTGGCGTGGGTCGGTGAAAACCAGCAGGACCTGCTCAGCCAGCTGCCCAAGTGGTTCGGCGCTGCCGTCAGCTGAGCGCCGAACTTCGCGAACGCCTCCACCACGGCCCCGGAATCCTGAAGCTGTCAGGAAGTGCAGAGTGGGGCGCGCCCCGCGGCCTGGAGTCCTGAAGGTATCCCGATCCGCAACGCAGCTATGACCGATCAGGTGTTCGATGCGGGTTCACCGGTATCGGCGTCGGCAGTCGCTGCGGTCTTCACCTCACCGTGGACCACGGCAAGGCTGACGCCGACACCGCGGGCGATCTCACGCAGCGATTGGCATTCGGCGCGGCGAGCCAGGATCGCACGGCGTTTGTCGGCGTCGCCGACACGAGGGCGGCCTCCTGTGCGGTCGCGCCGCGCTGCGGACGCCAACCCGTCGCGGGTCTTGCGGACGATGTCGCGGCGGCGATCCTCGGCCAGGGCGAGCGCCAGGTCCAGAATCAGGCTGCGTTCGGTGTGCTCGCCGACGGCGATACCGTGCAGGATCTTCACCGAGATGCCTTGCTGGAACAGGTCGTTGAGCACGATCAAGCCTTCGAGGAGGTTGCGGCCGAGCCGGTCGGCCTCCTGGACGGTGAGCATGTCACCGGGACGCATGTAGTCCAGCGCCGCACGCGGACCGGGCCGGTCGGCGACTTTCAGATTGCCGCTGATCTTCTCCTCGAACACCTTCACGCAGATCGGATCGAGGTCGTCGTGCTGACGCTGGGTCTCGGGGTTTCTGTAGTAATCGCGCGAAAAACAACGACAACGGCTTGACCAGCGGTTATGGCTCGATCTAACTGTGGTCAGAACCACAGTTCGGCGTCAGGCGCCAGTGTCGGCTCGTCGGCAGATCGTTTGCCGACAAGCCAACGTCACGAAGAACCCTCTCCTACGGCTCAAAATTCGAACTGCTGCTCGAGGAAGCTGTCCGGAATCTCCTTCCGCCGGATGGGCGGCCATCGAGAGGTCGCTAGTTTTAGGTCTCCCGCGGGCCACCGGTATGCCTCGGTTACCGCATGCAAGGCGCGTTGCGGGCTATAGCTGTGACTGGGAACAGCCTTCAGGCCGGCACGCGCGAATGTTGGCATGATGGGCGCGCCTCCACCCGCCAACGCTGAACACCGATGTCTCAAAAAGGGCTGTTGAACCGTGAAGCCAGGGCGGGGCACGAGACACGGTTGCCCCGGACAATCGCATGAATCCGGTGAGTCCGGTTCCGACGGGCCCGACAGATTAGGGGAGAACCGATGACAAGCGATGCGCTCGAACGTTTGCGGCGGATTCTCCCGCCATCGCCGGCCAGCGCGGAGTGGTCGGCGCTGGACCTGCAGGGGGTGGCGGCGGCCGAGGCCGCGTTGGGGGTCCAGCTGCCGCCGGACTACCTGGACTTCCTCGCGGTCTACGGCGCCGGGTCGCTTGACGACTCCCTGCTGATCGCGGCACCGGCGGAGGCGCCCGGCCACCAGTACAGCACGAGTGTGGTGGATATCACCGGGGCGTTTCGCCGGGCTGCTGCCAAGCCGTACATCGCCGAAGATCTGGGTGACGGTGACACGTATATCCACTGGGGCGTGGATGGTGGTGGCGACTACTACTACCTGTGGCGCATCGAGGGCGAGTCGAGCGCCGAGTGGCCGGTGTGCGTATACGGGGACGAATTGACGGTCCTGCCGTACGGGATCGTGGAATTCCTGGCCAGAGCCTGTACCGGAGGCCTTCCCCGTGAGCTGCAGCGCAAGTTCCGCGGCAACGGCCACGAATTCCTGCACTGGCAGGACCGGTACCGCCGCGACGTCGAGCAGTACGGGTCCGGGTCATACATCGGCGGCTGAGCGACTCGCTCCCGCTCCGCCGGACCTCACTGCACCTGACTATTAGCTTCGAACGCTGACGGCCTCCGTTGGTGTCGTCAAATGGTCATTTGACGACATGGCACCGCAGCGGCCTCATCGCCACTCGGATCATGCGGAAACGACCCACCTGATCCAATGCGATCCGTTCCCCATTGACGACAAGGTTTGACGACAGATAGAACGGTGAATGGACCACGTCGGACCGAGGTGAAGGGCGCGCTGCGATGGCCGAACTCGTCTATACGCGGGTTTCCACCGACGAGCAGAGCACCGCACGCCAGACGCACGTGATCGGCGAGGCCGGTCTCGTCGACGGTGCCGACGGTGTGCGAGTGTTCGCCGATCCGGCCACCTCGTCGAAGATCCCCGCTCTCGAACGCGAAGGCTTCGGCACGGGGTGAAACTGCGGGTGCTGTCGGGGGCCTTGTCGGGCATCAACGACCTGGCCGCGGGCGATGCGACCACCACCATGCTGGTCAACGTGCTGATGGACCCCTCCGAGACCTTCTTGCTGAGTTGAACATGCCTCCGGAGAAGGCGTATCACCTACTCGGCTGGGGTGCTGCTGATCGCTCCGGAAGACCGCCGCCGCCTGGGCCATCTCGACGAAGAACAAACGAGCCGTTATCGGGACTGCCCGCAGTGCGGGGAGATGTTCAAACTCGAACCAGGCAAGCGCGGACGTCCACCCAAATACTGCAAACGCGACTGCAGCCAAAAGGCGTCCTCGGTCAGGCGTGCACCTGGATACGCGCTGATGTCCCTCAACCCCGTTTTCGGCCACCAGAATCGGTATACTTCCGCTTCTCCCGCGCTCGGTGGCGGAGCCCGGCCAGGCGCACCTATAAGGCTGCATGCCTTCCGCTTTCGGAGGGGTAGGGCGTCGATAGTCTCTGCCTTGTCGTGCTGGAACTCGGGCACGTAGTTGTAGATCGTCGAGCGAGAGACCCCGAGCAGCCGGGCGACCGAGGACACCGTCTCCTCTCGGTCATGAGCGACGCCTTGAAGAATATCGGGCCGAGACCCGCGACGCCGCAGATGCGCCTACCCCCGGCTATCACTTGCCCAGGCGCGGAACAGCATGAGCGCCTCGGTCAGGTTTCCCGGACCGCACGCGAGATGGAATGACCGCTCGTCGGTCCATGCGTGTACCCAGTCGTGCTCACCCCGAGCGACCTGTTTCCGGCGAAACTCCCGGTGCGCCAGCGACGTTTCCGCGAGATCGATCGTGACGGTCCAGCCCGGGTTGTCGAGTGTCTCGATCCGAACACCCCATCCATGTTCCCAGTCGCCATCGCACTGCGCGCTGTACCAGCTCTGCAACCAGTCAAGGACGTGTTCATGCTCGGACATTGATATCGATGCTAGGCGCAGGGTACGGGCTGCAGGTTGTGGCCAGGGCTTCGCCGGAGCAAATCGGCCCCAGGTCCAGCTACTGCCGCGATGCCTATCTGCTGCGACGAAAGATTGACGTGACCAAGCCTTTGATCACCCATGAGCATGACTAGCGCGTGAGCTGCCCGCGAGCTCGCGTGACTGTGAGCACCCCGTCGCCGAGTCTGTTAGCTGAACTTGCGCTCGACCCCCGCTGCGCCGAGCTCCTCGTATTCGGGCTGGCTGATGGCTTTGTCGAGGAAATCGGATGCGGTCCCAAGAGCCAGCAGGAGGAATCCCGCAACCCCCGTGCTGAAGACGAGTACGAGCTGCAAGAAACGTACTGCCGAGGAGTTCGTGACACGCCGATGATCCGCAGTCCTGTTCATCCGCAACAGGATCCGCATGTCAGTACCGAACACGACTCCGAACAACGACAACACCGCCCGCGCCGCTGCTTCCGCGGATGTTCGGCAGACCCTCGTTTTCCGAACGCGGCGGGGTGCAACGATGCCGAACGCGTCGGGTCAGTTCAGGGCCTGCCGGATCTCGTGGCGCTCGGTCTCCTCGCGGGTGAGGACCTGCTGGTGAACCTCTGGGTCGCGGTGGGCTTCGATCCTCGACCGCACGATCGCGGAAGCTGGGGTCGTGGGCCGCGCGCAACTATTCGTCGAGGGTGGCGAAGTCCGCGTCGCTGAGGCCATGGCGGGGGTCGACACGATGGAGCAGGGCTTGTCCTTGATAATGCGCGGACACCCACGCGCGATCGGGGGCGGCGCGCCCGGCTGCCCAGTCGACCAGGTCGCGGGTCTTCCAGTGCAGCCGGTAGTCCCAGTCCTGGTCACAGGACTCGTGCTTGCTGACCAGGCCGTCGAACCCGCCGCCGGAGTAGCAGGCGATGCCGTAGTCGGCGCCGATCCCAGCCAGCTGGGCACCATCGACGCCGTCTCGCACCACAACTCCAGCCGGATCGGCTGCCCGTCCTGCCGATCCACCCGGTAGTCCTCAGCAGCCGCGGCGACCCCGGTCCAGAAGTACGCCGGCCCGGCGTAAGCGAGCGGCGCATCCACCGCGATCTGGGTGTCGCCACGGATCGTGCTCCAGCCGAGCCGTCCCGAGCGCCGCGCCATCCCGACGTACTCGCACAACCGCTTGTAGTCGCGCTCGGTCTTGTCCAACACGCCGTCGGTGAGCAGCACATAGAACAGCTGACGCAAGCTACAGGACCGCATCGGCGCGACCTTGTCAGTCCATCAGTGCGCGTAGCAGTGGCTGATTCCAGGTCTGGGATTCGAGGTCGTAGAGGGCGAAGGTGGGCGCGAAAGACCAGCAGCCCCAGGAGAACCCGTGCTCCTCGGCCTGCCTCCTGTTGAACTCGGTCCAGCAGCCGCGGCTGGCCGGGTCGGCTTTGGTGGTGGTGCCGAACTCGCCGACGAATACAGGGCGGCGGTTGGCTTCGGCCCAGGCGGCCAGGCTCGCGTAGCCCGCGGCCAATTCGCCACGCTGCTGGTCGGTTCCAGTCCAGGTGGTGCCAAGCCACGAGCGCGGATCGCCGAACGGGGTGTCGGTGCCCAGCCATTGCTCGCCCTGCATGGTGAAGGTGATCGGCCAGTACTGATGGATGGTGACGATCAGGTTGGGGTCGTCGGGCAGTGAGAGCTGCGGCAACATACGAATGTTGTTGTAGGCGGCGGGGCCGAAGATGACGGCGCGCTCGGTGTCGGCCTTTCGGATCACGGTCAGCAGCTCGCGCAGGGTGTCGTTCCACAGCGGGTCGAGGGCATCGCGCGGTTCGGTGAACGGCTCCAGCACGACCGACCGCGGGCGGTCGGCGAACGCGGTCGCGACCTGGTCGGTGATCGACAGCAGGCGGGGCAGGTACTGCGGTGGTTTCGCGATCAGGTCCGGGTCGAGGAAATTGGTGAGCACCACCGCCAGGTCGCGCTCGGCCGCCAGGTCCAGGTAGGTGTGAACGCGGTCCACAGCCTGTGATGCGATACGGAAGTCGGGTGCGTCGCCGCAGTGCGCCGCCCAGTACACACCCAACCGGACCGCAGAGAACCCCGCCCGCCCGAAGAGGTCGAATTCGTGTGCGGTCAGTTCGACGGTGTAGCCGGACTCCAACGGGGACCCGAGGTTCGGGCACACATTGATCGTGCGGGCCAGCCGCCGGTTAACGTCATGAATGGTCATCGGAGTACTCCTCATCGCCGAGAGGCCAGGTCAATGCGCCCTGGCGGACGTCGGCCGCGAAGGCGAGCAGCCAATCGCGCTCGGCGCGGCGTAGTGCTTGGGCGTAGCCGTGATCGGTGAGGAACACCGGCTCGACGTCCGGCGCGGCGGCGAGCCCGGCCTCGACCTCCTCGATGGTGACGTTGATGCGCTCGGCGCGGTGTGAGACCAGTTCCGCCACTTCATTTCCGGGCAGCGCGAACATGAACGACAGCGCCGCGGCGAAGGCGGCCGCGTCGTGTGCGGGATCGCTGAGCAACTCCCGCAACCAGGTCATCAGCGAGGTGATCCCGGCCGGGGTGATGCGGTAGACCGTGCGCTCTGGACGGTTTCCGGGGCGCGCCGGGTCGTCCTGCTCGACCAGTCCGGCCGCCGTCAGCCGGGGCAGCAGGTCGTAGAGCGTCGCGTGCTTGAGCTTGAGGGCACGGTCGAGCCCGCGCTCGCGCAACAGGGTTCGCATCTCATACGGGTGTCGCGCGCTTTCCGCCAGGAGCCCCAGCACGGCCAGGGCGGGAGGACTGAACAGTGGCCTGGGTGGCATACTCCTCCTTTGGTCGAACTCGATTGATCGAATTCGACCATATATGACGACACTGAACTCACGGAAGCCGTACGCCGCTCGGATCTGTTCACGGTGATACTTCGCCGACCGGCCCGACCACGGATAGGCGGCAAACTCGGCTGGGTCGACCTTCAGCTGCTCGGCCATATAGGACACCACCGAAGGCGGGAACTCCTCCGGACCATGCGGAAACCGAGCCTCCAGCCCGAAGAATTTCAGGAACAGCCCGAAGCCCAGCCGGGTAGCCCTGGACTTGTTCCTCACCAACTGCAGTCGTTCCCGACCAGCGTCCACGACCCGATCAGATCCTCGGTCGACCACTCCTGACGCACGCCCGGTCGCGCTAGACGAAACCCGCTGCCGCCGAAGCTACTTTGCACTTCCTGACAGCTTCAGGATTCCGGGCCACCACCCAGAGGATGGGTAGTCAGCAAGATCACTCTCAGCGCCAGCCACGGTTCCATGGATCCCCTGAACCGATCTCAGTACACGGCCGACACGCCGGACACGGCCGCGGCCGTCGGCATCTTCGCCGACAGGTAGCGGCCGAAATCGTCTCCCGGATCGGCTATTCGCATCCCGTGCTCCATCGTTGGTTCCTCGCTCCGCCCGCCTCGGCTACTCCGCTCCGGGTGGGTTTGCCGCGCCCGCGCGCCGCGACTGGGCGAGCAACTCGTCGAGTTGGGCTTCAGCGCGTTCGGCGCGGGTCAGGGTTTGGGTGCGGGCTTCGTCCAATGCTTGGATGCGGTGGGCTGTCTCGGCGTATGCCTTGTCGATGGCTGTCGCCGCTTCCGTGCGCACCGCGGTGAGCTCCGCGATTGCCGTGCGGCGCGCCTCCGCCAACTCGGTGCGCGTCGCATCGAGTTCGGCGCGAACCCTGCGCCACTCCACACGCGCTTCGTTGGCTGCTTCGACCCGTTCCGCGGCGGCCTTCTCCGCTCGTTCGGTCGCGCGTTCGGCGTCCGCGGCCCGCTGGACGGCGAGATCGCGTTCGGATTGCGCGGATGCCACCCGCGCCGCTGATTCGCGTTGGGCGTGTCCGATTTCGGTGTCGGCGCGCCGCTGTGCCTGCTGCACCTGTTCGGCGGCCTCCTGCCGGATCCGCTCGATTTCCTCGGCGGCTTCGCGACGTGCGGTACGAATTTCGGCTTCTGCGGCGCTGCGCGCGGCGAACACATCGTCGGCGGCTTGCCTGGTGGTGCGTTCGACCTCGCGCAGCGCGTCGTCGCGGGCCGTAATCGCGACGGCGACCAGACTTTCCGCGTGCTCGGCTGCCGCAGCGGCATCTTCTGCTGCTGCGTCGGCGATCGCCTTGGCTTCCTCGGCGTCGCGTCGGGCCTGCTCGGCGGTGACGCCTGCCATCTCGGCCTCGGCGATCCGGCGGGCCGCATCGGCCTGAACGGCCTGGACCTGCGCTTCCGCGATGGAGGGGTCGGCCAGCGTGGACAGTTCGGCAACGGCGGTGTTCAGGGTGGTGCCCAATTGTTCTGCCAGTCCACGGAACTGGGTGAGCAGCTCGTCGGCGCGTAAGCGAGCGACCGTCACCGGGCCCGGTGACGTCACTGTGACGGAAGCGGTCGTGATGTCCGACTCCTGCTGTTGCCGTTGACGTTCACGCCAGGCTCGCCATCGCGTGTGCTCCGGATGGTCGCAGTATTCCGATGGTCGGCCGGGGCCGCTGCCGCGAGTGATGGGTCGGGGGCAGCCAGGGTAGTTGCATACGGTGGACACGCTGGAATCGTAGCGTTTGTTTCGTCCCATCCAACGTATTGAGGCGAAACGAAATGCGTGTCGCCCCAGGACGTCTCCTTGCGAGACACGAGAGTCTGACCGCCGATAAGTGAACATTATCGGCGGTCAGACTCCACTAGAGTGATTGATTGTCGGTGCGGGAGTTTCGTTTTCGTTTGGTTCGCGTACACGAAACGAAACTGCTACGGAATTACGAGAAAACTAGGGAGCTGATTCGTGGACGATCGAACCGCTGTTGTCGCGGTACCGGACTCGGTCCAGACCGAACTGCGCAAAGGAGTCCGCAGCGTCCTGATCGACGCTGCCGCACTCCGATTGGTGCGCGAACGCTTCGACGACAACCAAGCAGGGTCGCTCCGCCGATACCTCGAGGCATCCCAATCCGCGAATACCCTGCGCGCCTACCGCACCGATTGGATCGCCTGGGCCGCCTGGTGCGCGGCGGAAAATAGGCAGGCCCTGCCTGCCGATGCCTTGGACGTCGCGGTGTATTTGGCTGCCGCCGCCGACGCACAGCGTCACCCCGACCCAACCATATTGCGTCACAGTGACAGCGAATCCGAGTCCCGGCACTGGGCTTTCAGCGCCGCCACCCTCGAACGTAAAGCCGCCGCCATCGCCGCCGTCCACGCCGCCAACGGACTGCCCTCCCCCACCCGCTCCGACGTGGTTCGCCTGACCCTGCGCGGCATTCGCCGCACGCGGCGCTCCCAACCCACGCGCAAACGCCCCGTCCTGCTGCACACCCTCGAACAGCTGCTGGCCGGTCTACCCGAACCGGGCTGGCCGACCGAACCTGCCCGCCGCCGCGACACTCTCGCGCTGCTCGTCGGATTCGCTGGTGCATTGCGCCGCAGCGAACTTGCCGGCCTGCGCATCACCGACGTTCGCGTACACCTCGACCACCGCACCGGCGAACCCCTCCTGCTCGTCCAGCTGCCGACCACCAAAACCGACCCGACCGGCACCAGCGAACAACGCGTCGCGCTGCCCCGTGGCCAACGCCCGCCCACCTGCCCCGTCTGCGCCTTCGCCGACTGGATACACCTGCTCGAAGCCCATGCCGCCCATGGCGCCGACGGACTGCAAGCCTGGCTCACCGACACATCACCCACACCCCCGGACATCCATCGCTGCCACGGTTTTCACGGCACCGCCCTCGCCGACCAACCCCTGTTCCCCACCATCACCCGCCATGGCGGCATCGCCGCCCGCCCCATGTCCGGGCGCGCCGTCGCCGAACTCGTCAAGCGCTACGCCGCCCGCGCCGGCCTCGACCCCGCCCTCTTCTCCGGCCACTCGCTGCGCGCGGGCTTCGCCACCCAAGCCGCACTCGGCGGCGCGAGCGACCGCGAAATCATGCGCCAAGGCCGCTGGTCCAACCCCCGTACCGTGCACGGCTACATCCGCACCGCAAACCCGTTGGAAGACAACGCCGTCACCAAACTGGGCCTGTGACGCGTCTACAGGATGAATTGCATTTGATGCAACATTGCACATTGCCACGATGAAGGCTGCGACACAGGTCCAGAAGTTTCGTACCTTAGCGCGTCGCCGCGAAAATCGTGCCCTACCTGAGTGATTCGATCGTTTCGCGAACAAGACGCAACAATGTTGTGTTAGATGCAACACCATGGACAGGGCTGATCTGCCCGGTGCGGCGCACCTTGTGCTTGCCGATGGAGTCGTGCACCTGGACCCGGAACGCGCCGTGTTCGATGCGATGCTTTTCCCTGTCAAGTCTGCGTGTTGAGATCTTGAGGCCGGTTCCCTGCTTGTTGTTTAACACCCGCCGTGGGACAACCAGGTCGCCAGCCAAGGGGACCTCCGACAGCAGGTGATCCGCTGAGAGAACACGTTCCGGATCCGGTGCGCGAACCGATCGTTGCGACGTTGTCGGCCGTCCTGTAATGCCGAATATTGGATGTGCCGTCCGGGGTTGTAGCAGTCCCCAGGGTGGCCGACTGGGCTGTGTTGAGCAGTGTCTCTGGGAGCGGGCTGCATTGTGTTGGTGCGGGTTAGGGCTTGAGCACGATTTTGCCGTGGGTGTGTCGTCCTTCGAGTTCGGTGTAAGCCTGGCGGACGTGTGTCAACGGGTAGACGTTGGCGATCGGGACTTCGAGGTGTCCCTCGGCTATCAGGGCGGCCAGTTCGGCGAGTACCTCGGCGCCTGGCCTGGTGTTGGTTCCGGGTTCGGTCTTGACTCCGTGTTTTGCGGCTGCTGCGAAATCGGCGATGGTGTCGATCCGCTCGGCCGTGACGCCAAGAGCAAGGGCCAGTTCGACGTACCCGCCGCCGTGGGTGTCGATGAAGGCATGGATGCCGTTGGGTGCGGCGGCCTTGATCCGGTCGGTGACGCCGTCACCGTATGCGACGGGGATCACGCTGTGGCTTTGCAGCCACTCGTGGTTGCTATCGCTCGCCAGGCCGATGACCGTGGCTCCGGCACGGCGCGCGAGCTGAACGGCGAGCGAGCCGACTCCTCCGGCTGCTGCGGAGATGACGACGCTCTCGCCCTTCTCGAGTTGTATGGAATGCACTGCCCCCCATGCAGTCACGCCGGCGACGTACAGGCCGCCCGCCACCTCCCATGAGACTTTGCGTGGTTTGTGTGTGAGGTTGTCGACGTCGACCAGGACCAACTCGGCCTGGGCGGCCCGCTTCTCGGAGAATCCGATTACCTCGTCGCCGACCGAGAATCGGTCGACTCCGACTCCGACTTCCGCGACAACTCCGGCCAGATCGCTGCCCTGCCCGGACGGAAAGGTCGAGGGAAAGATGTCGGCCATCGCCCCGGTTCGGATGGCTGCCTCGCCGGGGTTGATGCCTGCCGCTTTCACCCGCACCAGGACCTGCCCGTCCCCGGGCACCGGGCGGTCGACCTCCTCGACCCGCAGCACCTCGATTCCGCCGAACTCGTCGTACCGGACTGCCTTTGTCATTGCCTTGCTCCTCCGACACGCGACGCGTCGCTGACGTCTCGAGCGGGAATGGTGGGCACCGGCATGCCCGTCACCAGGGCACAGTTCCGGCGTCGTCGAAGAATCCGCCGGTCGGGCCGTCGTCGGGCAGGGTCGCGAGGCGAATCGCGATCGCCGCGCCCTGTTGGGGGGTGCGGACGCCGCGGAAGCCGTTGAGGTCGGTGGCGGTGAAACCAGGACAGCCGGAGTTGATCAGGATGTTGGTGTCGCCCAGTTCCTTGACGTATTGGACCGTGACGGCGTTGAGGAAGGTTTTCGACGCCAAGTACGCAGCAGGAACCGGGCCCATGTCGATGCCGGGCGTGGTTTGCAGGGCAAGCGAACCGACGCTGCTGGACATATTCACAATTCGCGGCGAGGCCGAGGCGCGCAGCATCGGCAGCATCGCGTTGGTCACCCGAATTACGCCGATCACGTTGGTTTCCACGACAGCTCGCACGGTCGCGGGATCGACAGTGGTGGGCGTCTGCGGCACGCCGCCGGTGATCGCGGCGTTGTTGACCAGGACGTCGAGGCCTCCGGATTGGTCGGCGATCAACTCGGCCGCAGCGGCCACACTTGCGTCGTCGGTCACGTCGAGCGGTACGCCGAACGCATCGGTCCCGGCCGCGCGCAGCTTCTCCACCGCGGTGTCGCGGCGTTGTTGATCCCGCGCGCCCACACCGATTCGCCAGCCGAGCGCGCCCAGGCCTGCGGCGATCTCGTATCCGATTCCTTTGTTCGCGCCGGTTACCAGCGCAATCGTCTGTTCACTCACACCGCCGATCCTGCTGCGGCTCCGGGTGCGGCGTCCAAGACCGATTGGGTCTGCGGTGATACCGCACGGGTATTGGTCGCGGTCAGCGGCGGATACGATGATCTGGTGGAGACACGGGAGCTGCGATACTTCGTCGCCGTCGCCGAGGAGTTGCACTTCGGGCGGGCGGCGCAACGGCTCGCGATGGCGCAACCACCACTATCGCGTGCCATCCAGCAGCTCGAACGGCGGCTCGGAGTCGTTCTCCTGCACCGCGGCACTCGCGCAATCGCCTTAACTGAGGCCGGGTCGGTGCTGCTGCGGGAGGCCCGGACTGCCCTCGACGCGGTCGAAGCCGCCGAGCACCGCACCCGCCGCGCCGCTGCCGACCAGCCCGGTGTGGTGCTGGCCACCAAGGCCGGAGCCTCCCGCGAACTGTTGTCGAAGCTGCTGCACGCCTACGCCGCCGATCCTGGCGCTGTTCCCGTCGAGGTGATGTTGTGCGGGCCCGGCCAGCCGGAAAGCCTGCTACGCAACGGCCGCGCCGACGCTGCTCTGCTCCACCGGCCCTACGACACAATGGCTGGATTCGACACCGAAGACCTACACACCGAACACCAAGTCGCCGTCCTGCCCGCGGGACACCCCCTCGCTGACCGACCCCACATATCGATAGCCGAGATCTACGCACTGACGGACCTGCCCCTGCCGCGCTGGCCTCGACACGATGGGAGCTATGCGGACGGCCCCGGCCCGCAGGTCCGCGACCATACCCAGCTGTTCCAACTGATCGCGCTCGGACTGGCCTGCGCGGTCGTGCCCGAGTCGCTGCGAGCCCAGCTACGCGACGATCATGCCATCGTGCCTGTCCCGGACGCACCGGCTGTCACAACCGTCATCGCCTGGCCACCACACAGCAGATCCAAAGCCGTCGCCGACCTCGTCCAGACCGCGACGCGCCTCTAACCGACACCGCTGCGGCACCGCGGTTCTCCGGCACGCGGCCGTACCTCGCACCACTGTTTCGAGATACGCTCGCATTTGGGATACATCCGGTATTGCCGTATATCGGTCGCCCGCCGGTGCGGTCAATCCTCGGTTTGGTGTGGCATCCCTCGCCGAATTGGGATGACCGCGGCACCGGGGTTCGCCAATGCTTCCCGCAGCGCCTGGTTTTCCAAGGTAAGTTGATTCACTGCCCGGACGAGGGCGGGGACGTCGGCCCGGAGTTGGGTGAGTTCGGCGTTTTTGTTCGCGATCGTCTTCTTCAGTGCGGCGATGGTGGCTCGGAGTCGGATCTCGACCTCCGATGGCGCCCCGCGCTGGGCCACCCGCGCGTAGAACTCGTTCTTCAAGTCGGTATGTCGTTGTGTTAGAGCATTTCTGGGGACATCGACCTCCAGCGCGAGGGCGACGATCGTGAGTGCACCGTTGGATCGCTCGGCGGCGCCGGACAGGATGCGTTCCATCGCGGCGCGGATCTTGTCGCGCTCATCGGTGTTCATCGCGCGTCCTCAGTCAAGGTGATGCGGGTGCGGTCATGGGCATCGGCGTATCCCCGAAGTCTGTCGGCGTTGGCGCGCAACCGCTCACTGAGCGGACCGGGAACCCGAGCGGCCCGGGTGTCCATGACAGCAGCACGCTCGAGGAGCTGGAAAGCGTGCTGACTGCCACTCTGCGTTTCCCTTTCGACCTGCATCAACACACACATCTAATAGGGAAATGCTCACCGGTTGGGAGCGGCAGCAGCGGACCCGATTGTTGAAGGAAGCGATAATCCGGCCACGGCTCGCGCTCATTCGCAGGACGGGTGAGTTCACGAATTCGTATCCGTGGCAATGGGAACCGACCGACGGTGAGGAATTCATCACTGACTTTCGGGGCGAGCGGGACGGCACCCGACCGATCACCGTCTCGACCGCGCGCGGGTACCAGCTATCGATCACTTTGTTCATGCAGTACGTGACTGATACTGGCTGCCAGGGGCCTACAGTCTGCCGGCAGCGTTTCGGATCGGTGCCACAGCAGGTGTTCCACGAGGGCAATTCGATTGCTCATGTCGGAGGTCCAGGCGTTGTTCGATGCCGCCGATGCGCGGGTCGAGCACGCGCGGCGGCACGGGCGCAAGGGTGCACTACCCGCCCTGCGCGATGCGGCCTTGCTGAAGACGGTCTACGCCTATGGGTTATTCCCCGGGGCTCCGCCCACGTACGTTCCCGCATTTCTCTGAGTTTGTGCAGTTCAGAGGCTGATGCCGGAGATGCTGGCCGTCGCGACAGATATGGTGCAAGTCGACGTGGCGGGCGATCCTCAGCGGCTCGCGCGCAGTATGCGGATCGCGCGCAGTGCGCGGGGCGGTTCGCCTCCGAATCTTTCGGATCCGTCGAGGTAGCGGGTGACGAGGTCGGGGGCGGAGTGGTCTTCGAGGTCGGTGAAGCCGAGGGCGCGCAGCTGTGCGGCGATGTCGTCGGGCGTGAAGTAGCTGAACACGGGTTCGCCGACGCCGGCCAGCCGATCGGCACGTGCCTGCTGGTGCGCACGGTCCTCGTCGCTGTTCGCGGGCTGCAGGTAGTCGAAGACCACCTCGACCGGCTGGGCCTGACCAGCGATGTATTCGAGAGTGGCGTGGGCGGCGTTCGGAGTCAGATAGAAGACGACGCCGAGCCACACGAATACGGCCGGGTCCGTCCGTTTGAATCCGGTGGATTCCAATCCCGCTGCCAGCGTCTGGGTTTCGAAATCGACCGGCACGAAGGTCAACGTCTCAGGGCGGTCGATTCCGGCGGTAGTAAGGCGTTCGCGTTTCCACGCTTGGGTGGCGGGGTGGTCGACCTCGAAGACACGCAAGTCCGGGCGCGGATTGCGATAGGCGAAGGTGTCCAGACCGGCGCCGAGGATCACGACCTGCCGCACACCAGCGGCGATGGCCGCGGCCACGGCGTCCTCGGCGAAGCGTGCGCGTGCGGCGAAGAACAGTCGGCGGGGCCGATCGCTGACCCCGTCACCGAGGTGATTGGTTGTGGGCGTGCCCAATTCGGCCAGTTCCTCTGCGGTGACGCCGAGCAGACGTGCCGCCAGGGGGTCGGTGAAGATCTGTGGTCGGTCAGCGATCTGGTGATAGGCGCGGGCGTACGCGGTGATGAGCGCTGTCCGGCTGGGTCCGTCGTTATCCATATTCAAGAACCTACTTGCGAATGTGGCGCGTGCTCTATGAACTCACTCACGCTCACTCGCAAAGGAGCACGCGAACACGATCGGTAACACTGATTACGGCCGACCCTCCTTCGGAGCGGTTGCCACGAGTCGCCAGGGGCGGGCTCGAACCTGTTATCGGGGCTGGGTTGATGTGTCGAGCCGGGTCATGATTTCGCGGTTGGTGGCACGAGCGGCGGCAAGATCGTCGTCGCGTTCGTCGAGTTGTTGCTGCAGGTCGATGTTTCGCTGTTCGAGCTGGTTGATGCGCTGGTGGAGCGCGTCGATGTCGGTGGGTGCGCCGAGTCCGGATTCACGCCAGGTCTGCTCGCCGAGCGCTTCGGACAGTCGTTTCTCCAGTTGCTGGACGCGCGCAGCAAGTCGGGCGGCTCGCTCGTGGGCGGCCAGCAGGTCCGCCTGCGACGAAGCACGGATGACCGCAGGTTCGCGGTCGGCGGTGGCGGCTGGATCTGCTTGCAGCACATGGATTTTCTCCAGAAGATCACGGTGCCGGTAGAGGAAGGTTCGGTCCACCCCAGCTGCGCGAGCGATCGCGGATGTACTGATGTGTTCACCGTCGGTGACCACCTTGTTGAGGACTGCCAGCACGCGTTGGCGGCGGCGCAGCGAGTCGTCGCGGCGGCCGTCGAGCATCGGCCGGGCGCTGCGGTGCGGGCGGGTGTCGGTCACGCGGTGGCCTCCGAGGTGGGTGCGGGCGAGATGGTCGCGGGGAGGGGAGCCCAGCGCCTGGATCTGGCCGACCGCAGGCACGCATCGAAGATGCCGCAGTACGGCCAGTATGGAGCGTGGTTCGTGCGGTGGGGCAAGTCGTCGGCCCGCCGCAGATCAAGCGGCGCTCGAGTTTCCGAGAGTTCGACAGGCCGATTTGGGACAGGGACCCGGCGGAGATGCGCGCGCGGAAGTTCCACTACGGGTTGGACCGCGTGCTGGACGGACTCGATGCGCGCCGAAGTGCTCGACTCACCCTGAGTGGGTGTGGGTTACCACAACCGAACCCCCGTATCGGCTACGGTTCACGTCGCACCAACCTGTGTGATCCCTCATATCGAGAGGCGAAGTCTGTTGTCGGTGAACCTGTTCTGGCGTTCGATGTCTGTAGTGGCGGTGTCCCTGCTGATGGCTGTGCCGGCGTACAGCCAGGCGGACCCGGTCGACGACGCGCACCCGATCGGATTGGACCGGTTCTATCACCAGCGGCTCGAGTGGAAGCCTTGCGGCGTCGAGAATATCGACAAGGCCGGTGGCGAGTGCGCGGATGTACTGGTGCCGCTCGACTACGGGAATCCCGACGATCGCACGATGACCGTGGCAATTTCGCGGGTGAAGGCCGGCGATCCGGTGCAGCGGCGGGGAATTCTGCTGTCCAATCCGGGCGGTCCCGGTGGGGAGGGGCTGGACAGTCTGGATCTGCTCGGTGATGTGCTCTCGCCGGAGGTCTTGGCGAGTTACGACCTGATCGGCATGGATCCGCGCGGGGTCGGCGAATCCGGTCGGAGTCCGCGGTGCGGGTGGCCGGTAGGCGAGATGATTCGGTCGGCGGGTCTGGATCCGCTGGGATTCGTGCACGACACCGTTCAGTCCGCGGGGATGGCCGCGACCTGCCTGATTCGTGATCCGAACAAGCTGAGGCAGTTCACCACTCGCAACACCGCGCGTGACATGGACATTGTGCGAGGCGCCCTGGGTGAGGAGAAGGCCAACTTCTACGGCGTGTCCTATGGCACCTACCTCGGGGCCGTGTTCACGCAGATGTTCCCCGAAAGGAGTGACCGCGTCGTGCTCGACAGCACGATCGACCCGGACCGGTATTGGGAGGGCTTGGTTCAGGATTGGGGTCCGGCAGACGAGATCGCGCTGGACGACTGGGCCGGCTGGGTTTCCGGTCGGGATGACGAGTTCCGGCTCGGTGCGACTCCGCAGCAGGTACGGGCGAAGATCGAGGAGCTCGTTCGTATCGCCGCGCGCCAACCGATTGTCATCGATGGGTTTGCCATTGACGATCACTGGCTTCCGTTCATCCTGCACGGATTGCTGATGAACTTCCGGCTGAACGAAGCGATGGCCGCCACTGTGCGGGAGATCGCCGATGCCGCGGGTGGTCCGCCCACTACATCGCGAACACCCCGGCTTCGTGCCATCGTGGAGGCGCTGCGCGACAATGAGAATTCGGTGCTTGCGCAGATCGCCTGCGGCGATGTCGGGGCACCGATTGATCCGACCTGGTACTGGCGCAACATCGAAGAGACCCGTGCCACGCAGCCGGTTTTCGGCGCGCTGGCGAACAACATCCAGCCGTGCGCCTTCTGGCCTCGCCCGGTCGAGCCACCGACTGTCGTCCGGAATTCTGTGCCCGCGCTCATCCTGCAGGCGACGGGAGATCCCCGAACTCCTTATGTCCACGGCGTCCGATTGCATCAGGACATGTCCGAGTCGCGGATGGTGACGCTGCAGGATGTCCGTATCCATATGACATTCCGGCCCGAACTCAGCGGCTGCGTAAACCATGCGATCAACACATACTTCAGCGTAGGAACCATGCCGGATACCGACATCACCTGCTACGCGGATCAATCCACGCCCTAGCCCACACCGCTGCCCGGGATGATCGGTCTCATCCGGACCAGCGGATCGGTCAAGCGGAGACCGTGACGGTTTCGTCGGCGAACTGGGTGCGAAACAACTCCGCATAGCGACCGTCTGCGGCCAACAGCTGAGTGTGGGTACCGCGCTCCACGATTCGACCGTCCTCGAGCACCAGGATCTGATCGGCCGCGCGAATCGTGGACAGGCGGTGTGCGATCACCAGGGCGGTCCGACCGTCCAGTGCTTCCGCGAGCGCCTCCTGCACGGCGGCTTCCGAAGTCGAGTCCAGCGACGCCGTCGCCTCGTCCAGGATCACCAACCGTGGCTGCTCGAGCAGCGGCCCGGCGATGGTCAGTCGCTGGCACTCACCGCCGGAGAGCCGGTAGCCGCTCACGCCGACCACCGTTTTCAGCACGTCCGCCAGCGACGCGACCAGATCGTGCAGCCGTGCGCGGTCCAACGCGACAGTTCGTCCTCGGTCGCCTCCGGCCGGGCGAGCAGCAAATTGGTCCGGATAGTGTCGTGGAACAGGTGACCGTCCTGGGTGACGAGTTCGACGGTCTCCCGGATCGACCTGGTAGTCAGTTCGCGCACGTCGGTGCCGTTCAACCACACCGCGCCGGCGTCGACGTCGTAGAGCCGGAAACCAGTTGGGCCACAGTGGATTTCCTCGCACCAGACCAGTGCGACTAGCTGGCCGGGCTCGGCACGCAGCGACACCTTGTGCAGCACCTCGACTCCGCCGCAGGTATCCAGATTCACCACGTCCTCCACTGCAACTGCCACCGTTGATGTAACTAGCAAGTGCAGCGCCACCGCCGGCCTGCGCCGCCCGGGCCCGGCCTGCGGCAGTCCACGACTCGGCACGTTTCCGCTGACGGAGGAAGCGGACAGGATGATCGATTCCGTGCCACACGCTATGTCCTGCATCACGACAACCCGCTCGATGCGCCGATCCGGATCGAGCTAGACCATGCGTCGGCTAGTGTCAATCGGACATTCGACTGGTCGTATACGGGGAGGTTTGGACATCCGGCCGACTGGGCACTGTACCGAAGGGTATAGAAATTTGGAGGTAACGCGATGGTGGGCGGACGGCCCCGACAGTTCGACCCCGCTGCCACCCTCGACCGGGCGCTGGAAGTGTTCTGGCGTCAAGGATACGAAGGCACGGCACTCTCGGACCTGACCGAGGCGATGGGTATCAACCGACCCAGCCTCTACGCCGCGTTCGGCAACAAGGAAGACCTCTTCCGCAAAGTCCTCGACCGCTACATCGCGGGCCCCCGCGCGTTCGCGACACACGCATTGAATCGCCCCACTGCAGTCGAAGTCGCCGAAGCACTGATGTCCGGAACGATCGCGCTCACCGCAGGCCCGAACACACCCCGCGGCTGCCTGCTCGTCAGTCACGCACACGCCTGCGGCCCCGACACCAACCCGATCCGGGACGAAGTCATCGCACGGCGCACCGCAAGCACTGCGGCACTGTGTCACCGCCTCGAACGCGCCCGCGCCGAGGGCGACCTTCCGATCGAAGCCGACCCGAAAGCCCTCGCCTACTTCGTCACAGCCATCATCGACGGCATCGCCACTCAAGCCGCCAACGGCTGCACCCACGAAGACCTCCGCCATGTCTCCGAACTCGCCCTGCGCATGTGGCCGGCCCGAACCCCGGTCTGGGCCGCGGATCTCAGTCGACCGCTCTACCGAAGCCGACCCGTGCGCGCGGCGACTTCGTAAACGAACTTCACACCATCGACCAGGTCGAGCTGCTCACCCACCCGCACGAAGCCGTACCCACTGACCAACGCCAGAAATGGCCGAGTGTCCTGGCCTGAGCGAATATTGCTGAGTAGGCTCCTGAGCTGGTGATCTTCGGTCTCGTCGAGAGGTGTCTGATTTGTCGCTCCGGTGTTGACCGATGAGTCCGCCAGGAAATGTCGCGGTGGGATGTCGAGAACCCGCGCGCGGCTTCGTCGACAGTCAGGCGCTCTCCCCGGAGGGCACGTTCGTCCGCTACGACGGCGAGGGGCGGCCGCCGTCACCAACGGCCCGTTCGCGGAGACCAAGGACCTGATCGCCGGCTGGATGGTGATCGACGTCGAGACCTACGAGCGGGCGCTCGAGCTGGCCGGCGAGTTGTCCGCGGCTCCGGGTGCGGGTGGGAAGCCGATCCACGAGTGGCTCGAGGTGCGCCCACTCCTGGCCGCGTCCCCGACCATCACAGAGTGACGCACGGTGGACGAGGCGCCGCACGACTCAACGCACAATTGCGCAGTTGAGCGGCAAGGAAGTATCGGCCGGAGAGGCGAGATTCCCGGCACCGGACCGACAAGGATCGGAGCCCGCACCCCCTCAGCCGGTAATCTCCTCAGGATGCTCGGACAACACACTCGTGCGCGCCTTCGGCGGATCACGGCCCTGGTCGCCGGTTGGACAGCTGTTGCTGCAGTGGCGATCCCCGCGACCGCACAGGAACCGGGCCGATTACCCGCCGCAGACGAATTGCGAGTGTGCACGCCGGGAGACTACCCGCCGTATTCGGTGGGCGACGGCGCAGGCGGATACGTCGGGATCGACATCGAACTCATCCGAGGCTTCGCCGATGTGCTGCACCGCCCGATCCGGTTCATCCCGGTGACCTGGGCAACGCTGGCAACCGATTTCGCGCCGCAGCAGTGTGATGTCGCGGTCGGCGGAATCTCCGACCTGCCCGCACGCCGCGGGTTCTCCGACTTCTCGATCTCCTACGGCATCGACGGAAAAGCCCCGATCACACGGCGCACCAGCGGCGCCGACTACGCCACGATCGCGCAGATCAATCAACCCGGCGTGCGGGTGATCGCGAACCGCGGTGGCACCAACGAATCGTTCGCACGCAAGAACTTTCCCGACGCCCAACTGACTCTGTGGAACGACAATCTCACCCTCTTCGACGAAATCGACCAGGGCCGGGTGGATGTCTTCGTCACCGACTCCGTCGAAGGCCGATACCGCGTCCGCAGCCACCCCGGTCTGCAGGTCCTGCACCCCGAGCGCCCGTTCGACTCCTTCCAGAAGGTGTTCCTGCTGAAGAAGAACGACCCTGTACTGGCCACGACCGTGAACGCGTGGCTGGCAACCCAACTCGCCACCGGGGCCGTCGACCGCTCCTTCGCCCGATGGATCGGCGGCGACGCGCCTATCAGCGGTAACTGAGCGACACCCGCACAAGTCGACGGACAACACGAGGCAGCCACGCGGCCGTAGCGCATCCAGGCTGTCGTGGAATGTCGCGAGGCCGACGGATTCGTAGACCGCATGCGCGCCTTTACCTTTGGTGACCGCCTGCCCAGTACGTGACGGACGGCCCTTCCCCGAAGGTTCACGGAGTCACCGATCCCATCTGGAGATCCGTGTGGGACTCAGCCGTGAAGCTGGCGGCTAGATTGCTAGCATGCTAGCATCGCGTTGTGGGCGACGAGGATGTCAAGCAGTTCAACGTCTACCTGCCGATCGGGCTGATCAAGCAGGTCAAATATCAGTCGATCGAGTCGGGAATGTCATTGTCGGCACTGGTAGCCGACGCGCTGCGGGCATACCTCGACGACACCCACCGGCAGTCATCGTCGGGAAAGGATTGATATGACGACCGAAGGTATCGAGGCCGTGCTCCTGGAAACTCACAACTGGGGCAAGGCCGCCAAGTTTCTGCAGGAGCTGGGATTCGAGGTGGAGTTCGAAACCGACCACAACTCGGGCCAGTTCCGCAACGGTGACGGTCCCAGCGTTTTCGTTGCCGAGATCCCTACGACTCAGCAGCCGCGCACGCAGCTGGTCCTGAAGGTCGCCGGCACGCAGAACCGCCCCGGCGGCGAAGTCGATATCGTCACCGAGTTCGAGCAGACCCACTACGGGACCCAGGAGATGACCGTCCGCGACCCGGACGGGCGGCTCTGGAGCCTGCAAGTACCGGCGGGCAAGCAGTGATCGCCATACCGAACGAGCAGGTCGCGCCGGACAGCACCGCGATCCGGGTCGCGCTGTGGCGGGCGATGCACGTGCAGATCGATTCGCCCCCTTACGTATTCCGCGACGAGATCGGTCTGCGGCTGGCATCGCCCGAGGAAGATTGGCGAAGTCGCCCGGATATGGACCCGCAGACCACCAGCCAGATGCGAGCAGGCATCGTGTCCCGGGCCCGCTTCATCGAGGACCTCCTCGCCGAACAGATCGAGCGTGGCGTGGATCAGTACGTTCTGCTCGGCGCCGGACTGGACACCTTCGCGCAACGCCGGCCCGAGCTCGCCGCACGCCTGACGGTGTTCGAGATCGACCAACCCGGCCCCCAGGCATGGAAGCGACAACGCCTCACCGAGCTCGGATACGGCGTCCCGGATTGGTTACGACTGGTCCCCGTCGATTTCGAAGTGGACTCGTGGTGGGATCGGCTGACAGCCGCCGGTTTCGACCCGGACCGCCCGGCGGTTGTGGCATCCACCGGCGTCTCCATGTACCTCACCAAGGAGACGAATATCGCAACCCTGCACCAGATTGCGAAACTCGCGCCCGGCTCCACTCTGGCCACGACATTCATGCTGCCGCTCGAACTCGTCGGCCCCGACGAACAGCGGCTGCGCCGGTATGTCGAGCAGGGCGCTCGCGAATCGGGCACTCCGTTCATCAGTTTCTTCGGTCCCGACGAGATCGTGGCGCTGGCCGAGGACGCGGGTTTCGCTGCCACCCAGCACATTTCGCCCAGCGACATCAACCGTCGCTACTTCACCGACCGCACCGACGGTCTGCGCCCCACGGAGTCGGAGCAGATCCTGGTGGCGACGTCGTAGTACGGCAACCGTTTCGAGGTCGCCTCGGGCTGGTGCAATCCTTCGAAGCCGCACCGTCCGAATAATATTCGCCACCCGCTGCCTCGCGGCAGGGGCTCATCGCCACCGCCGTACCGGCGACCACGGTCGATCGCATCCGGCAGCGGGCGCAGGGCAGAGCAGAATGTGCACGGTGAGTCTGGACATGGATATCCTGCGGTGGCTTTCTCAACATCGGACACCGGCTTTGACAACGGTGACGCGTTTGGCAATGGATGCCGGGATGAGCAACACGGTCATAGCTGCAGCCGGTGTGGTGGGCCTGGTTGTTGTGGTCACGAAACGTTGGTGGTGGCAAGGGATTACGATTGCTGTGTCGGTAGTGGCGGCGCAGTCGGCAGCCAGGGCTCTGAAGCATATGGTTCAGCGGGAGCGCCCACCGGTAGATCTGTCGGTAGTTCAGGTCGGTGCGTTCTCGATGCCGTCGACCGTGGCCGCGATGACGGCGGCTGTCGCGGTCACCGCCTATCTGGCGCTGCCCTGGCCGACGGGGCGCCGAGGCTGGATCGTGGGCCTTAGTGCCACGCTGGTCGTATCGATCGGTATCGCGATGGTCTACCTGGGGGCGCACTGGCCGACCGATGTGCTGGCCGGATGGGGTGTGGGGGTAGGAGTCGCAGGGGTTGTCATGAGCCTGGCACGAGTCGCCTTCCGGCTACCGGCGCTGCGCGACACCTTGTTCTGATCGCATCCGACGAAGGCATCTGATTTTGTCGAGAAGGCCGTGTCACCGCCGCGGAATACTGGCTTCGGACGCTGGAGGTCGCGTCATCTCAGCGCGTCAACGCCGAGTTGGTGCCACGGACGGCGCTCGTCTGGTCCCTCGGCTGCGTGTCAGCTCGAGATGCGGGCTTGGATGCCGTCGAGGAGGAAGCCGAGGCCGGTGCGGAAGGTTTGGTCGGCGTCCAGGTGGGCACCGTCGCGTATGACCGTGGACAGCGCGGGGAATCGGCCAGTTGCGAAGGTTCGCTCCAGATAGGGCCCGAAGGCGGCCTGCCACTGCCTCTTGTCCATCCCGGTGGCCCGCTCGGCGCGCTGCTCGGTGATCTCCCGGCGCACCGCGCCGATCACGTACGCATTGACCGCGTCGACCACCGGCATGACGGTGTCCACGTCGACGCCGCCCATCGCGGCCACCACAGCCTCTCCTCTGGCTAGGGCGTGCGGCCCGAGCTGGGGCCGCCCACCGATCAGGTCGGCGAGCCATTCGTGCTGGTGAGCGGCCTGCCGGGTGGTTTCGGCAAGCGACCGTAGCACTTCTCGCCAACCGTCTCCGGCCGGCCGGATCTCGGCGTAGACCGCATCGACCATCAGGTCGAGCAACTCCTCCTTGGTGGCGATGTAGCCGTACAGCCGCATCGGCCCGACGTCCAGTGCGGCGGCAACCTTACGTAGCGACACCGCCGCCAGCCCGTCCGCGTCCGCCAGCCGGATCGCCGCTCGTACGATCCGCTGCCGGCTCAATGGGGCCGGCACCGGTCGATCCGGCGGCTCCGGCCTCTCCCACACCAACATGCCGCTGACGATACATCGCATGCTTCGATACAGTGTATTGGACAATTCAGTGTATCGAAAGGCGACCATGACCATCACCATCGTCGGAGCCGGACTGGGCGGCCTGACCCTCGCCAGGGTGTTGCACGTGAACGGCATCGACGCCGTCGTGTACGAACGTGAACTCTCGCGCGGCGCGCGTGGTCAAGGCGGCATGCTCGACATACATTCCGGCCAGCGAGCGCTGCGTGAGGCCGGCCTGATCGACCAGTTCCACGCGATCGCCCGCGGCGAAGGGCAGGACATGCGCCTTCTGGAGCCGGACGGCACCTTGCTGCTCCAGGAGGACACCCCCGACGACGCCCCGCTCGAGCGACCCGAGGTCGACCGCGCCGATCTGCGCAACCTGCTGCTGGATTCCCTCCCCGAAGACGTGGTGCGCTGGGGGCACGCGTTCAAATCCGCCGACAACGGCCTGCTGCACTTCGCCGACGGCAGCAGTGCGACGTATGACCTGCTGGTCGGCGCGGACGGCGCGCAGTCCCGGGTCCGCGCGCTGCTCACCGACGTCCGCCCGGCGCATATCGGCCAGAACGTCGTCGAGGTCGGCATTCCCGACATCGACCGCACGCACCCCGACCTCGCGGCGATGGTCGGGCGCGGCAACTACTGGGTGCTCGGCAACGGACTATCCCTGGCGGCGCAGCGCAACGGCGACGGCCGCGTTCGCATCGGCCTCAGCTTCTATGACACCGCCGAGGACTGGTTCGCTACCAGCGGGATCCCGTTCGACGACCCGGCCGCCGCCCGGGCGCGGCTGATCGAACTGCTCCCCGGCTGGGACTCACGGTTCACCGCGCTGATCGCGGCCTGCGACGACACGGTCGTGCCGCGGTCGATCACCACTCTCCCGGTCGGCCTGACCTGGCCGTCGACGCCAGGCGTCACGCTGCTCGGCGATGCCGCGCACCTGATGCCGCCGGTGGGAGAGGGCGCCAACATGGCGCTGCTCGACGGCGCCCTGCTCGGTCTCGCGCTGGCCGCGCACCCGGACGACTTTCCCTCCGCCGTCAAAGAATACGAACGCGAGATGTTCGAACGCACCAGCGCTGCCGCCCGGATGTCCGCACGCATGCAGGAACTCCTGACGTCGCCGGACGCCAGCCGGAGATTGCTCGCATTCTTCCAACCTGGCTGAAATATCACCGATAACGGCTCCTGAAGCTGTCATGCAGTGCAAAGTACGAACGACGTCGCTGGGCGTAGCGGTGTTCCGTAGGCCGATCGGTGAACGGAACATCCCGCACCGCCGATCGCACCCCAGCTCACGCCTGTTCCGTAGAGGTGTTCCGTTGGTCATCCCCCCGCGCCCAGCACTGCCTCCGCCCGCTCCCCCGTTTACTCACACGGTGGTATCCGGCGACACGCTCTGGGACCTCGACGAACGATTCTATGGTGACCCGTTCAAGTATCACCTGATCGCCGCAGCGAACGATATCGTCAACCCGGACGCGATCTTTCCCGACCAAGTCCTCGTCATCCCCGGACTGAGCGGTCAGCCCGGTCCCACTCCCGATCACCCGCGCGGGTCGCGACCCGTCGCGGTCACCGAGGACGCGCACATCATCATCCGCTTCGGCGTGCAGAACCTGTACGAGGAGGCAACGTTCACCGGAGCACCGGAGCCGACGGTGACGCGGACACGCGCGGCTGACGACTCGCGAGTCGTGTTCGAGCTGCCCAAGGGAACAGAGCTGCCGTTCACGGTGTCCGGTGTGCTGGGTGCGCTGAGCACGCTGGGACTGCGGGTACCGCCGCTGGCGGTACCACGGCTGAAGGACGGACAGCGACGCCCGCCCGAGGCCACCGTGCCGCCCGCGGTGCCGGCGCCCGACCAGACCGCGATCGAGGCACCCTACCGGCTCATCGTCTCGCCCGATTCGACGGGCGGGGTCACCCACCCGATCGATGCCGCAACGGCGCCAGGGGATTCCACTCGCGTGCTTGGGTTTGGGATGATCACGCACGGCGGTGGTCGCCGGAAACGCTGTCCGCCAGGCGGTATCGCTCGGTGGAACGATCCGTGGGTCACCGGTCGGCGCCAGTAGCGGCGTGCAGGCGACTCCCGATAACGTGATATGCCGTGTAAGCGGTAGTACACAGTGCGGGCCGATCACTTCAGCCTGTAGGAGGCTGTGGGCAAATATGTCCGGGCACACCCCGGCCGTGCCCGCGGGCGACTCGCAACGGTGACCGCGCGGATCAGGCGACTGTCAGACCCGTCGGAGCTCGAAAATGCGGAACTCGCGGCCGCCGGAGAGCTCGTACTCCATCTCATAGCCGGGCCAGAATTCCACAGCCAGGTCCCAGGCCCGTTTGCGGTCCGCTCCGGTGATCTCGGTGACGGTGACCTCGAGCCGTTCGGACTTGGTCCGCACGCTGGCCGTGCTCGCCGCGCGCAGGTTCGCCGACCACACCGGATGCTTCACGCTGCCCCAATTGGACCCCAGGACAAGGAAGTTCTCGTCGTGCGGCACATACAACAGCGACGTCGTACGTGGCAGTCCGGTTTTGCGGCCCATGACGGTGATCTCGATCGACGGCAACCCCGCAACATCGAGGATCCCACGTTTGCCACCGCTCACCCGACGCACCACACGCTCCAGCCACAACACCACCGGGGCCATGCGCATGACCCAGCGTTGCGCGGCGAGCCGTCGGGCGACAGCAGGCAAGGGATTGGACACCATCCTCGAATCCTGACAGACGCCGGCACCCGACGAGCGCACTGAGACCACCCTCACTGCCTTACCCCCGGTCAGGCCCACCAAAAGTGGCGGGAGACACACTAGACGATCGGGGGTGGGCGATCGACGGCCAGCTCGGGCACGGTGCCTCGAAACCGCTCGATCTCCACGAGCGCGAGCTGACCGGTACAGCCCTGACTCAGCGGCGAGGTACCGCGATCTGCGGTCAGCACATTCGGGTTACCGTGCCTGCAAAAGCTGGGATCCGCGGGATCGGGGTCGTACCAGGCGCCCGTCGACAGCTGCGCGACACCGGCGCGCACCCCGTCATCGACAACGACCCCCGCCAGGCAGCTGCCCCGGTCGTTGAAGATCCGCACGATGTCGCCGTCCCCGACACCGCGCGCACCCGCATCATCGGAATGCAGCCGAACCGGTTCTCGCCCACCAATTTTCGCCGATCGACTGTGCGCGCCGACATCGAGCTGACTGTGCAACTTGGTACGGGGCTGATTCGCGATCAGCTGCAGCGGGAATCGTGCGGCCGCCGGCCCACCCAGCCATTCCTCCGGTTCCATCCACACCGGATGCCCCGGACAGTCCCGATAGCCGAAACTGTCGATGGTTTCGGAGAAGATCTCGATCTTCCCGCTGGGGGTGGTCAACGGGAAACGCTCCGGATCGGCACGGAACTGCGCGAACATCACCTGATCGGGATCGGGTATCGGAAGCTCGAGCGGCTCGCCGTCCCAGAACATCTCGAAGTCCGGGACTTCGTCACCGCGACGGGTTTGCCACTCCCGATACAGCTCCCGCAACCATTCCTGCACCGTGCGACCCTCGGTGAATTCCTCTCCGACACCGAGGGTTTCGGCCAACTCGGCAAAAATCGCATAATCGTCACGCGCCTGCCCGTGCGGCCTGGTGAGCGCGGGCATCGGAAAGAAGACCCGATCGTTCTGCCCAGCGCCGTAGTCGTCGCGTTCGATCGACATCGTCGCGGGAAGCACCACGTCGGCATGCCGAGCGGTCGCGGTCCAGAACGCATCGTGCACGACCACTGTTTCCGGGCGCGCGAACGCCGCGCGCAACCTGGCCAGATCCTGATGGTGGTGAAAGGGATTCCCGCCGCACCAGTACACGAGCCTGATGTCCGGGTAGGTCAGTGTCCGACCGTCGTAGTCGTAGTCCGCACCGGGGTTCAGCAGCATGTCGGCGATCCTGGCGACCGGGATGAACGTGTCGACACCGTTGCGGCCCTGCGGGAACTTCGGCACCGAATAGGCACGCGCAGCCTCACCGACGTGCGCCGTCGACCCGTAGCCGTGACCGAAACCGCCACCAGGCAGCCCGATCTGACCGAGCATCGCCGCCAGCACCACCCCCAGCCACAGCGGTTGCTCACCGTGCTCGGCACGCTGCAGCGACCAACTCACGGTCACCATCGTCCGCGCCGCAGCCATATCGCGCGCCAACGCCCGGATCTCACCGGCAGGCAGCCCGGTGATCCGCGCCGCCCACTCCGGCCCCTTCACGACCCCGTCGCGCTCGCCACGCAGATAGCCGGCGAACCGCTCATAACCGACGGTGTACCGGTCGAGGAAATCCTGGTCCGCCAACCCCTCCGCATCCAACACCTGCGCCAACGCCACCATCAGCGCCGCATCGCTGCCCGGCCGCGGCGCGAGCCACTCGGCCTGCGCTGCGGCCGGGATATCGTCACGCAACGGGCTGATCGACACGAACCGGCAGCCCCGCGCCCGCGCCGCACCGATCCACATCCGCGTGTTGTGACGTGACACTCCCCCCGGAGAAACCGCCGAGTTCTTCGGCGACAACCCGCCGAAGGCCACCACCAAATCCGTATGCTCCGCAAGCACACTCTTGGCCGTCGCCTGCCCTTCCAGGACCGACATATCGGCGATCACATGCGGCAACAGCACACTCGACGCGCCGAGGCTGTAGCTGTTCACATGCCGCACATACCCGCCGAGACAGTTCAGGAACCGATGCACCTGACTCTGCGCGTGATGAAACCGCCCCGCACTGGCCCACCCATAAGACCCGCCGTACACCGACTCCGCACCGTACTCGCGATAGACCCGACTCAGCTCACCCGAGAGCAACCCCACCGCAGTCTCCCACGACACCGGAACAAACGGCTCGTCACCACGCCGCGCGGGCCCCGGCCCCTGCTCCAGCCACCCCCTGCGCACATACGGCTGGTCGATCCGCGTCCGATGATGCTGCGCGGAGGCGACATTGTCGATCAACGCCATCGGCTCCGGATCACCGCGCCACGGCCGCACCGAGGTCAGCCGCTCACCGTCACTACCAGCCTCGAACACTCCCCAATGCGTCAGATGCGCGGTCATCACACCACCGTAGCCCGCCAGCCAGAGCCCCTGCTTCCCCTTGATCCGCCAAATGGCCCCGTAGTTCGGACACACCGGCCGATCATGAAACACGGACGACTCGTCGAGCTCGTATCCGACATCCGCCCACAGCAGGTACGCACCGCCGCCACCACCGAATACCATCGCTTGCTCCGGAACGGCCGGATCTTCCGCTGACGCGAACGAAACTCTCAGCGCCGCACCGCCATTGGTTCAATACCCGGAATGCCGTCGCCATCAACCTCGACGAGCTACCCGTACGGTAGGCGGCACGCCTCGACCATACCGAGCCGATCGGCAAGGTCGGGGCGCGCACGACGACCTGGACTCCGGTCAGGATTCGGACTCGACCGGCAGACCCGCTTCGGTCCAGTCCTGGATTCCGGCGCGGTAGGCACGCACGTTCGTATAGCCGAGCACACGCAGTTTCCCGGCAACGATCTCACTGTTCTGACACGCCAGGTTCGAGCAGTAGGTGACAACGGGCGCATCTCGATCCGGAAGCAGCTGGGCGGCACGGGAATCCACCTCGGATGCCACCAGCGTGAGCGCGCCGGGCAGGTGCGCCTTCTCGTAGTAGCCGGCACCGAGGGTATCGAGCACCGTCACCGCACCCGCCTCGATCGCGGCGGCCAGTTCGGTCCGGCTGATCACTGTGGTCATGAAAATTTCCTTCCTCGGCAAAACATTTGTGTGCGTGCGCACACACACTACCATAAACGTGCAGGCGCACATAATGGATAGGATCACCACGTGACGAACTCCGAAAAGCACCGCCGCGCCGCCGCCGCCGCATGGTCGGCACTACTCCGCGTGCACGCACAGCTCGTCCCACAACTCGACACCGACCTGCGCCAATCCTTCGGACTACCCCTGGCCTGGTACGACGTCCTACTCGAACTCGACGGCACCGAACCACTCCGCATGACCGACCTCGGCGACCGCGTCGTCCTCAGCCGCACCCGAGTCAGCAGACTCGTCACCGAAATGCAGACCGCAGGCCTCCTCAGCCGCCGAACCAACCCCGACGACGCCAGATCCGCGTTCGTCTCGATCACCGACGCAGGCCGCACCCGCCTCCGCGAATCCGCCCCCCACTACCTCACCAACATCGACAAACACTTCGCCGACAAACTCGACACCGAGGAACTCACCACCCTCGCCACCACACTCGGCAAAATCCTCGGCCCCACCCACCTCCCACTCACCACCGACAACCGCACCCGATAACCCACGACCCGGCACACCCACCGACACGCCGTTATAGTCGGTGGCGTGTCACTCGTGCAGCCCGCACTCGATCGAATACCAGAGCCCTACCGCTCCAAGGCGATCCAACATCGCGAACTGCTGAAGTTCGCCGTCGTCGGCGCCATCACCTGGTTCATCGACACCGGCGTCGTCTACACGGTCAAACTCACCGTCCTCGGCGAAAAACCACTCACCGCACGACTTCTCGGCGTACTCATCGCCACCATCACCTCCTACATCCTCAACCGCGAATGGTCCTTCCGCACCAGAGGCGGCCGCCAACGCCACCACGAAGCCGCGCTCTTCTTCGCCATCAGCGCACTCGGTATCGGCGTCACCCTGCTCCCCCAAGCCATCTCGCTCTACCTACTCGACCTCAGAGTGCCCCACGTCGGACCCGTCACCCAAGCCGTAGCCAACTTCATCACCGGCCAAATCCTCGGCGTCCTGCTCGCAATGGTCTTCCGCTTCTGGGCATTCCGCCGCTTCGTCTTCCCCGACGACCTCCACGAAGCCGAACTACACAGCATCTGAGCACACCAGCCCCATCTGTACCTTTGATGACAAGCACACCGTGCGTCCACCCGCGGAAAGGATGCAGCCCCTTGTCGACCGGCGCAGCACACCCGAGACCACCGTCGGCCCCGCCGACCCGCCGCACCACGCAAGGAATCGGCTGATGTTCGCACGCTGGGGGAACCTCGTCCATCGCTTCCGATTCGCCGTCCTCGGCATCACCGTCGCAGCACTACTGGCCCTCAGCGGCTACGGCATCGGCCTCGAAGACCACCTCAGCTCCAGCGGACTCGACGACCCCACCTCCGAATCCGCCCGCGCAGGCCGCCTCGCCGACGAAGCCTTCGGCCGCAACCACGACGGCGACGTCATCCTGCTGTTCACCGCACCCGCCGGCAAAACCGTCGACGACCCCGCCTTCAGCACGGCGGTAGTCGACCACCTCAACCGCCTCCCCCGCGAACATCCCAACGAGATCACCGGCATCAACGGCGCCTACTGGCGCACCGAAACCGGACTCAGCGCAGTACAGGCCGCCACCCTGGACAAAACCACAGCCTTCGCCGCACTCGCCATCCGCGGCGACAACGACACCGACACGGTGCGGAACTTCCGAAAAGTCAAGGACGCCTTCCTCCTTCCCGGCGTCCAGGTCCAAATCGCCGGCCTGCAAGCCGTCGGCGGCACTCTCAACGACACGATCACCACCGACACCAAACGCATGGAAAAACTCGCCCTCCCCGCCGTCGCGGTGTTGCTGTTCTTCATCTTCGGCGGCCTGGTCGCCGCCGCATTACCACTGATCATCGGCGGCCTCACCGTGCTCGGCGCAGGCGGCGTCGTCCGAATCCTCACCAACTTCACCGAAGTCAACTCCTTCGTCAACGGCGTGGTATCCATGGTCGGACTCGGCCTCGCCATCGACTACGGCCTCTTCATAGTCAGCCGATTCCGCGAAGAACTCGCCGAAGGCTACGACACCCCCACCGCCGTCCGACGCACCGTCATGACCGCAGGACGCACCGTCGTCTTCTCCGCCACCATGATCATCGCCAGCCTCGGCGGACTGCTGCTGTTCCCACAGGGCTTCCTCAAATCCCTCGCCTACGGCGCCATCGCGACCGTCTCGCTCGCCGCCCTCACCGCCATCACCATCCTGCCCGCAATCCTCGCGATCCTCGGCCCGCGCGTAGACCTGCTCGGACTCAAACGATTCCGCAAAACCAAGACCGCCGACGAAGTAGAGAACGGCTTCTGGGGACGCGCTACCGGCTGGGTCATGCAACGCCCACTACGCATCGCCATCCCCCTCTGCATTGGACTTTTCCTGCTGATCCTGCCGATGAAAAACCTCGTCTTCGGCGGTATGAGCGAAAAATACCTACCCACCGACAACCCGGTCCGAACCGCCCAGCAGGACTTCGACGAACTGTTCCACCTCCGCGCAACCGATCCACTACAGCTGATCATCACCTCCGACAATTCACTCGACGTCGGCGAAGTCGCGCGACAAGCCAACCAAGCACCCGGCCTCGCCCAGAAATTCGGCGTCCCGACACCTGCCCCATCGCGCCCCGGCGTCTACCGACTACAAGCCCCGCTCATCGACACCGCCAGGGGCGGCACAACCATCGAATACCTGCGCGCCATGGACATTCCCGACGGCGTAACCCTCATGGTCGGCGGCAAACCGGCAATCGAGAAAGACAGCATCGACGCCCTGCTGTACCGCATGCCCTTCATGATCGCGATGGTCCTGCTCATCACCACCATCCTGATGTTCCTCACCTTCGGATCACTGGTCCTGCCGATCAAGGCCGCACTCATGAGCGCACTCGGATTGGGCTCCACCCTCGGCATCCTGACCTGGATCTTCATCGACGGACACGGCGCAGGCCTGCTCAACTTCACCCCACAACCGATCATGGCGCCGGTGCTCGTACTCATCATCGCGATCATCTACGGCCTCTCGACCGACTACGAAGTATTCCTGCTCTCCCGCATGGTCGAGGCCCGCGCCAAGGGCGCGAGCACCAGCGAGGCCATCCGCACCGGCACCGCACACACCGGCCGCATCATCACCGCCGCCGCACTCATTCTGCTCGTCGTCACCGGTGCCTTCGCCTTCTCCGATCTCGTGATGATGCAGTACATCGCCTACGGCATGATCGCCGCGCTGTTCATCGACGCCACCATCCTGCGCATGCTCCTGGTCCCCGCGATCATGAAACTCCTCGGCGACGACTGCTGGTGGGCACCGGCCTGGATGAAACACATCCAGCAGAAGATCGGCCTCGGCGAACCTGTCCTCGACGATGAACGCCCCGGCACCAGCGATCTGCACGACCTGGTGAAGTCCACACCGATCACCGACCCGGTCACCATGAAACTCCCCGTCGCCAGCGCAGCACGCTCCGAGCACGTCTGACAGCCCCCGCGCCGAAACCGCTCGACAGCGCCGTCCACGGAGGTACGCTCACCGCCGGAAAGCGTCACCGCCGGCCACCGGACCGAAGGACGACCACCCATGAGCAGCCCCCGCCTCGAAGTCGAATACGCCGATCCGACGCCGCTGCAGGCGCGCATCGACACGCACCGGAAATACTCCGAGAAGCCCGATGACCCCGGCACCGACGTGCTCGCCGCGATCGAGCTGACCGGAACCGAGCACCTCGCCGACATCGGCTGCGGCGATGCCCGATTCCTCGCAAACCTCGCCGCACGCGGACACCACGGCCCACTGGTCGGCATCGACACCTCACCCGCCATGGTCGCCGCGGCCGCGGCCATCCCCGGCGTGCAAGCGGTGCTCGCCTACGCCGAGCAGATCCCCTTCGACGACAACACCTTCGACGTGGTCACCGCACGGCACATGCTCTACCACGTGCCCGACCCGAGAGCCGCCCTCGCCGAGTTCCGGCGCACCACCAGGCCGGGCGGCGCTGTCACCGTCGTGGTGAACCACCCCCACACCTGCCCGCGCACCGCGGAACTGATCGCCGCCCATGCGGGCAGCTACGGCATCACCACCACCGAAGCCTTCACCGCAACCGTCGATTCCGACTCGCTGCCCGCGATGATGATCGACACCTTCGGCACCGTCCGGATCCACCGCTCCGACAACGCCCTCGTCTTCGATGCCGCCGCACCGCTGATCCGCTTCGCCGAAGCATTGTTCGGCTTCCACGGCGTTACCCCCGATCACCCCCAGCGGCAAGCGATCCTGACCGACATGAGTGAAGACATCGAGGATTGGTTCGCCCATCATCCCGGCCAGAGCTGGCGCGATCCCAAGGGATACATCGTGGCAACCGCGGCAACATAGCGCGCCACCGCTTTCGCCACTGCCCTCTTTGCAGCTTTTGTTCAGTGATAGTGAAGGTATGTCGGGATGGTGTGTTGTCGTGTCGGTTGAGAGGTGAGCAGGATGCGTAGATGCGCATATCTACGTAGGGTAATGTTTCAATGAGCTGGTCTATGCCCGACTCCGCTTTCTGCACGAGGTTGTTTACCAACGATCGAATCAGCTGGCCTCACAGAAACTCGCCAACGTTCCCGCCTCAGGCTCGATCCGTCCGCTCCCCTCCCCCGACAGGCCCCCGCACGGCTCTATGCACCTCCCCTGGCCCAGCCAACCGGATGACAGGGATTTGCCCACCGAGAACGGCCGCCCCTGCCCCAGCAGGCTCGACGATGCCCGCTGCCGCATCCACTGCACCGAGGCAGACGGCACCACCTCAGCGCTGGCCCGTCACCGAAAGCTACGAATGGGGCTCCTGCACATCCAGATTCGGCCTCCATCGACTGCAATCGTGCGTCGTGTGCACCATTGCACCGATTGCCGCTTCATGTGATGCGTCAGCGTGGGTGTGTCGACTGGTCCAGCACCGCCAACGAGATTATGCTGACTTCGCCGTGGGACGTGGCGGCGTCCACGCGGCGCACGGGGAAGCGGCCCGCCCGGCTCCGCACACGCGGCGCCGGGCGGGCCAACTCGACCGATCCGGAGCCGCCGACCTGCTGTCCTCAGCATCCTGGTCACCCTTGGGGCTCACCGCCGAACACCTACTCGATGCCGGCAAAGTTTGCCGCACGAACGAGGAACACTTGCCGCGAAGCATTGCAGTCGCCGAGGACGGAATACCGGGGGAATCATGATCGAACTCGTGCTGGTGGCGGTCATCGTATTCGAAGCCGCTGGTCTGGTGGCGTTGTCGGTGTTAGTCGTCCGCAGCCGGCGCCAATTCGAGGCGTTGCAGCGGAAGGTCGACTCTCGATCGCTCTGGATGAACGGTAGTCGCGAGGCGGTCAAGACCGTGTGGGAAACCGCGAATCTGGTGCGAAAGAAGGGGTTTCGTGGCGCGGTTCTGAGCTCGGTCGAGGAACTGGCGGGCTGGGCCCAAGTCGAACGCCCTGACCTCGCCCAGCTGACTCCGGACGGCCACGTCGTGATCGCGTTCTCCGATATCGAAGGTTCCACCGCCCTCAACGAGCGGCTCGGTGATCGCGTCTGGGTCAAGCTGCTCGACCGCCACGACAGGATGATCCGCAACTTCGTCACCGAGCACGGTGGGCACATTGTGAAAAGCCAGGGGGATGGCTTCATGATCGCCTTCGCCCATCCGGAGCAGGCGGTGCGGTGCGGGTTGGATGTCCAGAGTGCACTCGGCAACGGGGTCAAACCCATCGGTACCGAGCGGGTTCGCGTGCGCATCGGCATTCACACGGGTAAATCGGTCCGGCGCGGCGATGACCTGTTCGGACGAAATGTCGCGATGGCGGCGCGGGTGGCCGGCCAGGCCGACGGCGGCGAAATCCTCATCAGCGCAGCGGTCAGAGACGCCGTCGACGGCGAACCCGACATCGTCGTCGAGCAGGGGCGCGAAGTAGAACTGAAAGGTTTTCGCGGCACCCACCACCTCTACCCGGTCGAACGGGCGTGACTCGGCGCTCGCGCTATCCTCAGCCGGCCGAGCAGATCCCCGCGCCGAGACCAGGCCGCGCCGAGCGCGCGACCTGTCCGCGGATGGCCTGCAGATCGAGCGGTTCAGCGATTTGCACAGATGCGGTCACGGTGTCGTCCCCGTTTCGTGGAGGTCTGCCTGTTGGGTGAGGGCGAGCGCTTCCTCGATCAATGCGTCGACAATGAGGTGCTCGGGGACGGGTCCGGATGGTCCGGCCTTGCCGGGCCCGAGCACCGCAGCGGACGAGGCGGCAATGGGCACCTGTGCTGTCATGACCGGCGCCTAACGGGTGTCGGGGCTGCGAAGGCGATGTCCTCCACGGCGGTACGGTGCTCACGGACCGTGACCGGGCCCAGCGAGCGCAAAGCATCGATAACCTCGTCGACCAATCGCTGCGGCGCGGAAGCCCCCGCGGACAGACCGATCACCGTCGCCGCCGTGAGCCACTCCGGGTCGATCGCGGCAGCGTCTTCGATCAGATACGCCGGAATACCGTGTCGCTCGGCCACCTCGACCATGCGCTGCGAGTTGGACGAATTGGTAGAACCGACGACCAGGACGAGGTCACTGCGTCCGGCAATCGCTTCGACCGCATGCTGTCGGTTGGTACTGGCGTAGCAGATGTCGGCGCTGCCGGGACGGCGGAGCTGCGGAAAGCGTTCGTGCAGCGCCCGTACCGTGCGTTCGGTCTCCTCCACCGACAAGGTGGTCTGGGTGAGGTAGGCGATCGGCGCTCCGTCCGGGATCTGCAGCGCGGCAACATCATCGGGACTGTCGATAACCACCGTCGATTCCGGCGCTTCCCCGAAGGTCCCCTCGACCTCTTCGTGCCCAGCATGCCCGACGAGCACGATCGTGTCGCCGCGCGCGGCGAAGCGTTTGGCCTCGGTGTGGACCTTCGTGACCAGCGGGCAGGTGGCGTCGACGACGGTCAGCCCACGCTCCGCAGCTTGTCGGCGAACCTGTGGTGAAACACCGTGCGCAGAGAACACCACTGTCGCGCCACGCGGAACCTCATCCAGCTCCTCGACGAAAACCGCGCCGCGGCCGGCGAGATCGTTCACCACGTGCGCGTTGTGCACGATCTGCTTGCGGACGTACACCGGCTCCTGCCGGTCGGTGGCGGCAAGCAGATGTTCCACCGTCTCGATCGCGCGCTCGACGCCGGCGCAGAACGACCGTGGCGCGGCCAGCAGTACTGTCCGGTGCATCGACATCAGCTTCTCGCCGCGGCGGTGTCGACGTGCTCCATAATCCCGATGGCGTCGGGGACCAAGATCGCCACCGAGTCGAACGCGGTGACCAGATACTGCAGGACGGCGCGGTCGTCGACGCCCATGAAACGCACGTTGAGGCCGGGTTCGTACTCATCGGGCAGACCGGTCTTTCGAAGTGCCGGATCATCGAAGCCGCGAAGTACGGGAATCTCCGTCAGCGTCTCGGGAACGACTCGCACCTGGTCGGCGCCGGACTGGATGAACGACACCCGCCCCTGCCCGGTGCGCACCGTGAGCCGGCGGTTGACTCGGTACGTGCCGTCGGAATCCTCCACCCAAGGAAGTTGCCGCACCAGCCACCGGGAGGTGATTCCGGCCATTTGCGGCGGAGTCTTCGTGGTGGTGGCCAGATTTCGGACCGCAGCGGTACTCAGGGAGTGCTGTCCGACTCGCCGAGCAGAAGCGTCGGGCTCGTCGGTGACGGTCATTTCGGGTTCAATAGCCATAGCGGCACCTTTTCGCGGTGGTGGGTTGTTCGCCGGCGGCCGAACACACTCGACGGCCCGAGCGCGGAGCCTGTCATGATCCTGTGGCCGAGAGCGGAATTCGACCACGCGACCATTCTATTATCTACGACAGCGCGGAATAGTGTTGTTTGCCAACATCCTTCACGTATTCAATGAAATGTCGACAATCCTCTCCGAAGCAATAAGAATCGCCACCTCCGCCGAATGCAGAGGCGTCGACTATTTAATACGCCGTCTATCGATCTCTACGTTTCGCCAGGTGAGCCAACGCCATCAGATCATCGGCCGAGGTTTTTTCGGGCAGCGCATCGATTGCCGCCCGCACCCGTTGGTCAGCATGCTGCTGCGTCAATTCTTTCGCACCGACACGATCAATGAGAGCCGTTGCGCGGATAACGTCTATCGAGGCCGAAGTCGGGCCGCGCCGATAGATGTCGGCCAGCTCGGCCGCCGCGCCACTGTGCATGGCAAGCGCAACGACGACAGGCAGCGACAGTTTGTGGCGCGCCAGATCATTCGCGGACTTTCCGGTGCGCGCCGGATCACCCCAGATGCCGATGACGTCGTCGACGAACTGGAAGGCCAGCCCCAGTTGCCGCCCGAATTCGTCCATCGCCGTGATGGTGGCGGCATCAGCGCCCGCGCACATCGCGCCGAGGGCACACGCACAACCCATCAAGGCGCCCGTTTTGCCCATCGCCATGTGCAAGTAGTCGTCCACATCGATCCGCGAGCTCGACTCGAAGGCACAGTCTTCGTTCTGACCTCGGCACATCTCGATCACGGCCGCCTCCAGCCCGACAACCGCAGCGGCCGCCATCGCCGCAGGCAGACTCGTCGCCAACAATCTGGCCGCCTGGGCATGCAGCGAATCACCGAGCAGGATGGCGTCAGAAATCCCCCAGGTCGCCCACACCGCGGGACGCCCACGCCGCAGTCGGTCGACATCCATGACGTCGTCATGCAGCAGGGAGAAGTTGTGCACCAGCTCGACTGCTGTCGCCGCGTGCAGCGCGTGCGCATTCACGCTGCCCACCGCGGCTGCTGCACAGAGGGTCAGCGCCGGACGTAGCGCCTTCCCTGGTCTGGTTCGCGTCGGCGTCCCCGATGCGTCCCACCAGCCGAAGTGATAGCCGGCCATGAGACGCAAAGGATCAGGCAGTGCCTCGACCGAATCCCGCAATAGCGGTTCGCACATCCGTCGGGACCGCGCCAAGATTTCCCCGGCTCGATGATGTAAGGATGCCGAATTATTCGCGGTCGTCATCCAGACCCCCTCCCTCCCATGTAATTTATGGCCGGCTATCAGTGCCGGTGTCACAACGGATCAAGCCAATCAATACTCGAGCGATCAACGTTCGCTACGCATGATTCGATAACAGAAGGGCCGCTCGATAAATCGAGTCGGCTATCCGGATCGAGGTGGCGATCTATAGAACATGACGTATCGGTAAGGCTGTGCAACCAGTTCGATGGAGCTCCTACACCGGACCGAACGTCCCGGCGCCTGTCACCAACTGCGTTATGTAGACCGAGCTCCAATTCTAGTGTTCGAACGAGCACCGGTACAGCCCTTACGGGCGAGTAAGTTTCGACCTCTCGGATCAGGCAGACACCGGATTATAGTGAGCACCAACTACTTCCGTGGATGAATTGCACAGATCGTTCCGAAAACCATCGGATCGCATACGACCAAGCGAGTTTCCCGACTCGACGATCGTGACGCGCCGAATCGGAGTACAACAGCGTCCGGTCGATGGCGTCGAAAACATCCACATGTCGGCCCGACCCGAAGAGGCCGCGTGATGGCGGTAGACGGTCGCGGCATGTTCCTGACCTGCAAATACGCCATCGAGCAAATGCCGACCAGCGGACGCGGCGGCGCCATCGTGTGCGTGTCGTCCATCAGCGGCCTGGCAGGGCAAGCTCGACAAGCCGCCTACGGCCCCGCGAAATACGTCGCCTCCGGCCTCACCAAACATCTCGCCATCGAATGGGCGACCAATGGGATTCGCGTGAACGCGGTCGCTCCGGGCACGATCCGCACCGAACGCGTCCGCGCATTGGAAGAGGAGCCGGGCGGACCCGAGTACATTTCCGATATGGCGAGCAAACACCCCATGGGCAGGCTCGGCGAACCCGACGAAGTGGCCGAAGCCATCGCTTTCCTGGCCTCTGACGCCGCATCGTTCATCACCGGCGTGATCCTCCCCGTCGATGGCGGTTATCTCGCCCAATAATGGTGTGGTCACCGCGGAGTGTTCGATAGCGCCGAACATCTATGTGAGGAGCGTGCCCAGATGACCGAGGCACCCGAAACGATGCGCGCGGCGGTATTGGACGCACCCGGACCGCCCGAGGCGCTGCACTTGCGTACCCTGCCGATACCGACTCCACAGCGCGGTCAGGTGCTGATCCGCGTCCGAGCATTCGGGCTCAATCGTTCCGAGTTGCATACCCGGCTCGGGCTGGCCAAGGGGGTGACCTTTCCGCGTGTGCTCGGGATCGAAGCCGTTGGCGAGGTCGCGGCCTGCCCGGGTGGCGAGTTCGAGACCGGGCAGCAAGTCGCCGCGATGATGGGCGATATGGGGCGCACCTACAACGGCGGCTACGCGGAATACACCTGTGTCCCTGTCGCACAGGTCATTCCGTTCAGCAGCGACCTGGACTGGGCCACGCTCGGTGCGGTGCCGGAAATGCTGCAGACGGCCTACGGCTCGCTCACGGTCGGCCTCGACGCCCGGCGCGGCCAATCGATCCTGATCCGCGGCGGCACCTCCTCGGTGGGGATGGCCACCGCAATTCTCGCTGAACAGCGCGGCATGACCGTGCTCTCGACCACCCGCAATCCGGCCAAAGCCGCAGCGCTGACGGCCATCGGCGTCGATCATGTCCTCCTCGACACCGGTGAGATCGCGAAGCAGGTGCGCGAGCTCACCGACGGCGGCGTCGATACCGCACTGGAGCTCGTCGGCACGCCGACCCTGCCCGACACGTTGCGCGCCACGCGATTTCACGGCGTGGTCTGCTTCACCGGCATGCTGTCGAATCAGTGGACCGTCGAAAACTTCTACCCCATCGGCTATCTCCCGCGCGGCGTCCGGCTCGCGGCCTACGGCGGCGACGCGGGCGATCTGCCTGCGGAAGTCCTGCAGAGCTTCCTGGACACCGTCGCCTCCGGTACGGCACAGGTTCCCCTCCACCGCGTCTTCACCCTCGACCAGATCCAGGAGGCGCACGCCTATCTGGAATCGGACCGCGCCACCGGAAAACTCGTCGTCACCACCTGACACCTGTGGGTGCCGCGCGCAGGCTCAGCGTGGCGGGTTCCACGGGATCAAGACGATCTTTCCCCGGACCCGGCCGGACTCGCTGAGTTGATGAGCTTTTGCGACCTCCGACAGGCTCATCACCTGGTCTATCTCGACGCGGAGTTCGCCACGTTCGACGGCCGCCGTGATCTCCTCCAGACCGGTGCCCGACGGCACGACATAGTGGCGGCGATACCGAGGGTCGGCTTCGGCATCGTCGCCCTGCGCATCGATGAGGCGACCACCCGGAGCCAGCACCGGCAGTGAGCGCGAGCCGTATTCCCCGCCGACGAGATCGAGCACTACGTCGATGTTCTGCACTGCAGTGGCGAAATCGGTTGTGGTGTAGTCGATCAGCTCGTCTGCCCCGATGTCGCTGAGGAATTCGTGGTTGCTGCCGCGGGCGGTGCCGACCACATGCGCGCCGCGGGATTTGGCTATCTGTACCGCAAGATGGCCGACCCCACCCGCAGCCGCGTGCACGAGCACCCGCTGGCCCGGGCGGAGATCCGCGAGGGCCTGCCAGGCCGTAAGCGCGGCGGTCGGCAATGCCGCCGCGCGCACATGATCGAGGGTCGCCGGTTTGGCAGCGAGGGCAACCTCCTGTACGACTACATATTCGGCGTACGCGCCGAATCGACCCAACACCATGCCGTGCACCTCGGCGCCGAGCTGGAATCGCGTCGTGCCTGGACCGAGCTCTTCGACGACTCCGGACACATCGAAGCCAAGAGTGAACGGCGGATCTCCGAGTTCGCGGATCAACCCCGACCGCACCTTCCAGTCCGCCGCGTTCACCGCGGTCGCGGCCACCCGGACCAGCACCTCGCCCGCCCCTGGTCGAGGCCGATCGACCTCCACCGTCTCGAGAACTTCGGGACCGCCGTATGTCTTCTGTGTAATTGCCAGCATGCCCATGATTCTCACGCGGTCTAGTATCAATTGGGAAGAAGGCACCTTTTCGATACCGAGGTACCCAATGGAAACCACCTGGGACTGGGAACCCTCCCCGAACCTGGTCGAAAGCTACCTCCGGCACTGCCCGGCGCGGGATGTGCTCAGCGTCCTCGCGGACAAATGGGTGCTGCTGGTGCTCGGCGTACTGCGCAAGAGCGAGGGCCCCGTACGGTTCAACGACCTGCGTCGCCGTCTCGACGGCATTACCCAGAAGATGCTCACCAAGACCTTGCGCGGTCTGGAACGCGACGGCCTCGTCCGCCGCGACGTGTATCCGACAGTCCCGCCCCGTGTGGAGTATTCGCTCACCGAACTCGGCGCCAGCCTCGGCGAACTCAGCCACGCCATGGGCATGTGGTCGCAGCAGCACCACATCGAAATCCTCACCGCACGTGAGGATTTCGATGCGAAGGCGGCGCGCGAGCCCGAGCCGCTCCGTTAACGCAAGCGCGCAGCGAGCCGGGTGGCGTTCATGTAGGCGATGGCTTCGATCGACACCATCGGATTCACGCCGGATGCGGTGGGAAAGCAGGATCCGTCCGCGACAACGAGATTCGAGTAACCCCACACCACACCATCGGGGTCGGTGGCCGAATCCGCCGCGGATCCACCCATCCTGGCCGAGCCCATGATGTGCAGCGCGCCCATCGCGCACCGACCGGGGTCGTAGCCCGCACTGTGGCACTGGGCGACGAATTCGTCGTAGGAACCGTGCACCCCCGGCTCGTATGCCGGCCCCGCCTGATGTCCCGAGGAGATTCGCCGCGCTCCCGCAGCTTCTAGAAGCCTTGCCGCGCCTTCAATTCCGGCGTGCATGTGTTTCTTGTCGTACTCCGACAATCGGTACCGGACCACTGCTTCGCCATCGCGATCGGTCGACACCTGGCCGTGGTCACGGTCGCGCGTGATGACCCCCACTGCGACGGTGTGCGCGAGATTCAGCATGGCATCGCGATGCTGAGTGCCACCACTCCAATTCATGAACCCCACCGACATGGCCGGTGTCATGGGCCCGGTCTCGTAGATGACGCCGTAACCCGCGCCGTCCAGGTCGGCATGCTGCGTCGAGTAGCGGGTCTGCATGCCGCCTTCCCACGGCCGTATCTCTTCGTCGAACGTCCCGAACACCGCGGTGGCCGGGTGCAAACGCAGGTATCGGCCGATATTCTTGCCGGTGATGCCGGATCTGCCCAGCAGCGCAGGTGTCTGAATCGCGCCCGCGGCAACGACAACAGCGCGGGACCTGATGGTGATCGACTTTCCGTCGGTGGTGACGGCTTCGACACCGGCCGCGGAATCACTGTTCACTACGATCTTTCGCACATCGGTGCCGATCAGGATTCGCGCGCCGTTTTCGGCGGCGTCGGCAAGCCACGTCTTCGCGACAGATTGTTTGGCGCCGATCCGGCAGCCGAACCCGCAACGACCGCACTCGATTCCAGCATCACAATTGCGGACATTGCGCGGCATCGCATCGATATGCCATCCGAGCTCGGTCGCACCGCGCTCCAGCACCGTGTCGCGGGCGGAGATGGCGGAATGGTCGCGATTCACCGAGATCCTGCGCTCCACCGCGTCCAGCGCCTCGGTGAACTCGTCGGCGGCAAACTGCTTGGCGCCCAGGCTCGCCCATTCGTCGCGCACCGAGTCGGGTGTGCGGAACGACGTGGTCCAGTTGACGACGGTACCGCCACCGAGGCAGGTGCCTGCCACGAGACCGAGTTGCCCCTCGGCAGTGGTGGCCGGACCGGGAGCGTACAAACGCAGCAATCCGTCGAGCTCACCGGAACCGAAGTTCGCGTCGTCGTAATAGCCGCCGCGTTCGACGACCACCACTGCCAGACCGGCCGCGGCAAGCACCCCGGCCGCGGTCCCGCCGCCTGCGCCGGACCCGATCACCACGACGTCGCAATCCAAGGTGGTGTCCTCGGTCGGCTGCACCGGCCGCAATCCTGGGGCGGGCGCGTCGGGCAGCGGTCCCGGCGGCGGCGTGAATCCCATTCGCTCCCAGGCAGGATGGATGCCCGTCGGCCCGGAGGCCACGTAGTAGGCCGTGACTGCCGCGGACTTCAGCGCCTGGAACAACGCGCGCTTACGAGCGATACGGGAGCTACCGAGGCCGAGCAGTGCCTGCTCACGGTCCTGCGGCGTCAGCGAGGAGAAGCGGCGCGCGCCGCGGCCAGTGAGCAGACCGAACGTGCGGGAATCCCAGGCATTCAGCAGCAGGTCGAAAGCCTTCCCGTCGGCCGCGCTCGGATTGCGCTCGAGCAACTGCTCGACGACATCGACCGCGCCTATCTGCGTCGCGGACGGCAACTCGGCCCCGTCTCCCGGTGTGAAGGTATCGCAGATGAGGCCGAGCGTGGCTCGCTGCTTGGCAGTCAATGGCATGACGAGAAGCATATTGCCCAACTGACTCAATGGCAGCAAAAGCGTTCCCAAAAACGGCGGCGCACATGTCGTTACGACAGTGACTCGGGCAACCGCACCGCGGTCGCCCGAGTGACACGTCGGCACGGCGTCAGCTCAACCGGGTCCGCTCGAATTCCCGATTGAGCACTCCCGAACGGAATGCCTCGACCTCCGCCACGCTGAAGTGCAGTTCCACGCCGTCGACCGGCTGTGGTGCGGCAGCATCCGCACTGAATACGTAGACGCCGTCGTCGTGTCGCGTGGTCAAGTACAGGTCAGCTCGCCCGGCACGTAGGCCCTCCTGAAAAGCGTCGAACTGCTGGTCGGTGAAATACAGCAGCTGCTCGCCGGGCAGGGCCGTATCCAGGCTGGCGTGCTCGGCGGCCAGTTTGTCGTCCCAGACGGCGGTCCAGCCGTCCCGGCGGGCAACTCGGACGCAGTTCTGGTTGGGTGAACTGGCCGCAGCCTTGATGAATTCGCCAATAGTGAAGGTCGGCTCCATTGTCGTTCCTTTCTACGGGGTAAAGCTGGGGCGGCACAGAGACTCACGAGTCCTTGCCCGCCCCGTGTTACGGCGTATAGCCGACGGCGGCGAAGTTACACGGCCGCGCCGGATGATCGACATCGACGGCTAGGTCCGGTCGCCAGTCCGGGGCGTAGACGATGCCGGGCTCGACCAGTTCGAAGCCGTCGAAGAGCGCCGCGAACTGCGCGCGACTGCGCAGCGTGACCGGATCCGAGGTTTCGTCGTACAGCTCGGCGGCCGAGGCTATCTGCCGCTGTATCTCGGTGCCCGCGTCCTCCAGCGACACATGGGTCATGGCCGCGTAGCTGCCCGACTGCAGCCGGTCGCGCAATCGAGCCATCAACTCCAGCGGCCGTTCGGACTCCGCCACGAAGGGCCACACGCTCACGACCAGCAAGCCGACCGGCTGGTCGAAGTCGATGAGACGGCGGGTGTCCGCGTGATCGAGGATCACGTCGGGGTGGCGCAGGTCGGCTTCGACGATGGCCGTCGTCTCGAGCGCGTGCTGCTGCAGCAGCAGGTCATGGGCGCGGTTGACCGCTTCCAGGTCGTTGTCGACATAGACGACACGCGCGTCGGGAGCGGACTCGCGGGCGATATCGTGGGTGTTGCCGCCGGTCGGCAGGCCGGAGCCGATGTCGAGAAACTGCCGAATACCCTGCTCGACCATGAATCGCGCAGCGCGCCCGAGGAACTCGCGATTGTGGTGCGCCCAGGTGTCGAGGTGGGAGAAGCGCGCGAAAACCCGTTCGGCGAACAGCTTGTCGGCATCGAAGACCGGTTCGCCGGTCAGGTAGTAGTGGTAGAGGCGGGCGGCCGACGGCACACGCGGGTCGATCTCGCGGGACTCGAAGTCGTTGGTGGCCATGAGGGCTCCTGTTCGTGCGGCTACGAGCGATTGGCTGTTCTGCGACGAAAAGAGCGGGCGACGTGTTCCATGAACTGCCGTGAATCCTCGGCGCTGAGTGCGGCGGCGCTCAGCCGCGACCACACGGTCTCGCGGCGCGCGACGGCGGGTTTTTCATCGATGTAGCGGATGTCGCCTTGCAGTTCATCGATGGCCATCTCGAGGTCTCCCGCGGCACCGGGCGAAGGCACTCGGATCAACGTGTACCGGTCCTCCATGCCCGCACCGTTGGTCGGGATCGCGAACGGCAGCACCTGGATAAGGATGTTCGGTCGTCGAGACAGCTCGTGCAGGTGCTCGAGCTGATCGAGCATGACGGTGCGGTCACCGTATTCGCGACGCAGGCAGGACTCGGACAGAATCGCGCGGAACTCGGGCGGATTACGTTTGACCAGGACTTCCTGCCGGGCCAGTCGCGCCTGTACCGAGTCTTCGACGGTGCTGCCATCGGCCTCGCCCGCGCCGGGGATCTCAGGCTTGTGCAGAGCACGAATGTAGGACTCGCATTGCACGAGGCCGGGCATGATCTCCGACTCGGCCGTGCGTAGCAGATCGGCGTGCGCCTCCAGATCGACAAGTAGTCGTAGCTCTTCGCTGTACGCGCGTCGATGGCTGGTGCTCCAGTAGCCGCGGCGATGATTGTCACGCCTGAGCTCGAGCAGGGTGTCGACGTAGCGCGCGTCGCCGAAACCCAGCCCGCCCGCCAACTTTTCGAGATCGCCGACCGAGATCGTGCCAATGCCATTGATGAGCCCATTGATTCGGCTCTGGCCTACCTCGATGATCTTCCCCGCGTCGGCCTGACTGATGCCAGCGGTCTTGATCATGTGCTCGATCTCGCGTCCCAACAACAGTTTTCGTGCGGTCCGCAGTCGCGTAGCCATGGCCCCCAACATATTCAACGGCACCGATATCGCCACTCCACTTCCTGAAGCGTGATAATCACGGTACATTTAACACATTCACGATATCATGGAACGCCGAGGCAGCGGGTGTCATCGCTCGCAGTCCCCGCAACCCGGAGAGGGGCATCGGCTGATGACGACCAGACCGATCGCCGACGATGAGATGCGCAGGAAAGCCCCAGCACCGCAACCCATTTCAGCCCGCAAGCCCGTCTCCGGAACCGCGCCGGCAGCCGGGAAGCGGATCGCCGCCGGCCATCACTGCTGCCGGCCGGACGGCACCGAACCGTACCTGAACGACCTCACCGCACGAGCGATCCTGGCCGCCGAACACACGCTGCCGTGTGATCGCTGGCTGGCGGCCGCCGCATTCATGTCGGCCGACCTGGACGACGACTAAGGGCATGGATCGGATCCCTACACGGCGACGCCTGTTCAGAGCGGCGTCTGCGAGCGGAGCACAGATGACTATCCATGACGCACAACAGTTTCGGCAGCCACAGATGGCAACGGCGGCAGGCAGGCCTGGACTACTACCGAGCGCCGATGAACTTCTGGACGCAATCCAGGACGACCGGTCGAACAACCACCCACTCGCAGTGTCGGCGAGTCACGCGGGCAGCCTGCACCGCCGACGCATCGACGAGCCCACGCGCACAGCCGAAATCGACACCCACCGATCCACCCTGATGCGCGCGATCGACCTGTGGGTAAGCCGAAACGTGCCCACCGCGCACACCGGTCCGACCATGCACACCGAAGGACTCGGGCCCGTTGTCGACCGACTCGCGGAGCGGCTCGTACAGGCCGAACACGCCACCCGCGCGCTACCGGAGCACGATACGCGGGCGCGCCGAGCTCGCAATCGCCTCGAAGAAATCCGCCTTGGTTATGACGCACTGATCGCCGAGGTGCTCGGGGGCAAGCGTCAACTCCCCCGCACTGCGGCCCAGCGATGATCCGCAGATCGCTGCGACCAGGACACCGATAGCCCCGCGAACCCGACCAACCCGGTCGGAGGTCTTGCGGGGCCGATGGTGCGAGCCCCGGGTGCAGGTCTGCACCGGTCGAATGCCAACGGTGTCGCACCGACATGTCGCGACAGCGCTGGCTGCTGCTCGACCGTGAGGTCCGAGTCGCGGTAGCACAACCCCTGGTACTACAACGGCATTTTCCTGAGTCGGTGCTGGTAGATCGGGTAAGTTGACGCCAGGCGAACACGTGAACGGCGACGCGCCCGACAGGGCGAATAGCGGCACGATCGAACTCGCGGGCGAGTGGCAGCACGGCACCTTCTTCGAGGGAGCAGCGCTATGGATCTCAACACGATCACCGACATCGTTCGGCGCCCTCCGGACCGACCGGGTTCGGGTTGGCGCGAGGGTGACGCGTGGCTCGCCGGCGGAACATGGTTGTTCTCCACCGAGCAGCCGCAGCTGCGGCGTCTCGTCGATCTCACCGCACTTGGTTGGGACAGTTTGGTGCCCAGCGATGCCGGGCTCGAGATCGGCGCGACGTGCACCATCGGTGAGCTGGCGGCCTTCGTGCCGCCGAGCGACTGGCGCGCGGGCTCGCTGTTCGCCACCAGCTGCGAGGCGTTCCTGTCGTCGTTCAAGATCTGGAATGCGGCGACTGTGGGTGGCAACATCTGTATGTCGCTGCCCGCAGGCCCGATGATCACCATGACGGTCGCGCTCGAAGCCATGTACACAGTGTGGGCTGCGGACGGGTCCGAACGCACCGTCGACGCGGCCGCCTTCGTCACGGGCGACCACCGCAACATCCTCGCCCCCGGCGAGATTTTGCGGCACATCGACATCCCGGTCAGCGCGCTTCGCAAGCGGCACACGCACCGGCGCTTCACCCTCACGCACCTGGGTCGCTCGACGCTGTTCATGATCGCCACCCAGGCACCCGGCACCGCCGACCTGCTGCTGACCATCACGGCAGGCACCACCCGTCCGGTGCGCCTGACCTTCGACACCATGCCCGACGCCGAGGAACTGCGGCAGTGCATCGATGCGATACCCGAAGACCTGTGGTTCAGCGACCCGAACGGCACGCCCGACCATCGTCACCACCTGGCCCGGCACTTCGCGGAGGAGATCCGCGTCGAACTCGCCGAAGGATGCCGGGCATGACATACACCGTGAACGGAACCACCTTCGACGACGAGCCGAACCCTGGTCAATGCCTGCGCACATTCGTGCGCTCGCTCGGCTACCGCGGCGTCAAGAAAGGTTGTGACGCAGGCGATTGCGGTGCGTGCACGGTGTGGCTCGACAACATTCCGGTGCACAGCTGCATCACGCCCGCGTTTCGTGCGGACGGGTGTGCGGTCACGACGATCGAAGGCCTCGGTTCGCCGGAGGACCTGCACCCGATGCAACGGCAGTTCCGCGACGCCCCAGGCTTCCAGTGCGGCTTTTGCACCGCGGGCATGATCATGACCGCAGTGGCGCTCACCGACGCCCAGAAAGCAGACCTGCCCCGCGCACTGAAAGGGAACCTCTGCCGTTGCACCGGCTACCGGGCGATCGAAGATGCGATGAACGGCGTCGCCGAGATCGAGGTCGCCCGGCCGGGCCGAGCAGTCGGCGTGAGCGTCGGCGCGCCGGCGGCCACCGAGGTGGTGACGGGCCGTGCCGAGTTCACGATGGACATGGCCATCGACGGCATGCTGCATCTCAAGGTGTTGCGCTCACCGCACGCCCATGCCCGCATCGTGTCCATCGACAAGACCGCGGCGCTCGCGGTGCCCGGTGTGCATCGGGTGTATACCTGGGCGGATGTGCCGCGCAAGAGGTTCACGACCGCGATACATACCGATCACCTCGTCGATCCAAGCGACACCTACATCCTCGACAACACGGTACGTTTCGTCGGTCAACGGGTGGTCGCGGTGCTGGCCGACACCGTCGCAGCCGCGGAAGCGGGCTGTCGCGCCGTGATCGTCGAGTACGAGGTGCTGTCTGCGGTCTTCGACCCGGAAGAGGCGATGGCCGACGGCGCTCCCCCACTGCACGGCTCGAGCGATCCGTTCATGCAAGATCCCGAGCACAACATCCTGCTGGAGATCCACGGGCACATCGGTGACGTCGAGGCGGGGTTCGCCGAGGCCGATCTGATCCACGAGGGCACATACTTTTCACCGCGCGTGCAGCATGCGCATCTCGAGACACACGGATCGATCGCATGGATGAACGACAGTCGCCTGCACGTGCGCACCAGTTCGCAGTCCCCGTCGATCGCCAAAGGCAAGCTCGCCTATCTCTTCGACCTCCGTCCCGATCAGCTGCGCGTGTTCAGCAAGCGGGTCGGCGGTGGGTTCGGCGGCAAGCAAGAGGTTATTTCCGAGGATCTGGTCGCCCTCGCCGCCTTGGACACCGGGCGGCCCGTTTGTCTCGAGTTCACCCGGGAGGAGGAATTCACCACAGCGTCACCGCGACACCCGATGGCACTCACGATCAAACTCGGCGCACGGTCCGACGGCACGCTCACCGCGTTCCAGGTCCGCAATGTGTCGAACACGGGCGCCTATGGCAACCACGGTGGCGAGACCCTGTTCGCGGGTGGGGCCGCCATGGCGATCTATCGCTGCCCCAACAAGAAGTTCGACGCCTATTCGGTTTACACCAACACTGTGCCCAGCGGCGCACTGCGTGGCTACGGGATGACCCAGCCCGCGTTCGCGGTCGAGTCGGCTGTGAACGAGCTGGCGATCGCGCTCGCCATGGATCCTTTCGAGTTACGGCGGCGCAACATCGTGCGTCCCGGTGACGCCCTGATCGCGCTCGACGACGGTCCCGACGACGTCATGTTCAGCGAGGACGGCCTCTCGCAATGCATCGATCTCGTCGATACAGCCCTCCGGCGCAACGCGGACCCGCCGCCACCGGGAGACGGGTGGCTCATCGGCACGGGTGCTGCCAGCTCACTGCACGAGACCGCGCCCCCGACCGACCATCTCTCCGAGGCATGGCTGACCCTCGGTGATGACGGCGTCTACGAGCTTGCCATCGGCACCGTCGAGTTCGGTGAGGGCACCTCGACCGCCCACGTGCAAATCGCGGCCGACCAGCTCGGCACCACGCCGTCGCGGATACGCATCGTGCAGTCCGACACGGACCGAACGGGTTTCGATACGGGGGCGTTCGCCAGCGCCGGCCTCTTCGTCGCCGGGAAGGCGGTACTGCGGGCAGCCGAGGCCCTGCGCGCTCGGATCCTGGCCTTTGCCGCGGCGCATGAGCGGGTCGATGTCGCGTCGTGCTCGATGGACGACGACGGGGTCGTCTGCGACGGCCGCCGCGTGTCCCTGTCCGAGCTGGTCGAGCTGGCGCGTCGGCGCGGCATACGATTGACGGAGGCGCGCAAGGCTTTCGGGTCGCCGCGCAGCGTGGTTTTCAACAGTCACGGCTTCCGCATCGCCGTCCACCGGGTGACAGGTGAGGTCCGCATCCTCTATAGCGTGCACGCCGCCGACGCCGGAATCGTCATCAACCCGGCGCAGGTACGCGGCCAGATCGAGGGCGGCGTTGCCCAGGGCATCGGCTTCGCGCTGACCGAGAACTTCCACGTCGACGAAAACGGCGTCATGGTCAATCCGAACTTACGCAATTACCGCATCCCGACCTATGCCGATATTCCCCGCACCGAGGTGCTCACTGTCGACTCGACCGATTCTGCCGGGCCGATGCATTCGAAGGGCATCGCGGAATGCTGCATCAACCCGGTGGCGCCTGCACTCGCCAACGCGCTCGAGGATGCGACGGGGGTCCGATATCGAGCGCTGCCGTTCACGCCGGAGCGCATCTACCGCCGGCTCGACGAAGACACCGGTTTCAGTGCGGGCTGAGCCGTGAGGAGATCGTGATGGAAGCCGGAGAACTCACCGATAGTGCCGCGACTGTCATCATCGGCCACAAAGTACGCGCCGGTTTCGGGCAGGCCTTCAAAACCTGGCAGCAGGAGGTGAACGCCGCGGCTTCCGGTTACGCCGGATTCCGCGGCGCCGAGATCGCCGCCCCGACCGCCGCGCAAACCGAATGGGTCGTGGTCTACCGCTTCGATACCGTTGCCCACCTGCAGGCCTGGATAAACAGCGCCACCCGTCAGGACTTTCTCGACAAGGGCAGGCAATACTTCGACGGCCCCGCCACCCAGCAAGTCATCAGTGGCGGCACGCGACCTACGGATCCGCTTGTCACAGTTGTCGTTACCCACCGCGTAAATCACTACAGCGTCGCCGATTTCGTTGCGTGGCAGAAGCACCTGGCCCAGGAGGAGGCCAAATTCGAAGGCTTCCGCGGCAGCGAGCTCTTCCGTCCCATCGAAGGCATTCAGGACGAATGGACCGCGCTCTACCGTTTCGACACCTCTGCGAACCTGGCCAGGTGGCTCACCTCGAACCGGCGCCGGGAACTCCTCGCCGAGGGCGAGAAGTTCAGCGACTTCGAGTTGCGCACCATCGACAATTCCTTCGGCAGCTGGTTCGCCTTCGACGAGAACGACAACACCGCTCCCGCTCCGTCGGACACCAAAACGGCCATCGCGGTCTGGGTCGGTCTCTACCCGACCGTCGTGCTGCTCACCCTCGCGCTGTCGCCGTTGAAAATGCCGCTGTGGCTGGGGCTGCTCATCGGCAACCTGCTGTCCAGTTTCATCATGAGTTTCTTCACCATGCCGTACTACGTGAACCGGCTGCTCGAGCGGTGGCTGCGGCCACCTTCGGACGCGCCGGCCGTGAAGACGAACCTCCAGGGCCTCGCAGTTGTCGCCGCACTCACCCTGACCTGGGTTGCCATCTTCTATGTAGTGACCAGGCAGCTCTGGTCCCTCCCCTGACCGGGCGGGTACCCGCTATCGACCGGCGAGCGGTGCAGGCCCGGTCGGTGCGGGAATCGGGGCAAGCGTGTTCAACAGCCGCGGTGACAAGGTCGTAGCACCCTCAGCAGCTCGACTCAGCCCGTACCGTCGGACCTCGCTTCCATTCCCGGCGAGCCCACTGACGAGCAGATCTGCGCCGGCGGTCGTGCTAGTGGTCGCCACCTGTACCCCGGTGCCGCCGACGAAGGGGGCGAATGACGTTGTCTCTCTGAAGGAAACCGCGCCCGGGTGGTGGTTCGGGCTCTCGGTGTACATCGCGGGCTCGCCGTCGAGCCGCGATCCGCTCGACCAGACCCGCACCGTGCCGTCGCCGCCGATCATGCCCGTGATGATGCTTTTCGCCCCGCCCTCGACGCCGGCCACCCACCCTGTCGAGAGCGTGACACCATCACGGTAGTTCTCGTCGAAGGCCAGAAAATCCGAGGTCGTCTTCGGCTCACCCGGACGACCGGCATGCGGCTCTGTCGTGCTTTTCGCCGCTGCGGCGGCGGTCGGCGTGTACAGGTCGTAGTGGAAGGTCTTCACCCGTGGGGCGTCGCCGGGCCCCGGGACCGTCACGATGCTGGCCCGGCCCGAGGAGGTTTCGACCATCCCGGTAGCAACTGTGACACCGGCCGTCGATCCGGGATACGGCGTGAAGCTCGAGTACAGCTCGGGCGCCTTGCCCGGCTGGCCGGTCAGCGTCGAGGAGAACACGCGCACTGCCGATTCGATGCCCGGACCCGAGCCGACGATGAGGTTGTCAGCCGAACCGTTGCCATCGATATCGGCGCCCGCGACGTTGACGCCACCACGGAAGTCGGACCCGAACGGGGTGAACCGAGCCAGTTCCGTGCCGAAACGTGCACCGCCGACGCCGCTGTACGCCACGACCTCGGAGCCGACGCCGGCACCGGTACCAGCGACGAGGTCGAGCACCGCGTCGCCGTTGAGGTCGGCCATGGCAACCGTGGGCGTGCCCATGAAGGCGGGAAACGGAGTAACGGTGGCAACCAACTTGTCGCCGTCGCCGTCGTAGACCTGCACGGTCGCCGGCCGGCCCGGCGCCCCTGCGATCGCCACCGCGTAGGTCGATACTTCGGGGATCACGTTGACGATCGCCATCAGGCCGTTGTCTTCGTGGTTGAGGCGATGGCAATGGATCACGAAGGTGCCGGTGTAGTCGATGAACCTCATCCGCAACGTCACCGAAGCGGGGACCAGTGGGTTCTCGTTCTCGTCGGTCACGGGAGCCGGAACGTTGACGTTGTCCACCCCCCACATCTGCACTCCGGTAACGGATTTCGCGACAGGATCGACGATCTCCATCACCTGCAAGTCGTTGACGTGGATATGCATCGGGTGCTCGTCGTTGTTCAGGTTCGTAATCAACCATTCCTCGACCGAGTTGAGTCGCGGCTGGAGCAACGGGATGTTCGGAAACGTGTTGTCGTCGAACTGGTAGGTGAAAGCCTTGGGATCGCTGTTGCTCGCCTTCTCGTTGCCGAAGCCACCCGAGACCGTCAGCGTGCGCTGCACGGCGGGCATAGTGGCCGACGTGTCCACGAAGGACGTGTAGGCATCGAGTTGCTGGCCGGGCACGAACGGTGTGGTCCGACCCTCGCCACTGTCGGGCCGCACCTGAATGAGCTTCTGGGTGGGAAAGGTGAAAAAGCCGTCCTGGTAGCTGATGACCGACGGGTCGACGCTCACCGTGCCCAGTACGGCGGGCGGCTGGTCGGTGCTGTTGTTCGTGTAGAGCACGCCGGGCTCCGTGCTGGGCCTGGCGTCGGGTGCGGGTGGCATTCCGAGCACCAGATCACCGGTTTTCGGCATCGTGACCGCGATCGCGTACCGCGATGCCGGCGGAATGACCAGACGCGTGCCGTCGCCGGCGACCGGCAGGTCGACCTCGGAGAAGGGGACGCCGTCTTGCCCGACGATCGCGAACTTCGGATGGTTGCCGGTCGCCGTTTCGGTCAGCATGACGGGGATATAGGCCATGTCGCTGATGTTCGCCAGAACCCATATCTCGGTCTGACCCGGTTTCAGCTTCAGTGCGGGCTGGAACTGCCCGTTGATCGTGAACTGCACGTCGCGCTGGTTCTCCGGTAGCGTGAGATCCGTGGGGACCGAGATGGGCGGCCGCGACGTAGGACCGCTGATGAAGCTCTGCAGGTTGCTCGGTACGAACTGGTTCTGACCACGGTGGTTGGCCGGCGACAGTGGCCCGCTGTACCAGTTGGTGACATACCGGGAGCCGTTCGTCGTCTCCGCGAAGTTCACCGGGGCCAGACTCGGCCGGTATGTGCCGTCGGCAAGCTGCGATCCCTCCGGAGGCTTCAGCGTGCTCACGTACTGCGGCCGATTCGGGTCGTTCAACTGGTGACCGCTGCCCTTGCGATCGAAGACGTAGTTGTACTGCAGCGCCATCGTGCGGATCGGAATGTGATTCCGTGTCACCAGCGGCAGATTGCCGTCGGGCCGTCCGATCTCGAGTAGACCAGCCAGACCCTTGTAGGTCTGCTGAGCCGTCAGCGTGTGGCGATGGCTGTGGTACCAGTACATGCCGTCGGGCATGCCCTTCGGCACCGCGTAGTCGTAGACGTTGCCCTTACCGGCGGGGATGTCGAGCAGGACGTTGTCGACGTTGCCGTCAGGGCTCACATGGAGTCCGTGGGTGTGCAGGTTGAGCGGCGACGAGGTGAGAGCAGGAGGGTAGATCGGAACTTCTTCACCCGCTCGGGTGAAAGCGGGATCGTAGTAGTCCTCGATCGTCAGGTCCTGCAGATCGTTGTCGTAGTGCACGATCAAGCGCTCGCCCGGATCGACGTGCAACGTTGGCGCCGGGTAGAGATTGTCGCCCTTGGTCGAGCCGTCCGAGGCGGCACCCTTGATGACCTCGTAACCGAAGACCAAGAAGTTCGACACAGGTTTCGAGACGGTGTCGAGTGCGACAGTGCCCTGATGGGCCGACAGCCGCACTTCGAGAACGCCGTCCTTGCTCGTGAGCTTCACCGGCTCCCGGTAGGCGACCGGGATGCCGTCGGGACCGGCGTTGCCACCGCCTGATGTCCTCGACGCATCGGACCCGCACGCTGCGAGCAGCAGCGTGATTGCCGCGGCGACAGCGACAACGGAGACATTCGGCTTCCAGCGATGGGTGACCATAGTTTCCCGTTCCACAGCTGCGGGTGAGTGGCTACGCTCCAAAGCATCGATCGACGAGTCGAAGACTACTCAGAAGCTGCCCTACCAGCACCGAGTCGGGGAAATGCCATCACGAGAATCCGAGCAGCTCCACCAGCCGGTCGAGCTGCAGCTCGAACAACTCGGACCGATCGGCGAACGTGTCGCGGCCGTACATGTCGAACACATCGAAGCTCACCGCACCGAACATCGCACTCCATACCGTGATCCCGCGCGAGAACAGCCAGTCCGGCGCATCCAGCTCGAACTCGACTCGAATCTGCGCGAAACTCGCTGCCAGCGCGGGAGATACGGTGACAGGCTTGGAAGGCTCGGTGAGCAGTCCGCCGCGATAGGCCTGACCGTAGATCTGCAACAGCGCGGCGATCACCCGAACTCCCGGAGAGACGGTCTGTTCGGCGGGCGCGTCGTAGCCCGGAACCGGCGTGCCGAAAAGTAGCCCATACCATGCAGGTTCGGCGAGCGCCCAGGCGCGCACGGTCCGGCCGACCACCCGCAGCCGCTGCGCCGGGTCTTCGGGGGCTGCCGCAAGCGCCGCGTCCACCGCATCGCCCAGCGCGTTGTAGCCCTCGACGACGAGCAGGGTGAGCAGCTCATCTCGGCTGCGCACATACCGGTATACCGCTGAGGACACGACGCCGAGGTCGCGCGCCACCGCACGCAACGACAGCGCGGCGGCGCCGTCGGTCGCCAGATGTTCGCGGCCGATCCGGACAATATCGGCCATAGTTTGCGCGCGGGCGCGGGCGCGGGGAGTAGTCGGCACGACTCCACCGTGCATTTTCTAGAGAGCATTGTCAACAACCGTGAGCAATGCTCTTGACAATGCAGTGCGACTGCCGCATTCTTTTATAAATATAGAGAGCATCGCTCTCTAAGAGAGTCAGGGAGCCAATGACCGAACTGCACGTCGTCACCGGAGCCGGACCGACCGGCGCCACCATCGCCGAGCATCTGGCCGGAGCGGGTAAGCACGTGCGGTTGCTCACCCGCTCCGGCAGCGGGCCCGAGCATAACCTTATCGAACGGCGCGCAGTGAACGTGACACTGCCCGAACAGCTTTCGGGCCAATTCGACGGCGCTACCGCCGTCTATCACTGCGTGGGCGCCTCGCGCTACGCCGCGAAGACATGGCAAGCCGAGCTGCCCCCCACCGAACAGGCGGTCATGGACGAGGCCGGAAAGGCCGACACCGTGGTCGTTTTCGCCGAGAATCTCTATTCCTACGGCAAGGTCGAGGGCCCCATTACCGAAACTGGGCCCCGCGATGCCGATTTCGGCAAGCCCGCGGTCCGGACCCAGCTGGTGCGGGCGCGGGCGGCCCACGCCACCCCGACGGTGAGCGTCGCGGCCTCGGACTTCCTCGGCCCTTACGTGCGCGCCTCGGTGGCGGGCGAACAACTCTTCACCCCCATCCTCGCCGGCAAGAAGGTGCAGGCGCTCGGCAAACTCGACGTCCCGCACTCCTTTACCTACGTTCCCGATCTCGCCGCCGCCATGATTCGGGCGGCCGCCGACGAATCGGTCTGGAACACCTTCCTGCATGCGCCGACCGCGCCGCCGATCACCCAGCGCCAACTCATCGACGCCATCGCCACCGCCGCCAGTGTCACCGTACCCAAGGTGTCCGCCGCGCCGATCACCGTGATCCGACTGTTGGGCCTGTTCAGCGCGCAATTGCGGGAGCTCGCGGAAGTGAGCTACCAGGTCGCGCACCCGTTCGTGCTCGACTCCAGCGACAGCCAGCAGCGGCTCGGCCTGCACCCCACTCCCCTCGACGAGGCCGTCGCCGCCACCGTCGCCTGGTGGAAAACTCAGCTGTGAAATGTCACTGCCCGCTCATATCCACCCCCTGACAGCCCACAATCGGCCGTAACCTACCCAGTAGTAGTGTTAGCGGTGTCACTGGCGACACCGATCGAGGAGCACCATATGGACCAGCGAGAGACGGATTTCGACGTACTCATCGTCGGTTCAGGATTCGGCGGCAGCGTGACCGCGCTGCGGCTGATCGAGAAGGGCTACACGGTCGGCGTGCTCGAAGCCGGTCAGCGCTACGCCGATAGCAAACTGCCCGAGACCAGTTGGGACCTGCGGAAGTTCCTGTGGGCGCCCAAGCTCGGCTGCTACGGCATCCAGCGCATCCACCCGCTGCGTAATGTCCTCATCCTCGGTGGCGCGGGCGTCGGTGGCGGGTCGCTCAACTACGCCAACACGCTGTATGTGCCGCCGGAGCCCTTCTTCCAGGACGCGCAATGGCGCGACATCACCGACTGGCGTGCCGAGCTCACGCCGTATTACGAACGCGCGCAGAAGATGCTCGGGGTAGTGCGCAATCCGCACATGACTCCGGCCGACGAGATCTTCAAGGAGGTGGCCGAGGATCTCGGCGTCGGCGACACCTTCGTGCAGACTCCGGTCGGCGTGTTCTTCGGTGAGCCGGGCAAGACCGTGGCGGACCCGTATTTCGGCGGTGTCGGTCCTGAGCGTACCGGCTGCCTCGAATGCGGTGAATGCATGACCGGCTGCCGGCACGGAGCGAAGAACACACTCGTCAAGAACTACCTGTATCTCGCGGAAAAAGCAGGCGCGCAGGTGATTCCGATGACGACGGTCACCGAACTGCGCCCGCTGCCGGACGGCACCTGGGACGTCGCGACCGAACGCACCGGCGCGTGGGTGCGCAAGCGTCTCGCGACTTACACCGCGCGTCAGGTCGTCCTGGCCGCAGGCACCCTCGGCACCCAGAAGCTATTGCACGCGATGCGCGACAAGGGTGTGCTGCCCGACCTTTCCGATCGACTCGGCGAACTCACCAGGACGAACTCCGAATCCATCGTCGGAGCGGCGACCAAGAAGGTCACCCCCGGTGTGGATTTCACCAAGGGCGTCGCGATCACCTCATCCATCCACCCCACCCACGACACGCACATCGAGCCGGTCCGCTATGGCAAGGGCTCCAATGTGATGGGCCTGATGCAGACGCTGATGGTCGACGGTGGCGGCCGGATGCCGCGCTGGCTGCGGTTCCTCGGCGTCGTGTTGCGCAACCCGCTCACCCTGCTCACCTTCCTGAGTGTGAAGAACTGGAGTGAGCGCACCATCATCACACTGGTGATGCAGCACCTGGACAACTCCATCACCACCTACACCAAGCGCGGCCTGTTCGGCCGCAAGCTGACCAGCAAGCAGGGCCACGGCGAACCGAACCCGACCTGGATTCCGGCGGGCAACGATGTCACCCGTCGGGTCGCCGAGAAGATCGGCGGCATCGCGGGCGGCAGCTGGGGCGAGATCTTCAATATCCCGTTGACCGCGCACTTCTTGGGAGGTGCACCGATCGGCGCCGACCGCGAAACCGGTGTCATCGACGCCTACCACCGGGTGTACGGCTATCCGACCCTGAGCGTCGTGGACGGTGCCGCGGTGTCGGCGAATCTCGGTGTCAATCCCTCGCTGACGATCACCGCGCAGGCCGAACGCGCCGCGGCCTATTGGCCGAACAACGGCGAACAGGACACCCGCCCGGCGCAAGGCCTTGCCTATCAACAGATTTCGCCGGTGGCGCCCACGAATCCTGTCGTGCCCGCAGGCACGCCGACCGCGCTGGTGCTGCCGATCGTCGAGATCCGCGGTGGCCGCAGCGCAGCCGACGAGAGTGCGACCGCCTGAATCCGCGCTCAGCCAGGGGGCGCGATCTTGGTGATGACGATCGAGCCTTCGCGGTCCGCCACGGTCACGATCTGTCGATAGGTCCGCACGGTCGAATTGGGGCGACTCTCGGTGATCACCACATCGAATCGGCCATCACTCATCGGCGCGATCAGGACACAGTGCTGACTGCCGGGCGGAATCGACGCGATACCCGCGTCGATCACCTCAATCTTCGGCACCGCCGCGTCCGGTGTGGTGACTGCCCGCGCCGCCTGCCCCGAACGCTCCACGTAGTAGGCGTGCTGGAACGCCAGAATCACTTCCGGCCCGGTCGCGCTCGAACCGATACCGTTGCCGCGCACCAGCTGTTCGGTCCGGGTCGCCTCACACCCGGGCCGACCGCCGAGTACCGGATCGACAACCGTCGCGGACTGACGCGGGTCGGTCGCCGCGGCGCTGTAGACCAGCACAATCGCCGCTGTCGCCAATGACCCACCGATCGCGAAAGCGCCGAGCCACCAGAATCGCAGCGGTCCGTGGTGCGCGCGATCAGCGCGCCGCCGCGAGCGGCGTTGACGGCTGAGGCTCTGCCGTGGGTCCACACGCTGCGGCGGCTGGAGCCGCCGTGGCGGCTCCAGCCGCTGTGATATGTCGAGGTGTTGCGGCAGCTCCGAGGAGATCATGCCCGGCCACAACGGCACGGCCGATGCCCTGCCCCGGCCGTGCCGCGCCGCGATATGGCCGCTGGACCCGGCTGTGTTCGACGACGACATACTTTCGCCGCACCCCCTTCGCCGACGCCCGTGGGCAAGCTCGGGTTTCCTATGAATGCCGTTGTGCAATAACAAGATTGCACACCTTTGCCATTTATGCGACCGAATGACCGATAGATAGCCGAAACGTGCACCAGTTATCTTCTGGCACACAATGTTTCGGTTACTCCATGCCAACCGCACACGGCCGGAGGGGGATGCCGGGTCGCCCTCAGAGCAGGCCGCGTTGCCGCAGGTCGGAAACGTACTTGTGGATCAGCGACTGCGACAAGTGCGGAATATCGTTGTCGGGGCCGATGTTTGTGGCCTGCACCGCGGCGGCGAAGCCCTCGGCCGGAATCACCGATCCATCGATGGGCAGGCTGGGCCGGCGATAGGCGTGCAGCAACGGCAACAACGATGCCTGCCGCTGCCACTCGGGTAGACCTCGAAGCGCAGTGTCGAAGCGGGCGAACCACTCTCGATAGTCCTCGATCCGCTGGATCGGGTGACCCGCCTCGATCAACCAGTCGACGAATACGTCGAGCGAGACACCGTCGTCGTGCGGGTTCAGGACATCGAAGGTCTGGAAGCCCGCAGTGGCCTGCGCGCCGAGAGTGGCGATCGCCTCGGCGGTGAAGTCGGCAGGCAGGCCGTCGTAGTGCGCCCGCTGCCGAACGCCGTCGGCAGCTGTCTCATAGAAGGAATACGGCGCGATGCCGGTGACAAGCAGGCTGATCAGCAAGCGCGTGAACATGTCGGGCACGTTCAGCTGACCTGCGTAGCGACTGTGGGCCAGGATCATGTCCGACCGGAAAACGGCGACCGGTAGGCCGCAACGGTCGTGCGCTTCCCGCAGCAGCACTTCGCCCGCCCATTTGCTGTTGCCGTAGCCGTTCGCATAGCTGTCGTCGACGACTCGCACTGGACTGATCTCGCGGATGTCGCCGTCTTCCTCGAAGATCGCGGGTGGGATCTGAGCGGTCACCGCGACGGTCGAGAGATAGTTGACGGGCTTGAGCCGTGTGGTGATCGCGAGGCGAATGAGTTCCGCGGTGCCGACGACGTTGGGTCCGAACAACTGACTGTAGGGCAACACATGATTCACCAGGGCGGCTGGATGCACGATCAGGTCGACGCTGTCCGCGAGACGATGCCACGTCGCATCGTCCAAGCCCAGGTTCGGTTCTCCGATGTCGCCTGCGAGAACCTCCAGGTTCCGGCTCGCCAAATCCCGAAAATGCCCGAGCAGTCCGGCGTCGCCGCTGTCGAACGCCTCTTCGAGCCGTGCACTCGCCGCCGCCGCGTCCCGCCCCCGGACGAGACAGATCAGCGTGCCGCCGGTTCGATCCAGACGTTCCAACCATTCGAGGCAAAGAAACCGACCCAGATACCCGTTCGCCCCGGTCAGCAGAACCGTGCGGGCGGCCGCGGCGCGCGGGAGATCCCGTGCCGCAGTGAGGGTTCGGACGTCGATGAACTTGTTCAGTGTGAGGTCACGGGCTCGGGCTCGGTCGGCCCCGGAACCGTGCACAGCAGCGAACGTCGGACGTTCGGCCGCGGAGTTCTTCGCTGTCTCGATGTACACCGCCAGCTCATAGAGATCGTTGGCCGGGCTGAGGATAACGCCGACCGGCACCTCCAGGCCGAGGATCTCCTGCAGCAGATTCGAAAAGGACAGTGCAGCAAGGGAATCGCCACCGAGATCGGTGAAGTGCACGTCGGGCCGCAGATCCGTGGTCGCGCAGCCGAGCAACGCTCGCGCCGCACGACCGATGGTGTCGAGCACCGGCTGGTTCGCCGCCTCGCGTCGCAGCGCGAGCAATTCGTGCGCCTGTCCTTCGGCAAGGTCGGCGTACAGTTGCTGGAGCCGCCCCCCGTAGCGCTCGGTGAGCGCGGGCCGCAACAACTTACCGATGCCGGAGAGCAAGCCGTTATCGGTGGTGAACGGTGCGGTCTCGATGAGGAAATCGCGTGGAATCTCGTAGGAGTTCAGATTGCCGTCCTTGGCGATCCGTTGCAGCGACTCGGCCAGTGGCACTTTCAGTGCATCCGGGTCGGCGGCGGCGAGTGCGTCCTCAGTAGGAACGATCACCGCAAGCAGGTAGGCGCGTTCGCTGCTGCCGTAGACGAAAATCTGGCGAATCAGCGGACTATTGGCGAAGACGGCCTCGAGACGCGACACGGCCACGAACTCACCCTGCGACAGCTTCAGCACGCTGTTGCGACGATCGACATAGACCAGCTCATCCGGTCCGAGCTCGGCCACAATGTCACCGGTCCGGTAGAAGCCGTCGGCGTCGAAGACCTCCGCGGTAACCTCGGGCCGCTTGTAATACCCGGGAATCATGGTCGAGGTCTTCAGCAGCAATTCACCGCGCGGATGCGGCTGATCGGTATGGAAGTAGCCGAGTTCGGGCACGTCGACGAGCCTGTAGTCGAGCACCGGTGGCCGCCGCACCTGGTTGTCGATCACGAGACCGCCGCCCGCCTCCGTCGAGCCGTAACCGTCGTGCAGATCCATGTCGAGCAGCGACTCGATGAACACCTTCATCTCCGCGGCCAGCGGTGCGCTGCCGCACACCACCGTTATGAGGCGGCCGCCGAAGAAGTCTTGCCGCAGTTGCGCTTTGACCTCGCCGTCGAGCGCCGCGGGGTCGATGCCCGGTGCGGTGCGGCGGTCCATCTCGCTCTGGTAGCGCTGAAACACCATCTCGCACAACCGCGGAACGAGAAACAGCTCCGTCGGTCGCGCCAGCGCGATGTCATCGAACAGCGTCGAAATATCGCTCTTGGCGGCGAAGTATGCGGTGCCGCCACGGGCGAGCACCCCGAACAGGGACATGCGCCCCGCGACGTGGCTCATCGGCATGTAGTTGAGATTGATCGCGGACACCGGCGGCGCGCCGAGCCACATCGCCGAGACCAGCCGGTCGGTGTACATCGCGCCTTTCGGCGTGCCGGTGCTTCCGGAGGTGTAGATGAGCAAGGCCAGCGGATCGTCCTCGGCCTCGGGGACGACGAGCGGGGCCTGCGGGAGGGCGCGCCCCTGTTCGAGGACATTCTGCAGCGTTTGGATGTGCACCGTGCTGCCCGCACTCGCGAGCCGTCGGCGTGCGGATTCGAATGCGTCTTGCTGGTCGTCGTCTTCGGGGTGGTAGTCGAAAACGATCAGTCGCTGTGGCGATGTGCTTGCCAGAATGCAGTGGACGGCGGTCTCGAGATGTTCCGGAGTCGTCGCCAGAATGTGCGGGGCCGTCTCCGCGATGATGGCCGTCAGTGGGGAGACAGCCGCGCTCGCCTGCAGCGGGACGACAACCGCGCCCAGATGCACACAGGCCAGATCGATCGTGGTGTAGTCGCGGCTGGTGAATCCCAGTATCGCCACGAAATCACCTGTGCACAAAGGCTGCTCGGAATCGTGGTGCCATGCGCTCGCCACGGCGGCCGCCCGCTCCCACAGTTCGCCGTAACTGACGGTCTCGAAAGCGGGCAGCAATCGCAGCGAACGACGGCCCGACGCCGCGTCCACCGTGGGCTCGACAGCGCGCTGTCCGAGTGCCGGACGGTCGGCATAGGCCCTCATGATGGCCGCCACGATCTGTGCAAGGCGCATGTCGGGTTGCCGAATCGCTTCGGTGGCGGTGTCGAGTGGCAGCGCGTCGCGAATCTGCTGCTCAGCCGCATACAGATCGGCGATACGTTGCATCAGCCGCTCGCGCGTGTCGGGTACCACTGCCCGCCTCCTTGGGTCGCTCATCAACCTTCGGTCGCTTCGTGCACTCACAAAAGACACCTTTGTCCAGCAATACGTTAGCCTGCCTAAGCATTCCAGGATGGGCGCGGGTCCGGCAATGGACTTGATGTCCTCTCGAAGACATCACGCCCGACGAAACAACGCCCAGTACATCCACCACCCGGCCCATCGGAACCCCGACCGGTTCGTCGACCACATCGGGCCGTCCTTCGCATGCTCCCACCACCCGATGAAAACCACGCGACACATTCGGCGGCCACATCGCCATTCGACGGCTTCGGCAAAGTAGCCAAGTCTGTCGGCCAATTCGTCGCGCCGACAACGATGGTCACTGCGGTGCTGTTCTACTTCGGTTGGGCGCATGTGTATTGGTTCTTCGACTATTTCGGCGTCGACTCGACCACCCTGCACCCCAGCATCCAATGCCGGTGCGTTCGGAGGCCGCGGGTGTCCTCGAGTGGACGATCCTGTTCATCCTGATCGGCATCAGCATGTTCTGGATCGCCACCGACTACGCGGCGGCGGTCGGGCGATCACGAGCCCAGCAGGCGGCGGCCGAGATCCCCACCAGCGCAGGGATTGTCATCTACAGCGAAAAGGACCTCCATCTCTCGGGACCCGACATGCGGAAAGTGGAATGCGGTCCCGAAAGCTCGGCCTACCGCTTCCGCTACGACGGGCTGGTGTTGCTCGCCCACATCGATGACCAGTACGTCCTCCTGCCACGAACCTGGCCGGACCGACTGGGCGCCGCTGTCGTTCTCCCCGCATCGACTCCGGGCGCGGTGCGATTCGAATTCCGGCTGGCAGTCGACCCGGCGTCGGACAGCTGCACGTAATCTGCGCTCAGCCGCCGACCACTGTGTCACAGCGGCGGAAGTTCGAGATTCTCACGGAAAGTAGCGCCGAGATAGTCGCTCCCGACGATGCCTCGGCGGCGCAGTTCGGGGAGCAGTCCGTTGGTGAGGAAGTCACGGGTCCGTGGGTCCGCGAGACCGCCCAACGAGATGACGTCGAGCACTCCTGCCAGGTACCGCTCCTCGATCGCGTCGGCGAGCTGCTCCGGAGTGCCTGCAGCGGCCCAGTGTCCGGTGTCTTTCGAAGCGATGATCAACTCGCGCAGGGTCCGGCCCGAGGCCGCGAGCTTGGTGAAGATCTCGACGCGCCCACGCCGGCGGTTCACCGAGGTCACCTCGGGCAGCAGGTGCGGTGGGATGGGTTTGTCCAAGGGGAGTTCCGAGAGGTCGATGCCGCCGCCGAACATGTCGGCCAAGCGGATTCGACCCGCGTCGAGATCGGTGGCTTCGGCGTCCTCGCGGACCAATCGGCGCACCTCATCTTCGGTCGCGCCGTAGGTGGCATGGAAAGAACTCATGATCAATGGCAATGCCTCGGCGCGGCCGAGTTCGGTCGCGCGGGCGCGCACCGCTTTCGTATAGGTGATGGCATCTTCGAGCGTGGGCAGTGAGGTGAAAACGACTTCGGCGAACCGGGCGCCGAGCTCGATACCGCCTGCCGACTGACCCGCCTGGAATTGCACAGGCCGCCGCTGCGGCAGCGGCGGGATGTTGAGCGGACCTTTCACCGTGAAGTACTGTCCCGTATGGTCGATCGGCCGCACGCGCGTCGCGTCGAGGACCACGCCGCCATGCCCGTCGGGCGTCAACGCGCCGGCGTGCCAGCTGTCGAACAGCGCGTTGACCACCTCGAGGGATTCGGTTGCCCGCGCATACCGCTCTTCCGGTGTCGGCAGGTCCTGGTCACCGTAGTTCTCTTCGCCGACCGACGACGTGACGACATTCCACGCCGCACGACCGTTGCTCACGTGATCGAGCGTTCCGAACAGTCGCGCCAGGTTGTATGGGTGATGGAAGGTGCTGGTCACGGTGGCGATCAGACCGACGTCCGTGGTCACCGAACTCAACGCGGACAGATAGATCAGCGGCTCCTGCGCGCCGATCGCGCCTTGCGCACCGAAGCTGAGCAGATCGGCGGCGAACAGGGCATCGAACTTGTTGGCCTCCGCGATCTTCGCGATCTCGATCGAAGACGCGGCAGTCGACTGCCGTGGATCTATCGCGGCCGCATACACACTCACGGCACCACTGACTCCGGTGACCGTCTTCAGCGTCCGGCGTCGGACAGCACTCATCGTCTCTCATCCCGTCACGAAATCCATAGCGACTCCCGCGCTCTGTCCGTTCACGCGAACACGGGAGCCCGGTCGCCGGCACAATCCGGCGCCCGTCCGAGTCCAGCACTGGTCGTGCTCTGCGGCGACGGTTCGGATCAGCGGAATTTATTTCGCCGTACGTAGAACACGGGTGACCGGATCTCCGAATGGGTACAAACCCATTACGACCCAACGCAAGTCGGCACGCGACGGTCCACGACCGGCACCGGGCCGACCGGCACCGATCCACCTGTCCAGGGTGTCCGCACCCCAACGGCGCGAGGCGAACACCCGCTCGGTGGCCATGTTGCGATCCGACTGTGAGCGGATCAGTGGCATAGCCCACACCTGGCTCTCGTAACCCGGGACCCCAGTCTTCGCGCAAGATATGCCACCACTACCGGAATCGCCTGGTAGACACGCCATTCAGCCCTGACCGTGTCGAACCACGGATACCCCTGCGGTGGACGGCGTTTCGCATCGACTTACGCGATCACACCACCATCGGAACTTTCGCGTTGATGCGGCCGACCCATACAACGCACTTCGAACCCTGACCGAAAGTGCACTGGTCGAACCAAACCCAGTACCGATCGACGGCACCGCATGCCGTTGCAGATCTCTCGGTCGAACCGGACCGAGAAAGCCCGAGAACAAGAAACGAGAAACTGTGAACACTGTCTCCCGAGCAGCGGCGATTGCCGTATTGGCAATCGCCGCGACGGGCGTCACTGCCGGTATGGCAGCGGCCGCACCCACCGAGTCTCCCGCACCGGTGGCAGCGCCCTCCTTCGGCAACGAGAACACCGATGTCCTTGCCGCCGTGCACGGTACGGAGCAGGTGACACCGAATACCGGCGGTGTGGATCGGAATGCGGAAATCGACAAGGCGGTCGAGACGGTCACCGAGGCGTTCAACCACGCCAGCGCGGACGGCCGCATGGTCGGCACGGTCGCGGGCGTCGTCGTCGGCTGCCCGCTCGGCGCGGTAACCGGCGGCACGCTGACCGTGCTCACCACGGCCGGCGTCCTGACCCCGATCGGTGTGGTCGGCGGTTGCATCCTCGGCGGTCTCACCCTGGGCGGCCTCGGCGGCACCATCGGAGCCGCAATCACCGGTCTGCCCGCGCTCGCCACCACCGCGAACGAGCAGTACAACGCGCTGCATGCCAAAGGGTTCGTCGCCGCGCCGATCGACACACCCGCTCCTTAGTCCTCGGCCGGCCGCCGACGGCGGCACGGCTTCCGCACCACATGGAAACGAGCATTTTCATGAAATACCCCACTCGGGCAGCCACAGTCACCGCACTGACCGCCGTCGCCGTTGCGATCGCTGCGGGCACCGCAGGCGCCGATCCGGCGCAGGCACCCGACGCCGACACGGTCTCCGTCGAGGTCATGCCCGGTGTCGAATTCACCGGAGCGGCGGCGGACAATTCTTCCGTCCTCAACACGCCGATCGGGTCGGTCACGATGCGCGACGGTCAAGTCGCGGTGCAGGATGCAGCCCAGCGGCCGATCCTCGGCGCACCGTTGGACACCGCGGCAGGCAGTCCTGCCGAATCGGTGACGGTTCCGGCCGCGCCCATCGCGACCGGTCAGGGCGACTTTCTCACTGACATGAATCAGGCGTGGCACCAGGCAGGCCCCTACACCGGGCTCGCAGCCGGTATCGGCGGCACCGCAGGCGCTTTCGCGGGGATGGTCGTCGGCTGCCCGATCGGCGCGGTCACCCTCGGCAGCATGGCCACCGTCATGTCGGCGGCTGTACTGACCGTGCCGGCCATGATCGGCGGCTGCCTGGCAGGCGCCGGCACCACCGCCGCTTTCGGCGGCATGGTCGGTAGCGTCGCCGTCGGCGTGCCGGTGGGTATCGCCGTGGCCGTCGACAAGTACAACCAGATCCAGGCCAAGCGCGCCAACGGAACCGACGCGGCGCCGCAGCTCTGACCACGCCGACGGCGCTGGTGCGGTCATCACCGGATGACCGCACCAGCGTGCCTATCCGGATCGCTGTCTCAGCAGTGATCCTCCAGTCCTCGGCCGCATCGGTCGCGCACCACTGGGTGTGATACATCGACGCGGCACTCGACCTGCCCCACCAACACCGGTCGGCACCGGAGACCGGGACTCGCGTTGACTACGCTGTTGCGAATGCTCGAATCTGTGCCACTGACGAGGCTCCTCGACGACGCGGGGCTGCTGTCGCTCGAGCACCGGCTCCACCTCGAAGATGTGCTCGGCGCACACGTGTGGCAAGCCGATCTCGATGGACGCCGACTCGAATTCATCGGCGAGCAGCGGTCATTCGAATGCACCGACGTCCACCTGCTCGGCACCGCCGACGCCGAGACGTGGTTGTGGGGATGGGCTAATCCCTGGGGCTATCCGCCGTCACTGATCGAGGCGGCGACGACGGTGCGCGAGTTCGGCTTCCAGTACGGGGTCGCCGAATTGTGTGCGGCGGAAATGCCGATCGCCCTCGCGGGCGCGACACCGGAACCGCACCAGGTGGCCACACTCCTGGCGGACGCCGCGAAGATCGTCTGTGGGCGCTGGAGTTCCTACTGCGGCGTCACCGACGGCACCTACGTCGCGTTTCTCGTCGAACATCCGGCGTTCCTGCTGCCGCCACCCACCGCGTCCGGCCTCGCGCGCGTCATGGCTCACGGCGTCCGCGCACTGCCGCTGACAGATCATCGACGCGCCGCACACAGCTACCTGACCCGACGCGGCCTGCGCACCGCATTCCTCGATGACTACGGGTTGCTCGAATTCAGCGGCCACGGTGTCGAGGGTGACATCGAATTCGATGCTTATGGCCATATCGCAAACCTCGATGTCCGAATGGTCACCGATCGCATCGCACTGCCATCCGGGTCGAACGCACAGTCGGCCCACACGCACTAGGTCCGCGTGCTCCGAGGCGGCGAACCGACCGCAACCTCGACCCACCGGCCGTGCAATTCCGGCAGTCCGTTCTAGGCTGTGACCGTGTCGCTTCAGCCAGGTGCCCAGTTCGCGGGCTATATCGTTCGCGCGCTGCTCGGTCGGGGCGGCAGCAGCGATGTGTATCTCGTCGACGATCCGGCGCGCTCGGGTCGGGCGGTGCTGAAGATCCTCGACCACCCGACGACCGACTTATCCAGTGCGCGACGGCAATTCCGCCATGAGTTCGAGATCGCCGACACGCTGCATCACCCCAATGTCGTGGAGATGCTCGAGTTCGGGGAGTTCCGGGATCAGCCGTGGATGACCTACACCTATCGCGAGGGCGAGCCCGGTTCCGGCCTGCTCCCGCGGCGGCACGAAGAGATCGATCTGGCACGAATGCTTCCGGCACTGGCCGGCATCGCCGCCGGATTGGACTACATCCATCAGCACAACGTGGTGCACCTCGACGTCAAACCGCACAACATGCTCATCGGCCCGCGGGGCACGGAGGCGGTGCTGACCGATTTCGGAATCGCGCACCGCCTCAGTGACGATTCGCCGCTCGCCGGACCCGATGGGCTGGTGCCCGTGTCACTCCCGTACGCGGCACCGGAAGTGCTACGCGGCAAGCCGGTCTCTCCCGCGACCGACCAATATTCGCTGGCATGTGCGGTGGTCGAGTTCTTCACCGGCCGCCCGCCCTTCCCACTACCGACTCAGTTCGCGATCGCCGATGCGCATCTGTGGGCCATTCCCCCGGACGTGTCGTGGCGACGCCGCTGGATCCCGCACGCGGTCGACTCGATACTGAACAAAGCACTGGCGAAAGATCCGGACGCTCGGTACGACTCGTGCGCGGAGCCGATCCGCCTGATCACTCGGGTATTGCGTGGCATGGAACCGCCGAAACACCGCTGACGAACGCAGTTCCCCCTAATTCCGGCCGATTCTCGGCGGTGGCTGTCGCTGAGGCAGGGCCGGACAAACTGGAGGCCGCAGCAGCCCGACCCCTGCCTACATCATCCGAAGCGCCGGTAATTTCCACCGCGCCGTGCCCGGACCGTCAACTCCGAGCCGAATCGTGGCCTCAGCCGAATCAAACGGCCGGCGCTGTCGCCACCTCATGCCCACGGCGGCCGATGGAAACCTGGCGAGGCCGCGGTGATACAGAGTGCGCCGACGCCCTGATCGGACACGGTGAACTCGTACCAATCAGGAGTACGCGCATGGCCGACGATTCCGGATTCGCCGTCGGTGGTGTGGACATTCCAGCCACGCTTACGCCATTCCGCTATCACCATGTCGAGGTAAGCGGCAGTCGCGTCCGCGGGCAAACCCGCGAGCCAGTAGCGCACATCGAGGCGGTCGACCTGGTAGACGTTTCCGGCATCGTCGTCGAAGGGCAGGATCAGTTCGCCGTCCATGCCGTGCTGCGGATGTAGGCTCGGCGCGCCCGGCAGAGCGTCGAGCAGGTCGGCGAGGTAGTCACGAATCTGCTCGCGCGCGGTCGACTCGTCCAGCGAGCGATTCCACACAACGGCCCGGGCCACGGGTTCCAATATCGGAAGTAGGCCATCATGAGCAGTGGTCTCGGCCGATTGCGGTAGCTTGTCCCGACTGAGCACGAACCCCTGGCTCATGAAGGTGTCGCAGGTCGAATCGAAGGGCTGCGGGCTATCGATATTCCCGCCGAGCTCGAACCCGATCGTGCCCGCAGGCAGGTCCGGCGACACGCAATAGCGGATGCCGCTGATGGCATCGGCGACGAGCATCACCCGGTTCGGCGAGATCTCAACGTCCGCATCCCAGTTGTGGACCACCGCGTGGCCGACGCCGAGCTCGGCGTAGGTAATCATGTCGCGTGGACGCAGCGGGCCGAACGATTCGCCCTCCGGGGCCGAGAATCCAGCGTGGACGGTGCGCAGAAATGCGCGCAGCGGCTCTGGCAGACAGTCGAAGAACGGCGGCTCGTCTGCGCCGAATGTGCTCGGATCCCAACCGATCCGGATAACCGGTGGCTGGTATTCCTCGCGCAGAATGTAGAGCAGTACCCAATCCCCGCGCAGCAGGGCTACCCGAACGTCGACGAGGAACTCGTCCAGCACGGCGGCAAACCGCGGCAGCACGTTGAGAAAGTCCAGATTCCATAGCGCGAGTGCGAGTTCCCGGCGATCCTGCGGCCACGTGGCCCGCGCGATCGCCTGCCACCGAGCAGGCACATGCGCGGCGGCAGGCGATCCGGGCTCGACGAGATCGGCGACCGCTGGTCGTAGTGCATCGATGATCTCGGCGAGGCCGATCTCCTCCATACGAATTCCATCCTTGGGTGCGTGAGGCAGAACCCGGCGGCATACTTCGACGTTCGCCCACGTCCGCCTCCACAGCTGGGAACTCCGCTCGTGCACTCAGCGCAGCGTGTCGGCCTGTTCGGGCAGCAGCTATCGGTTCCGAATCGAGCGCGGTAGGGTCCCGTCCGGTGTCACCAGATCGCAGGCCAGGGCGATCGCTCGTGCATGTCCGCCGAAGTGGCCGAAATGAGGTGTCAGGATGGCGATTGCCCCTGCCTTGCAAGCTGTTTGGACCACCAGCGTCGTCGGCATGTAGGTGTCCGATCGGATCGTGAGGATTCCGACGAACTCATAGCCCCGCTGATGAGCCAATGTGCCGATCACCTGCTCGTCCCGATGCCGGTTCGGGCCGGTGATATCGAGCTGCAGCAAGCCGATTGCCCTGGGCTGCATAAGATCTCCCCTGATCGCTGTTGGTTGGCGCAGGCTCATCCGACTGCGGTCAGTCGTCGTTCAATACCCGTTCCAGGCGTCGGTCCGGCACAACCTCACCCGCGAGGACCAGCACCCGGAACACCGACCGCTTCCGGCCACACTCGTCGATACGACACTCGCTGTGCTCTTGCGCGGCGTCATGCGCCTCCGGCACCGTGAATGGGACCGTCGGCGATTCATGCTGGAGCCGAAACTGGATGCCGGACACCGTGATCGAGTCGTGCTCGTTCGGGTGCTGCTCATCGCCGAACGGAAGCAGCCACACCATCGCCACGATTCCGCCACAACAAGCAAGCGCCACCAAGAGTCCGCTGACCACTGCCGCATCCATCGGTCACCGCCCGGCGATTCGGTCACGGCCCGTGATGTCAGCTCCGGCCCGAACGCTCCGCACCAGTTTCGGCCCGCTACTCATAGTCGGAGTCGTCACGGGCACTGATGTAGGCCGTGGCTGCCACGCTCGGTAAACACTGAGGGCTGTGTGCAGCGTGATCCTCGAGAATCTGGTGCGCCATGTCGCTGTTCACGATCACTGGTGCGTCCTGGTCGCACCGGTGCCACACAGCCCCTTGGCCGGTCATGATGCCCATTGGTATGCCTTCCCTTGTCTGTTGGCACCCGGTTCGAGCTGTGGCCGTTGGCGTTTGGCTGACGCCGAGCGAGCATCGAGATAGCGTCGTCAGCCTTGGTTCCGATCCGAGGTTGAGTTCTCTGAGATCGGCAACGTCGTCGGGTGCCAGGAACACACTGGGGCTATCACCGAGAGAAACTGTCCCGCGGCGGGACAACGTCCAGCCCAACTAGCACTTGGATTGCCAGTGCCGCCTAGAGAGCAGGCATATGAGCGAAACCCCCGCTGATGAAGGCCGCTTTGTCGGCAGACAGGTGCGGAGTATCCGGGCCCGCCGCGGCATATCGCAGCAGGTGCTCGCCGATCGGGTCGGTGTCAGCCGCGGCGCTATCGCCAAGTACGAAAACGGCGAGCGCCCTATCGACTCCCGCAGACTGCTGTATGCGCTGGCGAGCGCACTCGGAGTTCGAGTAGACGACCTGACGGGCCAACCAGGTGACCAGACCGATCCCTCCGCAATGGCGTTTCACGCGACTGTCGCGGACATCGAGACCGCACTGTGGGCAGCTGGCGATGCGACTCCAACCGAGCCACCGATGAGTATCGCCGATCTCGCAGCGGCGGCCCGTCGAGCCAGCGTGGCCCTGATCGACTGGGATTTCGTAGTACTCGGGCCGATGCTGGCTCCGCTGCTCACCGAGTGCTACCGACATACCGCCGATACGACTGGGGCACAACGTGATCGCGCATGGAACATTCTTGCGGGCATTGCATCCGACACTGCGATCGCACTCCGGGTGCGCGGCTACACCGCGCAGGCATGGACAGCGACGCAAGTCGCCGAGCAGGCCGCGACGAACACCGATGACCTCGCAGCGTTCGCGGCGGCAGCTTTCGCACGTAGTCAAGTGCTACTGTCCCGGCCGGAATCGTTCTGCGCCGCGCTGAATTGCGCAACGCGGGTTGCCGACGAATTGGATTCGCATGCAACCACGCTCGGAGAGCTGGAAACGGTCGGTATGCTGCACCTGCAGAGTGCGCTTTCCGCCGCTGCACTCGGTGAGAACGCCGAAGGATATTTCGACAAAGCCGCCGAAATCACGGCTCGGATACCTCATGCCCGGCCTGGGTGGTCGATCTTGCGCAATCCCACATTCGGCGTGGAGAACGTAACTCTCTGGCGCATGTCAGCGGGCATGGAGCAACGCGAGCCGGGCCGTGTGTTGGAACTTGGATCCGCGCTCCCGCCAGCGACGATTTCGGCACCAAGTCGACGCGCACAGTACTTCGTAGAACTGGGCCGCGCCTACGCTCTGCAGCGCGAATACCCAGAATCTCTGAATGCTCTCTTGCGGGCCGAACATATTGCGCCACAGAATGTCCGCAGTATGACGCACGTGCGAGAACTGGTCGGTCACATGATGAGAACCGCTCGCCGCGGCCTTACAACCGGAGACCTGGGCAAACTGGCGAAACGCGTCGGAGCCGTTCCGACCTGACTCGCGTGGCCACACCGAGCTGACACGATGGTGGCTATGAATGATCAGGGAAGCCCCGTGCTGTATGCCATCGTGACCGGTGCGACCCCAGCCGGCGGCGTCGGTGAGCTTGTCGACCATGCTCAGGCCGACGGTTGGGACGTATGTGTGATTGCCTCCCCGAATGGCAGTCGGTTCATCGACGCCACTATGCTGGCCGCCAAAACCGGGCACCCGGTGCGCAGTCAGTACAAGGAGCCCGGCACACCGGACGCCCTGCCGCCAGCCGACGCCATGATTGTCGCGCCCATTACGTCGAACTCGATGGCGAAGTGGGCGGCGGGGATCTCCGACACCCTGCCGTTGGGGATGCTGGTGGAAGCTGTGGGGCAAGGACTTCCGGTAGTCGCGGTGCCTTTCGCAAAGCAGGAGTTGCTTCGCTTCCCCGCCATACAGGAAGCCATGCGCAAGCTGTCCGATTGGGGTGTGGTGTTGGTCGGCGACGACGGTCACGAACAAGGCACAGATGAACTCTCCCTCGACGATGTCCCGTGGCTCGCAGCTTGGCAAGCGCTGATTGCGCATCTACGGCACAGGTCTGCTGGCGGCAAATCACTGACCAGCTGACACGATCAAGGGGCATCAAGTCGTGGCCGAAAGGTACCGGTCGTCCTCCTGACACTATGTTTGGCCTCGATCGTCGGACCCACCCGACTCGGGACACGACCGCCACAACTCGCGCCATCGAGGGAATTCGCGCAACCCAGCGCTAACATGGGCCAGCTGGTAACGGTCGATTTGCCGATCCCGAGGTGGTTCGATGCCAAGTACTGTTCCACAGCCTGTGGCGCTGGGTGATGATGCCGCCCGGACCCTTGCGAACGCGACCAAAACCGTCCCGCAGATGGAGTCGATCACCCCGCGGTGGCTGGTTCATCTGCTCAATTGGATCCCGGTCGAGGCCGGTATCTACCGGCGCAACCGGGTAACGCATGAGCAGACCGTCGATATTCAGTGCGACAATTTCGACGAGTCCCCGCTGCCGGAAACCTTCATCGACTACGAGAAGCAACCGCGTGAATACCGACTGAAGGCAGTGCACACGATCCTCGACGTGCACACCCGCGTTTCGGACCTGTACTCGAGCCCGCATAGTCAGATAGCCCAGCAGTTGCGCTTGACGATCGAAGCGATCAAAGAGCACCAAGAAGGCGAGCTCATCAACAGTCCCGACTACGGGCTGATCGCGAATGCCGCCGACAAGCAGCGGATCCCGACGATCGCCGGACCCCCCACCCCCGATGACCTCGACAATCTGATCGCGCGCGCGTGGAAGGAACCCGGCTTCTTCCTGACGCACCCAGAAGGGATCGCGGCATTCGGGCGAGAATGCACCCGGCGCGGTGTGCCGCCACCGACGGTAAGCATGTTCGGTTCGCAGTTCCTGACCTGGCGTGGGATTCCGATCGTCCCGTCGGACAAGGTGGCGGTCGAGAGCGGCAAGACGAAATTCCTGCTGATCCGGACCGGTGAGACCCGTCAGGGCGTGGTGGGGCTGTACCAGCCGGGACTGGCAGGCGAACAGGGGCCGGGGCTTTCGGTGAAGTTCATGGGTGTCGATCGCAGTGCGATCGCGTCGTATCTGGTGTCACTGTATTGCTCGCTGGCGATCCTCACCGACGATGCCGTCGCAGTGCTAGAGGGAGCAGAGGTGGACAAGTTCCATGACTACGCCCCGTCCTACCGGAGCTGAGCCGCCGGTTCCGCCATATTCGGCGGATACCGTTGCGGCACCGGCGAGTTCATTGCTGCCGGACGAAGCCACGTTGAACCGTCTCGCCGCGGAGTTCTTCTCGGCGCTGCCTTCGGCGGCGCGTGGGATCGAGTTTCCCGGCATCACGTCGCCAGACATTGTCACACCCGATTTCGCGTCGCCGGGTATCGCGACGCTCGGTGTCGCGGAGCAAGGAATGACGCCGTCGAGCGCCTCCGTTCCGGCCGCACCACCTGCGGCCGGGCGCTCGGCAGCCGGTCCAGCCGCAGGTGGTACCTCGGCAGCGAGTCCGTGGATGGCCAGTCCGTCGGCAGCCGATCGGCAGGCATCGATGCCACCCAGCTCGCCCGCACAGGGCGTCCCACCCGGAGGACCCACCCCGGATCCGACGGTGCCTTCCTGGCAGACAGAGGTGCCCGCCAACCCGGCGGGCCGACCGCCGACCGCGGCACTGACCGGTGCAGATGTGTACACCGACCAGTTCCTCCCCGACTTGCCCACGCTGAGCAATTCCCCCAGGCTGCCACCGTCGACCGGTCCCGCACCGTCGGCCGAACCGAGCTTCTATTTCCTCGACCGGCCAGAAATCGCTGCACCACAGGCCAATTCGCAGTTCTACTTCCTCGACGAAGGTCGCAGGGCCTCGCCCGACCGGCACCCGCCCTTCGACGTGTACGCGGTGCGCAACGACTTTCCGATTCTGCGTGAACGGGTGAACGGACAGCCGCTCGTCTGGTTCGACAATGCCGCCACCACGCAGAAACCACGATCGGTCATCGAGCGACTCACATATTTCTACGAGCACGAGAACTCGAACATCCATCGCGCCGCACACGAACTGGCCGCCCGCGCGACCGACGCATATGAGCAGGCCCGCGACATCGTGGCCCGGTTTCTCGGCGCATCCTCCGCGGAGGAGATCATCTTCGTCCGCGGCGCCACCGAAGGCATCAATCTCGTCGCCCAAACCTGGGGCCGCAAGAACATTCGCGAGGGCGACGAGATCGTCATCTCGCACCTCGAGCACCACGCGAATATCGTGCCCTGGCAGATGCTCGCCGGCGAGACCGGCGCGGTGCTGAAGGTCATCCCAGTCGATGACAGCGGGCAACTGCTGCTGGACGAGTACACAAGACTGCTGTCCGATCGCACGAAACTTGTCTCGGTAGCGCATGTTTCGAATGCGCTCGGCACGATCACGCCGGTCCACGATATCGTCGCGGCCGCGCACCGAGCCGGTGCCGTCACGCTCGTCGACGGAGCGCAATCGGTGCCGCACACCAGGATCGATGTGCGATCGATCGGCGCCGACTTCTTCGTGTTCTCCGGCCACAAGCTCTTCGGCCCCACTGGAATCGGCGTGGTGTATGGCACTTCTTCTGTGCTACAGGATGTTCCGCCATGGCAGGGCGGCGGAAACATGATCAGCGACGTCACCCTGGAACGTTCCCTCTTCCAACCGCCCCCCGGCCGCTTCGAGGCAGGCACCGGAAACATCGCCGACGCGGTCGGGCTCGGCATGGCCATCGAGTATGTCGAAGGCATCGGCATCGACAATATCGCCCGGTACGAACACGATCTTCTCGCCTATGCGACGCCCCTCGTCGCTGCGGTGCCGGGCGTTCGCCTGGTCGGGACCGCCGTCGAAAAGGCCAGTGTGCTGTCGTTCGTCATGGACGGATATCAACCACTCGAGGTCGGAAAGGCATTGAACGAGAACGGCATCGCGGTGCGCGCCGGGCATCATTGCGCTCAACCCATACTTCGGCGCTTCGGACTGGAAGCGACCGTCCGTCCCTCGTTCACGTTCTACAACACCTGCGAGGAAGTCGACCGCATGGTTGCCGTCCTCGAACGGCTGGCCCGCGCACGTCGCTGAACCTCCGCGGTACGACGCTGGTCTATGGCTACTGGGCCGGTTCCCGCAAAACCCGGGGCGGGAGCGGCCGTTGCCGACGATGCTTGTCTCCAACTGATGACATCTGCCGGATTCGTACACCGGGATCGGGTCGACGCCGGGACCGAGTTCAGGGTGACGTGGTCGGATCGATCTCTGGAAGGGCCTCGACCCCCATGAGGATCGAGTTTCAAAGTTAGCCGCGCAGGAGGACGACACGAGCGGTAGCCAGGCGTTCGGTCTCGTTGCGTGGTGAGTGATTGCCCGATACCTTGTCGGCCCATTCGAGCAATTGATGCAGGTAAGGGTCGGGCACGGCCGTAGCGATGCGGGGGCTGCCGATGGTGACCGCACCGCTGGTTCCATCGATGGTGACGAGCGTGCCTTCGGGGAGTGTGCGTTCACCACAGCGCACGGAGGCGGCGTCGACGATGAGGTCTGTGACCCCCACGACGGCTGGTTTGCTCATTGCTCGCGCGACGATCGCGGCGTGACAGGACGGCCCGCCACGGGCGGTGACAACTCCGGCGGCGGCGGCCAGGCCGTGCATGTCCAGTGGGGAGGTCTCTGGTCGGATCAGTATGACCGGACCTGCTGCGGCCATCCGGACCGCGTTGTCGGCGGTGGTCACGATTCTGCCAGCGGCGACACCTGGGCAGGCACCCAGTCCTCGGGCAAGGATGTCGGCTCCGCTGTCTGTCGCTATTCGGGGTGTGCGGGCATGCTGGAAATGTTGCGGGGAGATTCTCAGTAGTGCTTCATGGCGTTCGATCACGCCCTCGGCGGCGAGGTCGACGGCGACCCGGACCGCGGCAACAGTGGCGAGTCCGCCGGTGCGTACTTGCAGGATCCACAACGCGCCTGCCTCGAAGGTGAACTCGATGTGGCATGCGTCGCGGTAGTGGTTCTCGATGCGCGTCAGGGCGTGTACCAGGTCGGCCCACACTTGCGGCTCTCGGTCGGCCAGTTCGTGAAGGGGGCGAGTCGGTGATTTGCCGGAGACGACGTCGTCGCCTTGGCCGCCGCAGAGGACTTCACCGAACGGGACAGGTTCACCGGTGTTGGGGTCGCGGCTGAATGCGACCCCGGTCCCGCTGTGGCGATCGCGATTCCCGTACACCATTGCCTGCACCGTTACGGCTGTGCCGAGGTCGTCCGGGATGTTGTGCAGTGCGCGGTAGGTTGCGGCACGCGGCGTGTCCCATGACGAACACACGGCCGCGACCGCCAGCTCCAGCTGCCGAGGCGCGTCCTCGGCAGCAACGGCTTCCAGACCGGCTGCGTCGATGTCGGTGATCGCGGATGCGAAACTCGACATGAATCGCAGCCGCGATTTCCACGCGAACGATGAATTGCCTGTCTCGGCCGTCAATCCCCTGGTGGCGTTGATGGTGAGACCGAGGTTGAGGATTGTGTTCATCATGCCGGGCATCGACACGCTGGCTCCGGAGCGGACGGACACTGTCAGCGGCCTTTCGGAGCCGCCCAGCGTGCGATGCGTAGCGGATTCGAGTTCGGTCACGGCGGTTACGAGTTCGGTATGGAAGCCCTCCGGGAAGCGCCTGTCACGGAGAAAAGCGCGGCAGGCCTGTGTGCTGCAACTCTGGCCGACTGGGAAGCATCGCTTCGCCCCCGAGGTGCGCAAACGACAAACACTGGCCCGCAAGGGAATGAGCCGCTTCGCCCCACCAACCAGAGCTCACGTCTGGGCAGGCGAACTGATGCTGCCTCTTATGCCGCCCGTGAATCAGTAGATCCAAAGCCGAGTCGAGGACTGCGGCAGCCTGCTCGGCTCGCCGGAAGCCGCTCGATACCTGGTTTCAGCTCGTGGCGGTCGGCTCAGTTCTCGCTGACGCCGCTGAGTTCATTCGGGGCGGCGGCCAAGGTGATGGTCGCCGCGACGGTGCCCGTCGCAAGGTCGATGCGGTGCACCTTCTTGGTGGCTGGGTCGGAGACGTAGGCCATCCCACCGCGCGCGAACAGCGCCGGGCGGGCCTGCTGCCATTTCAGCGGTTCCTGCCAGGCATCGATGACCGGGATGGCGCGGGTGACGGTGCCCGCTACGGGATCGATCACATGGATGCGACCGTCGGTGCCGAGGACCAGCGCTTCGCCCTGTGGGCCGCGGGCCAGCGATCGGAAGGTGTAGCTCGTGCCGAGATCGACCAGGCGGAGTGTGCCGGTGGCCGTGTCGATGAGTGAAATCTGCTGTGGTCGTTCCAGTTCGGCGTCCTTGTCCTGCTTGTAATCGCCGAGCACGATCGAGGAGACAGCGCTGCCCGCGGCATTCCCGATGCGGCCGTACGGGGTCGGGCTGGTCACCTTTGTGACAACACCGTTGCGGTAGACGAGAACACCTGTCTGGCAACCGATCACGACCGCCTCTTCCTTGGCGGTGGCTTCGCCGTGCACGCCGGGGCAGTCCTCGTTACGAGCGATCTCCCTGCGGTCCTTGTCGAGCACCGCGATGCCGAGGCGCTTCTCCTCGGTGCCGAGAGTGATCACCATTTCACCGTTGTCCAGTTCGACAGCGACGCCGTGATGCGGCGCGGCGGCACGGTAGACAACCGTCTCCGGCTTCCCGCCGCCGAGCGTCGCGGGGTCGAAGGAGGTGACTTCGCCGGAGCCGTCAGCGAACAGAACCGTACGCCCCGCGTGCCGGACGACGTGGCCCGGTTCCGCAGCGGGGAAATCGGTGCCGGTGAACACGGCGTCGACCGCATCGAATACCCGGAAGCCGTCCTTGGTCGACACCATCAGATGACGATCATCGCCCGCCGGATTCAATCGGTTGAACCCCTCGAGTTTCGCCTCACCCGTCCGCGCGAGTGTCATCGCGTCCAGGACATAGATACCGCCGTCATGGGTCACCGCGATCGGCTCGCCACCCGAGGCAGACGCTTTCTTCGAGTCGTCCGCGCCGCAGCCCCCGAGGACAACCACCGAAGCGATGAGCCCGGATATGGCCGCCGATTTCGTTGCTCGTGATCGACTATGCATGTACTACTCCAGTTCTCGTGCGGTAGGCACATTTACGGCGTGGTGAGCCCACGCGCGATCGCCTCGGTGTTGACGCGCATCATTTCCAAGTAGGTGCCGGCACCCGCACCGGGTTCGGTGAGCGATTCGGTATGTAGCCCGATCACCTGCACGTGCAGGCCGGCCTGTTCGGCGAGGACGTGGGCGAGCCGGTCGGGTTGCGACGAGTCGATGAAGATTGCTGGGACGTCGGCGGCTCGGATCGCGTCGGCAAGGTCTTTGAGGTCGGATGAACTCGGCGACGCGAGGGTCGTCCCGCTGGGAATCACCGCGCCGACGACCCGGAAGTCGAAACGGTGTGCCAGATAGCCGAATACGTGGTGATTGGTGACCAGTTGGCGTCGCTCGACCGGAATCGTGGCGAACCGCTCGGTCATCCAATGGTCGAGCTGATCGATCTCGGCCAGGTAGCGATCGGTCCTGGTCCGGAGGTCTGCGGCATCGATGCCGCCGACATGCTCGATGATCTCGGCGCTGATCACATCGACGGCCTTGCGCGTCTGCTTCGGATCGGTCCAGAAGTGCGGATCGGAACTGCCCGCGGATTCGTCGGAGGCGTAGCTGAGCGGGTCGAGGTGATCGGCAACGGCGACCGTTGGGACACCGGCGTTCTCGGCCGCCGCGACATTGCGGGCAACCCCTTCCTCCAAACCGAGGCCGTTGTGCACAACCAGGCCGGCACGGTCGAGCAGTGCCGCCTGTTTGGCGGATATCGCGAAAGAGTGCGGGTCGGCGTCGGCCGGCATCAACACCGTGACTTCGGCGGCGTCGCCGACGATGGCCCGAGTCAGATCACCGAGAATATTGGTGGTGACGACGATTCCGGCGCGCTCGCCGCCACCTGTCGTGCAGGCGGCGACTACCGGCAGCAGCATCGCCAAGGCCGCAGCGATCCGCGTCACGGTTCTCATTCGCCGGTCTCGACCATCAGTGTCGGATCGATCCCGACGGTGAATGTGCGCGCCAAGCGCAGGTTGTCGTTGTAGGCGATCTCGTAGACCTTCCGTCGAGCCGCGTCGTTGACATAGGCGCGATTCGAATCGACCTGGATCACCGGCGGTGTGGCACCTTCGGCCAACGGCTCCAGCAGCGCTATTTGTGCTGTCTCCCTACCACTTTCGGGATCAAGGCCGCGCAGCACACCGTCTCGCGTCAACACCAGCAGCGAGGATCCCTCCCCGGCCGTGTTCACGGCCCGCACCGGGCCGACCGACGCGAACGTCCACACCTTCTTGCGGACATCCAGCGTCCAGATCCCCTGCTCCCCGGCCTTGGCGGTAAGCGTCGCACTGCCAGGACGGTGGGTGAACTCCACCGCGCGATCGGCGTCGACCACTTCTCGCGGGTAACGAATCTTCGTGCCGGTGAACACTCCGTCTCGATGGGACACCACCAAAGCGCCATCAGCACAACCGAAGACCACGCCGCGACGGGTCACCGCCCGACCGCGCGGGTGGGCGCAGGGCTCGGCGACGGCAGTCACCGGCGCGCCGTCGCGGACGCGAACCTCGATTCGCCCACTCGGGACCGCGACCAGCAGATGTTCGGCGTAGGGCACCACACTGCCTTCGGCGATCCGGCCCCGTTCGGAGACCGTCCCGTTCTCCAGGGCAAGCCGGTCGAGCAGGAGCGTGGTGCCGCTCTCGAAGGCCACCGCGACCACGGCTGCGTCGGTGAGCACACCCGCCACCCGGCCGCCTACGATGGCGCCGATCCCGCGGGCCGTTGTGCGGTAGTAGTGGACGTGATCACCGTGATCGGCCGTCCATCCGCCGCCGTCTACGATCCGTGTCGAATCCGCGGCGCCGATAAACGCGAACCGACCGTCGCCCGCAATCCCACGCATGCCTTCGGCCCGACCAGCCTCGACGACCTGCACGGTGATCAGGTCGAGCACCTCGATGGCGCCGGTTCGCTCATCGGCCAGGACCAGACGCGACTGCGCATCCGAAGTCTCCTCGGCTCCCACCACGTAACCATGCGGCGTTGCCGCCGGCTGCCGACTGTCGGCACCGACGCCACACCCCGCCAGTGGCACTGCTGCGACAGCACCTGCCGCCAAAGCGGCATAACGAACGCCCCTGCCGCGCAGCCGATCACGCAGTCCAGCGGCGAGTGCCGAGAGAAAGAACAACCCCACGGCGACCGCCGCGATCGTTGCGCCGCCCGCGGTTCCGGCATGCGACGAAATGATCAGCCCGACAACGGTGGACAGCGCGCCGAGCAGTGCCGCGACGAACATGACGGCCGGAATACGATCCGCCCAATATGTCGCGGCCGCGGGCGGGGCGATGAGCAGCCCGAAGACCAGCAGAGTGCCGACGATGTGGAACGACGAGACGATCGCCAGCGTCACCAGACCAACCAGCGCAACCTGCGCGAGTCGCGGGCGCAGACCGAGCGTGTGCGCCTTGCGCGGGTCGAAAGCAAGCGCCACGAAACCGCGGTGGCCGAGCACCGCGACCGTCACCGCGACGATCAGCGCGACGATCAGATACCAGAGGTCTCGCTCGCGCACGGCCAGCACGTCACCGAACAAGAACCCGGTGAGATCTACGGCGAACGACTGTGAGCGGGAAACAATGATCACCCCCAAGGCGAGCATGCCCACGAACAGCAGCCCGATCCCGGTGTCGGCGGACAGCCGCCGGTTACGTCCGAGTGCCGAGACGCCGAATGCCATTGCCGCACAACTGATCGCGGCACCGAGGAGCAGATTGCCGCCCAGCAGCGACGCCACGGCGACTCCGGGCAGCATGCCGTGCGCCATCGCGTCACCGAGAAAGGCCATGCCGCGCACTACAACCCAGGTCCCGGCCAGGGCGCATACACAGGAGACGAGCAGGCCGCCCCACAACGCCCGTTGCACGAACGCCACCTCGAACGGGGCGAATAGGAACTCCATGGTCGGCCACGATATGATGAAAACGATTATCATTACAAACGAGGTGACATGTCCCACACCCCCGTTCCGGACGCGCTGCGCATCAGCGGACTATCCGTCGGCTATTCCGGCAGGCCCGTCCTGCACGACCTGACCACCGCCATCCCGTGCGGCCGCGTCACCGCGGTGGTCGGGCCCAACGGGTCGGGAAAATCCACGCTGCTCAGCGTCATCGCGGGCGTCCTCACGCCGCGAGCAGGCACCGTGTGGCGACGATCCACCGAGCGGCCCGCATTCGTCGTCCAGCACACCGCCGTTCCCGCGACACTGCCGCTCACCGTCCGGGAGACCGTCGCCATGGGACGCTGGGCACACCGCGGCCCATGGCGGTGGCTGTCCCGGCAGGACCGCAACACCGTGCACGCCTGCATGGAACGACTGGACATCACCGACCTGGCGACGCGACGCCTCGACACCCTGTCCGGCGGCCAACGCCAGCGAACCCTGATCGCTCGAGCACTCGCCCAGGAAGCGTCGCTTCTCCTGCTCGACGAACCCGCCGCCGGGCTGGATTCGGCCGCACAGCAAGAGATCTCCCGCGCACTCGGCGAGGTCAGCAGCCACGGCGTCACCGTGGTGCAGGCCACCCATGACATGGACGAGGCGATGCGCGCCGACCATTGCCTGCTCCTACGCGACGGCATGTTGATCGCCGAGGGGAAACCGCTCGCGGTACTGTCCGACCGCTGAACCGACCGCCTCTCACCAGACTTTCACGGCCGGGAAATCGCCGACAATCCACGACCACACCCCGTCTCGCGCCTGTCCCATCCGGCGCCGCTGATCTTGCTATCCGAACACGCCAGTCGAACGGATGACCCACAGCACCAGGAAGGTGAGCATGCTCGCGAAGCACAGGACATGATCCTGAAAGATGGACCGGGACAGGCGCGTCTGTTCCGAGGATGTATCGGAGCGCCCGCCGAGCCGCATCGCATTGGGCACAACTCGGGTGATCGCCAGGAGGATCGGGCCGCCCGCGAGTGGGGCCGACACGATCAGCAGCCACCCCGGATCGTCGCCGCGAAAGGCTTGAATACCCAACGCGCACAAAAGAATAAGCATGACTACTGCGATCAGCAGACTCATCGGTTTTGAGGTCGTTGTCGCCCGGCGATAGTAATCAGCGATGGACGCGAGCACAGGTTCGGGTAGTTCGCCCCGACGCCCCCGCACCTGGATATCGAAGATCAGGTCCATCCATAAGGTCGACAGCAAAAACCCACTACAAGCGGTGAGCAGCGCGGGCTCGACATTCATTGCGAGAGTATGCAGCCGAACGGCGCGGCGGAAGATGGCGGGTGGTCGACGAATAGGAATACGCGGCTGTCGCGTCCGGCCGATCTCGGTTCAGGCACATACGTCGTGATCATTTACCCGGCCGAGTCGCTGCCCACCTGACTGCGTCCGGCTCGCTCGCGTCTACTCGCATGGCGCCAACTCGGTGCGACCGTTGCCACGCTCGCACCGAGCCACTACCAGCGACTATGCCCGGCAGATCTCAGCAGATGACGGGCGCAGGCTCGCCGCGAACTCGGCCCTCGAGCCACCCCAGCACCGTGGGGGCACCCTCTGCCGCCGCAGACAAATGCTCGGGCGCGGACACCAGCATCGTCTGCAACTGCACCCCGGCCCCGCACCAGCGGCGGTCGGTGTTGTTGATGGCGTCGACCGGAATCAGCGGGTCGCTCGGCGAATGCCATTCGAACATCGGTATTTGCGGCACCCCGGCGTAGAGCTCCATACTGTTCTCCTCCACCACCGACCGGGCCGAGGGACTGTCGAAAATCGTGGTGCTGGTGAGGTAGTCGCGAGCGCTGCTGTTGGCACCCATGGCGAGGATACTGTTGGTGCAGCTGTTGGCAAGGGCGTCACGGATCTCGTTGCCACGCGAGTTGAGATACGCGCTGATCGGCACTCGGTCCGGGTACTCCCGCTCCAAGCCGACTGCCGTTGCCATGGCCAGCCCGAAAGCCGGGTGCGGCGCGAAGCCCAGCGCCTCCGCCATCGTCACCAGGTTCGCCGGGTAGCCGCCGATGGCCGCGCCCGCGAGTTGCAGCTCGGTTGCGTACGACGGCTGCAGCGCTGCCGCCCATGCGGTGGCCAGGCCGCCGCCGGAGTAGCCGGCCATCACCACTGGACTGTGCTGTACGGCGAGCTCGGGCAGCCGTTTCACCGCCCGGATGCCGTCCAAAACGATTTGGCCACCCAAACGCCCGGCTCCAAAGGCAAACTGCGGTCCGAGATGATCCGGCAGCGCGACACTCCAACCCTGCTGCAGCACCACGTTCAACATCGGCGTCGTCGCCATCAGATTCAGATCGCTGTTGTACAGCGTGTGCGATACCGCGCAGGCGGTGCCGAGCGAATTGATGAAATGCTGATACGACAGCAACGGCCCGTCGGGCCGATGACCGAAGGGGGTAAGGATCGTCGTGGTCGCCGCGATCGGCGCACCGTGCGAGTCGGTAGACCGGAACTTGACCAGTGACACAGTGGCGCCGGGGAATAGGGGCAGCGGCGGCATTCCCCGCACCTCGAGCACGTCACCGGGTCCGTGCGCTGCCAGATCCGCCGGGGCGGCATAGAACGGGTCCGGATCGGGCCGCGGATACGTCGGTCCCGCGGTTGCCGTCGTCGCCAGCAGCAGCGTGAGTGCTACACCGCCGAATACACCGAAGACATGGGCCCAACCGCTGCGCATACTGCCGAAGGAAAGAAGCGGACGAGTCAAGACCTTGACCTCCCAGGGTTATGCGTGGCATTCGTCGACCAGCCAGGCTGAATTCAAGGACTACCGTTGGCAAACTTACAGCGACACATCGAAGAGTGGGCCGAATATGTCGAAAAATGGCGCTGCGCATCCGATGCGGCCCAGCCCGGTGGCACTGTCGTCGAGCCTTTCAAGGCAACACTACGGATACGCCGCGCCGAGACGACCTGGAACTATAAGTAAGCGCAGCATCGAAATCCGGCGGAGGTTTCGGCTTCGCGGGACATCACTTCGTCGCGGGCCGGTTCGAATTAATGCGGTCCGCCGCGGATGGTAGGTCGCATCCCAGGGCCGATCAGCGTACCGATCAGCTAACGACGCCGCCGGCATCGGTCCAAGCGACAGCGCGCAGCGGAAACGAGCCCATCCCGTGCATTGGCGCCGGCAGTGCGACCAGCCTGGCACCGGTGTCGGGGACCGCGTCCAGGTTCGTCATGTGCTCGATGATCGGGATTCCGGCACCGAGCAGAGTGTGGTGGCACGGCCGCGTCGGCAGGGACGTGTCGTCGATGTCGAGCGAGTCGATTCCAACCAGCGCCACGTTGGCGGCGACCAGCGCATCCGCGACCTCGCCGACCAGGAACGGATGCCCGGGACTCCGGTATGCGGACGAACCCCACCGGGCCGACCATCCCGTGTGCACGAGCACCGCCTTGCCCCATAGCCGCGCCGGGTCGCCGAGCACATCCGGTCCCACCACGCGAATCCCCGCCACGCGGATCATCACGATCGGCACCTTGAACAGCCGTTCCAGCGGCAGTTCGGCGATATCGGCGCCATCGGCGTGGAAATGGAAGGGTGCGTCGATAGAGGTCCCGGTGTTGCCGAGCATATCCACGCGCGCGATGTCGTAGGTCATGTCGATCAGCGGCGACTGCTCGCGCGAGATTTCTGTGGTGATTCGCGGTCCAGGCAGGCTCGGATAGGTGAGCATGCCGTCCGAGATCGGATGGGACAGCTCCCACATCGCCTTGCTCATGCAAGAGACCGTACCGGGCGATTCCGCTGTAAGCGGCGAGCTTTACTTCGGATTACGAGCGGATCGCGTGATCGGTTGATACGGGTCGATGGGAGGTCGTCACCGCGGCGAAACCGGCCGCGGCTTCGGAACGCGAATCAGACCCGACCACCACGAGACGATCGTCGACATCACCATGATCGCCGTTTGGTCCGGACGTGCCCGGGTATGCCGCGCTTTGACCTGAGACGCTCGGACAGGGCGGCTCTCGACGAGGTTTGCTCGCTCGCCCGACTCGGGCCCGGGCGACGCGCCGGAAAAGGAGTTCAGATGAGCACCGTGGCTGCCAGTGTCGATGTCGAGGTACCGGTCCGCACCGCCTATGACCAATGGACGCAATTCGAGACATTTCCACAGTTCATGCTGGGTGTGGAGGCGGTAGACCAGCTCGACGACAAGCACACCCACTGGCGTATCCACGTCGGACCCTCGATCCGGGAGTTCGACGCGACCATCACCGAGCAGCATCCCGACGAACGTGTTGCATGGAAGTCCGACAATGGTCCCAACCACGCGGGCGTGATCACTTTCCATCGCCTGGACGACACCCACACCAGGATTACCGCGCAAATGGAGGTCGATCCGGAGGGATTCGTGGAGAGCGCCGCCGACAAGCTCGGCGTGCTGAAGCACCGGGTCAACGGCGATATGCGGCGCTTCAAGCACTTCATCGAAGGCCGGCCCCACGAAACGGGTGCATGGCGTGGTGATATTCCACGCCCTGACGCATGATCGAACCTTGGCCCGAAATCATCTCATGAATTACCGAGCAGCAGTCGAAAAATTCTATCGTGCAACGCAATTCGGCGATGCCGACGCCCCGGGCCCCGGACAGCCGGGGAACCCTCAGGATCAAATGTCAGGGGCTTCTCGACGGCTGTTCAGGATCAGCCTCCTGCTGCGTCTCACCCGACTTCGAGTCCGGATCGACCTTATCCGCGCGCTCCCACTCCTTGTCCAGCTCGGATCGCGAATCCGCCGCCTCGTTGCGATGCACATGCGCCTGCTGCGCAAGCTGCTCAGCCTGTGCCGCCTTGACCTCGCTTTCCGCCTTTGCCGCCCGGCTTCGGGCAGCGGTCTCCTGCGCCCGCGCCTCCCGCTGACCGACCTCGAATTCCTGTTCCGCCGCGCGGTCACGGATACCCTGGGCTTCGACCCGCTGGTGTTCGCGCCGTTTGCCTATCAACACCCAGGCCACAAGCAAAATGACCACAACCGCGACGACGATGATCACAATCACAATGGTGGTGCTCATCTTTCGACTCCTCGCACTCTCCCCCCTCTAGCCTAACGCCACCCGACCACCCCCGAACTGGGAAAACGAGCGATCAGACGCCCAGGCCGAGCCGGGCCCGTACCTACCGCCAGCAGGCACGGTGGGGCTGCGCGGACAATGCCGCAAGGCCACACAGGTGACACTCTGTGATCACCGATATCGGGTGAGTTCCCGAGACGACGGACCCGGCCGTCGGGACCGCGTTCCCACCCTGCATACGGCCGTCGCACCCCAGCGGAGCTTTCATAACCACTACCGGCACCATGCCTGACAACAACCCGTCCCCGACGTCCTATATACCGAACGGCCACAAGTGATCTCAGTGGCGGCTCGAACGACAGGCATTCCCTGGGTCACTGTGGCGGCGGCGTGAAGCCTGCGGCCCAAATTGTCGTGCCGTCGTAGATGATGCCGGCGAGGTCGTGCACGCCGGGTCATGTTTGCTCGGGTCATCCTTGCGCCCCCGACGTCCAAGCCTTCGCCCATCGCGTCAGGTCAGAGCCACAATCGACATCGGGACTCGGCCGCCGATCTCGACGCTGGCCGACTGTAATGCGTATGACGGCCCGGCTAACGCCATACGTCCAGGGCCGATCGAGCGACGTCGTCGCCTGCTCAGAGTTCTGCGCCTGCGGGCAGTTGCGGGGATGCGCTCGTCACGATCGCTGTTCAGCACCCATGCAGTCAGCATCGCAGTAAGCCAGATCACTCCGCCATATGCGGGGCATTAGCCTTGTCGCATGGCACGCGATGAGCGCGGTGTGACCGCCCAGAGTGAGGATTTCGCTTCCTGGTACAACGAGCTGGTTCTGAAGGCCGGCCTCGTCGACCGGGGGCCAGCCAAAGGCACGATGGTCATCCGACCGTATGGCTATCGCGTGTGGGAGTTACTGCAAGCCGAACTGGATGCGCGGATCAAGGCGAGCGGGCACGAGAACGCATACTTTCCGATGCTGATTCCGCAGAGTTACCTCGAGCGCGAGGCCGATCACGTCGACGGGTTCGCCCCCGAACTGGCAGTGGTGACCCACGCGGGAGGCAAAGAGCTCGAGGAACCTCTGGTCGTGCGGCCGACATCGGAAACCATCATCGGGGAGATGATGGCCAAATGGATTTCCTCGCATCGGGATCTGCCCATGCTGCTGAACCAGTGGGCCAACGTCGTCCGGTGGGAGATGAGGCCGCGAATGTTCTTGCGCACCACCGAGTTCCTGTGGCAAGAAGGCCACACCGCGCACGCCGATGAGCAGCAAGCGCGCGAGGAAATGCTGCTCGCGCTGGGCATCTACCAGGAGGTGGCGCGCGACTACGCGGCGATGCCGGTAGTGCCTGGCGAGAAGACACCAGGTGAGCGGTTCGCGGGCGCGGTCTCGACGATGACGATCGAGTCGATGATGCGCGACGGTAAAGCCTTGCAGGCCGGTACATCGCATTACATGGGCACGAATTTCGCGACAGCGTTCGGCATCCGCTATGCCAGCGTGGACGGGCGAGAAGAGTTGTGCCACACCACGTCCTGGGGCATGAGCACCCGAATGCTCGGCGGGATCGTGATGACTCACGGCGATGATCGCGGCCTGGTGCTGCCGCCGCGGCTGGCGCCCTATCAGGTGGTGATCGTGCCGATCACCCGCGGCGACAGCGCGGACGTGGTGGCTGCTGCACAGACGCTGGCCGAGGGGCTGCGCAGTGCCGGGGTGCGGGTGCACGTCGATGACCGCGACCAGCTCAGTCCGGGATTCAAATTCAACGACTGGGAACTCAGGGGTGTCCCGGTCCGGGTCGAGTTGGGGCCGCGTGATCTTGCGGCCGGGACTGCGATGCTGGTGCGCCGTTTGGGCGATCAGGGTAAGCAGTCGGTGCCGTTGGATATGTTGCCGCAGCTCATGCCAGGGATTCTCGAAGAGTTCCAGGCGTTCCTGCTGGCTCGGGCAGCCGAATTCCGCGATACGCACACCTCCGATGTCGAGGACTGGGCGTCCTTCGAATCCGGTGTCGCATCGGGATCGGTGCGGGCGCTGCATTGCGGGCAGCCGGGTTGTGAGGACGACATCAAGACGTTGACCTCGGCGACGCCGCGATGTGTACCGCTGGACGGGCCGCCGCAGACGGGACGTTGCGTGCGCTGTGACGCACCAGCTGCCTACGGCAAGCGGGTGATCTTCTCCCGCGCTTACTGAACCGACCGTGGATCACCCGCATCGCCAAGCTGTCCAACGATTGCTTCAAGCCCTAACCTAGGCTCCGTTGACGTGCGGAACCCAGCGATCCGACGAGCCGCCGGTTCGCGTCGCTGGGCGTCAAAGCGCCGCGCGGCGGGCACCGCGGCGTCGTGGACGCAGCTGGTACAGGCGATACCAGGCCAGCGCGAGGAAGACAGCCGCTAGCCCGGCGACGACTCCCATGTCGACCAGCCACGTGCCGAGGGTGTGTTTCCACATCGGGTCGGGTCCGCCCGTGTGCGGTGTGAGGGTGTCGAGATCGAGGGTGGCGGCTCCCGCGCCGAACCCCCAACGGGACGGCGATATGTAGGCCAGTTGCTCTAGGCCGAGCGTGCCGGGGAGCCGCACCAGCCCGCCCGTGAGCACCAGTTGCGCCATCGACAGCACAATCAGCAGCGGCAATGTCTTCTCCGAGGTGTCCACCGACACCGACACCAGCAAGCCCAATGCCAGCGATGCGATGCCGAGCAGCGCCATCGCCAGGATCAGCTCCAGCTCGACTGACGTGAAAAGCCCCTTGGGCGGCATATCCACACCGATGGTGCCGACCAGAACCAACACCACCGCCTGAAGGGTGGTGATCACGCTCAGGACCAGCATTTTCGACATCAGATAGACCCCCGCTGACAGGCCTGCCGCGCGTTCTCTGCGGTAGATCGTCTGTTCCTTGACGATCTCGCGAATCGAGTTGCCGGTGCCGACGAAGCATGCCGCGAACGCCAAAACCATGAGCTTGGTCGGGGCATCGGTGTTGGATCCCGGCGGCCCGGCGAACCCCTCGCCCGACGGCACTGCAGCGATCAAGCCACCGAGAAGCAGGGGCATCACGCCGAGGAGCGCCAGATAACTTCGGTCCGAGGCAATCACCGCCAGATACCGCCGGCACAAGGTACTGAGCTGGGCAAGCTTGGACTGCTGCGCGGGCGGCGGCGCCGGTGGGCGCACTTCCACTGGGCCGACATCGTCGGTCAGTCCGACCGCCACGTAGTTCTCGAAGCGTGACGACGCCTGGAACTCACCGGCCCAGTCGCGCTCGTCCTCGCGATCGAATGCCTGGAACACCTCAGCCCAGGTGCGCTGTGCGAACTGCTGCAGCCCCTCCTCGGGCGGCCCGTAATAGGCAAGCCGACCGCCGGGCACCAGGACCAGCAGGCGGTCGCAGGAATCAAGATTCGCCACGCTGTGCGTAACGACGATGACGGTCCGCCCGTCGTGCGCCAGTTCTGACAGCATCTCCATGACAGTCTTGTCCAGGCCCGGGTCGAGGCCGGAGGTCGGTTCGTCGAGAAACAACAGAGACGGTTTGGTCAGCAACTCCACTGCGACGCTCACCCGTTTGCGCTGCCCGCCCGAGAGCTTATCGATGCGGGTATCGGCGTGCCGCGTCAAGCCGAGCTCGTCGAGGACCTCGTCGACCCGCTGCTCGCGCTCCTCGCTGCGCGTGTCACCGGGGAAGCGCAGCTCGGCCGCGTAGAGCAACGCACGCCGCGTCGCAAGCTGGTTGTGCAGGATGTCCTCCTGCGGGACCAGCCCGATCCGGTGCCTGAGCTCGTCGTAATTGGTGTACAGGTCGCGTCCGTCGTAGCGGACCGTCCCCTCCGTCGCCGGCCGCAACCCGGTGACCGCGCCGAGCAACGTCGACTTGCCCGCTCCGCTGGGCCCGATGACCCCGACGAGCGAGCGCTGCGAGATGGGGAAGCCCACCCCGTCGAGGAGCACCTTGCCCTCAGGTGTCCGCACGGTGAGGTTCTGCACCGAGACCGACACGTCACCGGTGTCGACGAACTCCCGCAGCTCGTCGCCGACCAGCCGGAACGTGGTGTGCCCCATGCCGATCAAGTCGGATTCCGATAGGTCCGCGGCGTCCACCCGGGAGCCGTTGATGTAGATGCCGTTGTGGCTGTCGAGGTCGACGATCCGGTACCTGCCGTCGCCGACTATGTGCAGCTCGGCGTGATGGCGGGAGACCATGAGATCGGGCACAACAACGTCGTTGTCGGCCGCGCGTCCGATCCGAAGCGTGGGCGATGTTATCCGGACGACCGCGCTGGGGTGTGCCGCCGGAGCTGACGACCGCGAAACTCGCCGGGGCCGGCCCGGGTCGAACTGGACCGTTGCTTCATCGTCGAGCTTGTAGCCGGGATCGGGGACGACCATCGTGTCTCCCCCGAAATCCGTGTCTCCCCCGACATCGCCACCGGTCTCGTGGCCGGGTAGTACTTCCACCGAGCAGACCAACTGCTCGCCGTCCACGGCGTGCCCGAGCTGGAACGTCTCGTCCCGGTCGATCACCATCCGTTCGACGCGACGGCCCTCGAAAAAGGTGCCGTTGAGGCTACCGGCGTCCTCGATTTCCCAACCGTCCGCACCACGCTCCAAAACGGCGTGCAACGAAGATGCGCGCGGATCGGTCACAACAATGTCGGCTGTCGGATCGCGACCGACGTTGTATGCGCCCCCGGCGCGTAGCCGATAGACGCGTTCCCTGGTCTGCACCACAAGAACTGGCGCCTCGGGGAATTCGGTGGAGGACGATTCATCCGCCATATCGCGAGTATACGACTGTCGCCGCAAATGATCGGCAAACCCGCGATCCTGGCTCGGTGTCCACCCGCCTCGAGCCTCGTAGAGGTGAGGGTGGTCAGCTGGGCGAGCCGGTCAAGCAATGGGAAGCCGTAGCAGGGTTGCCAGGCGCCGGGGTGCTGGGGCCGATGCTGCGCGAGTTGGCGGCCCAACAACGCGCAGCAGCCCGAGGCCGACGTGATCCGGGGCGCGGCAACTGTATTGGCGTCCGCGCCGGCGGTCACCCGGCCAAGGGATGCGTGGAGAAGTTCGACCGAACTTGTTGGTCAGCCCGTGGCCGGTGGCTCGACACGGCGGTGTGGGGGCTTGGGGCAGCCGCACCGTGCGCTTGTGTGCCGGTGCGGCTGCCCTGATTCAGCAATGCGCGGGTTGTTCGGGGTGTGTTATCAGGTGTGGGAGGTGATTTCGTTCACCAGCCATGCGCCCAGTTCCTCGGTCATGGTGGTGTGCCCCTCGTTGTTGCTCGCGCAGGCGAAGGCGTCGAGTTCGCTGTCGCCGGAGATGATCGGGCTGTACAGGGTGTCACGGTCGCTGATGTCACCGGCGGCTACAGCACTGACGGTGGGGATGAAGCAGGAGCTGTTGACCTGGAGATCGGTCTCGGATCCGAGCAGTCCCATGAGCATCGCGGCCATGCCGAAACTGCCCGGATTGCCCGGCAGCATCGGGTTCTCGGGGAACAGGCCGCCAGCTGCGCCGTCGATGTCCGGCAGCCCGTCGACGTGGACCTCGAGGGGGGATTCATCGGCTTTGTGCAGGGTTGCCACGACCTGGTCGCCGAGTGCTTGGGTGCGCAGGGTGGCCTCCATCAGCTCACCCCGACCGCTCGTCGCGGTCCGCGCGGGGTCGATACCGTTTCCCGCGCCGGTGGCGACGCCGTTGGCGACGCCGATCTTGCGCATGCCCTTGGGCCATCCGCCGAGCGCCTCGAGTTGTTTGAGGAAGGTGATGCGTTCCGCAGCCTGGTCGACCTCGTCGCCGATCTTGCCGATGTGCCAGCGCGCCATCTGCCGGGCCGCCGAGCTGTTGATCAGGTCGGAGAACTGGCCGAAGATCGGGTGGTTCGCGCCCCAATTGTCCTTGAGGAAATGGGCGAATGCTTGCATCGAGATCGGCAGCCACGCACCGCGATGCGGCGTGTCGTAGGACAGATAGATGGCGGTTTCGGGGTCGGGCAGATTTCGATCGCGCTGCATCTTGGCCAGCGCGTAGCGGGTGACCATGCCGCCCATACTGAAACCACCCACGGCCAGCCGCGCATTACCCACGCGCTCGGATATGGCCTTGCGGATGCATTCGATGGCGGTATCTGCGTTGTCCATGATCGAGGCCGTCCGATCGTCATAACCCAGCACGATCACATCCCGGCCCGCAGCGTGTAGTTCGGAGACGAAACGGTATCTGCCGTTTTCCTCCAGCCCGGCCCACAGCTCACCGAGATCACTCGCTCCCAAGGAGAACCCATCGGCGAGGATAACCGGCCGGACGAGCTGGCGCCGGTTCAGCGGGCTGTAGTAGACCCATGCCGTACCGCCGGTCAGCGGCCATTCGTCGTGCGGCTCGGGCGGCGCAGGAAACGCCGATCGTGCCACGGGACTGAGCGAACCCCAAACGTTTACAACAGTCATTTACCTGCTCCTCGAGTGGTCGACTGATACGTGGATTCACAACAAGCCCTGGCGCCGCCACCGAGGCGATCACCGGGCCGATTTCATAGCTTATTGCTATTTCGGCGTAGGATGTTGGCGATTCCGGTCTCGTTGTCGCATCGCCATAAGACCTGCAGTTTCGGCCAGCGGTTCAGATGAATATTCGCTGTGAGGATATTGCGGCTCCCGATCGAACCCACACGACTACCACGCCTGGACGAAGTTCAGGCCGACATCACCAAACGCATCGACACCGTCCGCACCCAACAATGGCGGGTAGACATCGACCAGCTGCCGACCACACTGATCCACATCGAGGCCAAACCAGACGAAACTCCTCACCCACCCGGCCCAGCCTTGGTCATCCCTATACCGGACTCCTGAGAACTGAACGCACCCAACACATCTGGCTGGTTTCGACATCGGTTGGCGAGGGCCGACCGATGGTCAATTCGATTCGCCGTCGTCAGAACCATCCGTTTCCACCGACAGTGTCAGTGCTACCTCCGATATTTTCGGGATCATTTCCGAGACTGCCGCCAGTTGCTCCCGGATCTCGGCCAATTCTGCTGTCACGCACTCTCTTAGCCGTGACAGTTCCTCAATCGTCAGATCAACGTTGCGCCACTGAACGGCATCGCGCCACCACGGATTATCGGTCGACCACGCCCATACAACATCGCGCACCAGGCTGCGGTCGGAGGTATGTACGCGAAAATGTTCACCCTCTGAACCCTCGCGATATTCCAGTTCGTAGACACCGTCGGAGTCCAGGCAGGTTTGGACGTAATTCTGCTCTTCGCGTTCTATGACGAGAAACGGATTGTTCGGATCGGGAGGATCGGCGAGCAGGTCCTCGACCAGTTCCTTGGTCAGATACGGCAAGGTTGTTCCGTCACCAACCGTCACGAGTACGTCGGCACGCCCGCGTGGGTCGTAAAGTCGTCGAGCCTGAGGGTCCACAACTGCCAGGCTACGGTCTGTCAGATCGACTGCCACTCAATCAGCCGCGCCGCCACCCCGATCACCTCCGGATCGGCGTCCAACGCGATCAACTGATCCTGCTCGAGCCACGACTCGCGACGGATCTGGTTCGGCACCGCTATCCCCGAGTGCGGTAGCAGCCGACGCCGAGTTCGAATAGAGCTGGCAGCACGCTCATCGGCACTGTCGCGGGTTCCAACCGGCAGAGTCGAATTGTGTTCTCGGACAACAGGTCTGCGGCTGGCACAGGCGGATCCGAACGCCCGATGTGCGACATGAGCGGTGGCCTGAATGTGGCTGCGCGTACGACCGTTGCCATCATGAGGCCATGTCGATTGATCGCGCGATCCTGTTTCGCCTTGCCACCAATACCCGCTTGGAGCGGATCGTCAAGACCGTGCCGTGGGGGCAGGACATGGCGTGGCGAGCAGCGTCGCCCTACGTCGCGGGCACCGTGGCCGACGACGCGATCCGGGCAGCCCAGGAACTCTCCGCACGCAACGTAGCCAGCAGTATCGACCAGTTCGGCGAACTGGTCGACGACCCAACCGTCGCACAACGTGTTACCGATGACTACCTACGATTGGCCGGTCAACTCACCGATTCGGATGACACCTGGCTGGCGATCGACCTGTCCCACCTCGGCCTCGATATCGACCCGCGCGGCTGTGCCGACCGCATCACAGCGATCGCGCGGGCACTACCGGAGGGTCGCCGCATCCAGGTCGGAGCCGAGGACCACGCGCGCTCGGACGCCGTGCTGACATGCGTGCTCAACGTCGCCGGCAGAGGGCTGGCCGACCGGCTCGGTGCCACCGTACAGGCCAACCTCCGTCGCACCCCCGACGATGTGGAACGCCTCCTGAATGCCGGTATCCACATCCGGCTGGTCAAAGGCGCCTACGTCGAGCAATCCGATCGTGCCCTCCCCTACGGCGAGCCCACCGACATCGCCTATCTGCGCTTGGCGCACCGGCTCGCTACGACGAAAGCGCCATTCGCCCTTGCCACCCACGATGGAGTCCTCCGCGAAGCAGTCCTCGCCTCGCTCGGCCCCGTACCCGTCGAACAGCTACTCGGCGTGCGACCAGAGGTGATAGACGACCTCACTGCCCGCGGAATCCCCGTTCGCGTGTACATACCCTTTGGCCACAACTGGTTCCGCTACTGGATGCGCCGCCTCGCCGAATCACGCGGCGCTTGAACACCTTCCGACCAACATTCCGGGGTAAGGAAGACCCGGCGGGCGACGTTGCGTTCGCCGGTCGAGAAGCCAGGACGCAACGCTTCATACGGCTCGTTGTGAGCCAACACGTCATACCTCGCACTCAACACCACCCTGGCAACGGATGAAGATGATCCAAAATCACCTGAAGCTCGTCCGGCAGAGCGGTACCCGCATGCGCCGTCGGCACCGTCAGTCGGTGGGTCGGCCCCGGGCAGAGGCGCGCACCCATCCTCTGTCAGTCGGTGAGTTGGTATGTCGCGAAGATGCCTTTGTGGTCGCTGCCCCACTGCGCTGGCGAGACGAGGAAATTGTCCTGGGTTGGTTCTTGCGGTCGGGTACCACGCACGATGGACCCGCGCGGGCCGATCATGCCGACGGCAGACAGGCACAGCGCGGCACCATGAGCGAAGATGTAGTCGACGCGGTCGCGTTCGTCGGCCTCAGGAGCCCAGGCGAGCTCGGAGACGTCCACATCGACGTTGTCCGAGGGCCAGGTGAGTCCGGGATGGGTGGCCGGGTCCGGGTACATCGATCGGTAGGCATCGATGAAACCGGCTTGTTGCAGGCGTCGAGTGGTCTCCCACGCCAACACCACACCGTTGTGGTCGAACAAGTTCGCTGTGGCCGGCGTCCAATCCAGCAGGGACGGCTCGTTCAGGTCACCACCCATGATGACCGAAGACCCGTCGGCGATCTCGGCTTTCGCGTCGGCGAGAAAGTTGCTGATGATCTCGGGGCGGCCCGAGGCCGCGTTGATGCGCTCGATCACGGCAGGGTCGGTCACTGGGCCGTCCGGCAGCTTGTTCCACTCGTGCTCGGCGAACTCGCCCGGCGCCGCGGCCCCGGGTCCGTACCCTCGGGGCAGGTTGGAGGCATACCAGCGGTACTCCAGATGCGCGGAGTAGACAGTGAGTCGCTTTCCGCCGATGTTCAACCGCGCCTTGACCATCCATTGCCGATCGGCGCTGTCCTCGACCGGAAACACCGACAGAATTCCCGTGTCGTGCGAGGGGACGGCGTTGAACTCGCGCCCCCGCCGCACCAGTTCGGCCGCAACCGCCGTGGTCGCTTCGGTTGCCTCCGAGAGCAGCACGATCGAGGCCTGAGTCGAGATGATGAGATCGGTGATCAGCTGAATGCCATTGGAGATTTTGCTGCCGCTGTGCCACGTGTTCAATGCGAGCACCCGGATCTCTCGTGCCGCGGGTGCGGCAGCGGCAACGGACATCGCCGCACCGGCCGCGACCGCTCTGCCCGCCCCTGCCGCCCCCACGTCATTATCGCTTCGCGTCATCAACCCATCATGACCTCCATCGAAATGCCTACGATTGCGAGCAGTGCTGCTGCAGCACATCCGGGCTCAGGTGAGGGCCTACCGGCGGTCAGGCCCATCTCCGGCGCGCCAGAGGATGGTCGTGCTGTTCAGCGGCTCACTAGAACCCGCGAAGCGGCATCTCCGAACGGTCGCGAAGCATGTCGGTACCGGCTGACCCGGCGGTCCTGGGCGGCGACATACCGATCGGGATCGTGCGGCACGCGCCCCTGCCCAGTTATTCCCGCGCGGCGGCGATCGACGGCGATTCAGCCGTCCGTCCCGCCGGCGCAGGTGGGCTACGTCCGGCAGACCAGCACGCCTCCTGCGGCCTCGGCGCAATGCGCGTACTGTTATGTACCTATCAGTGAGGTGTGCCACCGGTTCGCCGGGAGATGGAGATGCTAAGCGCCACCGAGCAGTTCAGCAGGGAGCGCGCCCCGTGCGGGAAACTGAGGGGCGGGGCTCGCCACCGCGAAGACGACGAGGCGGGCTTGGTCATTGACGATCTGCGTTACGACTGTGGCTGCCGCCGGATTCGGCGCGAATTTCACGACGGCAGCATTCGGATCAGAATCGTCCGCCATGACGGCAAGGTCCTGATGGACGAGCACAGCGCCGACTTCGAGGCCTGACGGACGACACCCGGGTGGTGCCACCATGACCGCTTCTCACGACGTCGTGATCGTTGGCGGGGGCGGCGCGGGCCTGCGTTCGGCCATCGCCATCGCGGAACACAATCCGCGGTTGAGTATCGCGATCGTTTCCAAGGTTTATCCGATGCGCAGCCACACCGTCTCCGCTGAGGGTGGCGCCGCCGGAGTCGCCGGTCCCGGCGACAGCTTGCAAGAGCATGCATACGACACGGTCTCCGGCAGCGATTGGCTCTGTGACCAAGACGCTGTCGAGGCCTTCGTCGAGGAAGCACCGCGGGAGCTGCTCCAGCTAGAGCATTGGGGCTGCCCATGGAGCCGCCGGCCGGACGGGCACATCGCGGTGCGGGCGTTCGGCGGCATGACGAACAATCGCACCTGGTTCGCAGCCGACAAGACCGGTTTTCACTTGCTGCACACCCTGTTCCAGACCGCACTGTCCTATCAGGACATCGTCAGGTACGACGAATGGTTCGCCACAACATTGCTCGTCGACGACGGCAAGGTATGCGGCATCGTAGCCATAGAACTAGCCACCGGACGCGTCGAAACCATTCTCGCCAGCGCTGTCATCGTGTGTACTGGTGGCTGCGGCCGGGTGTATCCGTTCACCACCAACGCCAATATCAACACTGGCGACGGTATGGCGCTGGCCTACCGGGCAGGCGCGCCGCTCAAGGACATGGAGTTCGTCCAGTACCACCCGACCGGCCTTCCGTTCACGGGCATCTTGATCACCGAGGCAACGCGCGCGGAAGGCGGCTGGCTGCTCAACAAGGACGGTTACCGCTACCTACAGGATTACGACCTTGGGACGCCCTCATCGGTGCCGGTCATGCGAAGCATGGAACTCGGGCCACGCGACCGGCTGTCGCAGGCCTTCGTGCACGAACTCGACAAGGGCCGGACCATCCGCACACCGTACGGACACGTCGTCCACCTCGACATACGCCACCTGGGTGCGGATCTCATCGACACGAAACTTCCGTTCGTGCGCGAGCTGTGCTCGAAGTACCAGAACATCGACCCGGTCCGGGAGCTGATCCCGGTACGCCCCGTCGTCCACTACATGATGGGCGGCATCCATACCGACATCCATGGCGCGACACCCCTGGCGGGCCTGTACGCCGTCGGAGAGGTCGCGTGCGTCAGTATCAACGGCGCCAACCGGCTCGGGTCGAACTCCCTCCCCGAGTTGCTGGTCTTCGGTGCGCGAGCCGGTCGTGCCGCCGCCGAGTACGCGAGCTCGGCCACGGCCGTCCCGACGTCGGCGGTCTTGGCGCGCGGCCGCGCCGAACAGGACCGGCTGGAACGGGATCTCACGCGACACACCGAGGGATCCGAACGCATCGCGCACATCCGCACCGAGATGCAGAAGACGATGGAGACCAGTGCCGGGATCTACCGGGACGGCGACTCCCTCGCCGAGGCGGCCGACAAGTTGCACGAGCTTCGCGATCGGTTCGGCAGCGCGTGCCTCGATGACCACAGCCGGGCGTTCAACACCGAACTGGTGGCGGTGCTGGAGCTGTCGTGCATGCTCGATGTGGCGGAATGCATCATCGCCTGCGCGCTGGCGCGAGAGGAATCCCGGGGCGCGCACCAACGGACCGATTTCCCCGCCAGGAACGACCAGCGATTCCTCGCCCATTCGGTGATCCATCGGCAGCCGGACGGCTCGGGGCGGGTCTCGTACCTCCCGGTAACGATTACTCGCTGGCCTCCCGGCGAACGCGTATATGGGAGGTGATGACGATGGTGGACCGGATAACCCTGCAGGTTGCGCGCTACCGACCGGATCAAGAGGACGAACCGGTACTGCAGTCCTACGAGGTCCCGCTGCGCAAGGAATGGACGGTGCTCGACGGCCTCAACTACATCAAGGACTACCTCGACGGAACGGTGTCCTACCGGTGGTCCTGCCGGATGGGCATCTGCGGTAGCTGCGGCATGACCGTCAACGGCGAGCCACAACTGAGCTGCGCCACTTTCCTGACCGACTACGCGCCGGGGCCGGTGCGAATCGAGCCATTGCGCAACTTCCCGGTGATACGGGATCTCGTCATAGAGATCAGCGACTTCATGCACAAGCTGACCGAGGTCAAGCCATGGCTGATCAGGGAGGAACACCGGCCACTCGAAGACGGCGAGTACCTGCAAACACCGTCCGAAATGGACGACTACACGAAGTACAGCATGTGTATCAACTGCATGCTCTGCTACTCGGCCTGTCCCGTCTACGCGCTCGAGCCCGAGTTCCTCGGTCCGGCGGCGATCGCGCTGGCCCAACGCTACAACCTCGACTCGCGCGATGAGGGAGCCGGAGATCGACGGGACGTTCTCGCGTCCGCCGAGGGAGTATGGTCCTGCACCCTTGTCGGCGAGTGCACCACCGCCTGCCCCAAGGGGGTCGACCCGGCCGGCGCGATCCAACGCTACAAGCTGACCGCGGCCACGCAATCGCTGCGAGATTTCCTCATGCCTTGGCGGGCACGATGACCACGACACCCCGGTTGTACCGAAAACCGATCTCCACGTTCTGGTGGGCGCAACGCCGCTCATACCTGATCTTCGTCCTGCGCGAACTCAGCAGCGTGTTCGTCGCCTGGTTCGTGGTATATCTCCTGCTTCTGGTCAACGCGGTCAGTTCCGGAAGCGAGGAGTACCAGCGGTTTCTGAGCTGGAGCGCCGGCCCGTGGGTGCTCGCACTGAACATGATCGCCCTGTTGTTTGTGCTTCTGCACACGGTCACCTGGTTCAACCTCGCGCCCAAGGCGATGGTGGTGCGTGTGCGGAACCGGCGCGTCGCACCGGTCGTGATCCTTGGGCTGCACTACCTGCTGTGGGGTCTGCTGACGACGATCGTGCTGTCGGTGGTGCTGCGATGAAAAGCAGGAGGTCCCTGGAACCGTTGGCGTGGCTGCTGTTCGGCGTCGGCGGGATGGTGGCCGCGCTGCTCATACCGGTGCTGCTGTTCCTGTTCGGCCTCGCCTTCCCGCTGGGCTGGCTTCCCGCGCCGGACCACGCATACCTGCTCTCGGTGTTGCGTCATCCTGTCACCCGGCTGGTCCTTTTCGGGCTCTGTGTGCTGGCTCTATTCCATTGGGCACACCGCTTCCGGTACACGCTGTACCACGGCTTGCGGCTCGAGCAGTTCAGCGCGTTGATCATCCTGGTCTGCTACGGCGGCGCCGTCATCGGCTCGGGAACCGCCGCTTACTTCCTGCTGCGCGTCTAACACGCGGGATATTCGGGAAGGAGACAGCTAAGTGGTTGCGCATCAAACGCACCCGCCACGTCATTGACTGCCCGTCAGCCGTGCATCAACGAATTCGTCAGTCACAGGCTGGTCCCACCGCGGGCAGCGCAACGCTGCCCGACCCACCGCACCGGCCGAATCCGTGCAGACCAGCAACGAATGACAGCCGATGCAACCTCGCCGAACGAGCACGTTTGCACACGCCGCATCAACACACGCGACGAACAGTCCGCCAAACAGGATCTGACCTGCGACCACTCGACCCAGGGAACTGGATTTCGTCCTCGGGTGCCCACCTGATCCTTTCCCGTCCAGGTCAGAGGATTTTCAACGTCCGGCTCGTATTGCCCGATCTGCCTTGTTTCCGCCCTTGATGAACCCAGGCCGACGTCGACTTCGGAAAACTAGTTGCATTGCAACTAGTGTCTATGACACTATTGATTCGGTGGTCGACCGGGCACCGATCGCGAGGATCGAAGAGATGGAACGATCATGGGAATCAAGACCGCGTTGATCATCGGTGGCGGCATTGCCGGACCCGTGACGGCACTGGCACTGCGGAAAGCCGGCATCGCAGCGACGGTGTTCGAGACGTACGACAGCGCAGCCCGCGACGTAGGCGGCGCGCTGACTGTCGCCCCGAATGGACTGGCCGCACTGAAAACGGTCGGCGCCGACGAACTGGTGCGGGCCGCCGGACACCCGCTGCACAGCATGGTCATGGAGACAGGACGAGGCCGCAAACTCATGCGCGTCGACGCCCTACCAGGCCTGCCGCCGAGCTGCGTGATGCTGCGCGCGGACTTGTTCGGTGTGCTGCACGACCACGCCTTGGCGAACGGGATCGCGATCGAGCACGGAAAACGGCTGGTCGACGTCACGGAGACCGCGCACGGGGTCGTCGCGACATTCGCCGATGGCACCAGCGCCGAGGGCGACATCCTCATCGGCGCCGACGGCATCCACTCGACTGTCCGCACCCTGATCGACCCCGAGGCTCCCGGCCCCGAGTACACCGGACTGATGAGCTTCGGCTTCGGTGAGTTCACACCCGACGGCAGGCGCCGCGACGGTGGCGTCGGCGATATCGACGCCATGCACTTCGCATTCGGCAAACGAGCGTTCTACGGCTACTGGCGGCAACCCGACGGCAGCGACATGTTCTTCAGCAACCTCCCACAGCAGGAGGCGATGACGATGGCCGAGGCCAAGGCCGTCTCCGCCGAGAAGTGGCTGGCCGAGCTGCGCGCCGCACACGTCGGCGACACCCCGGGCCAGCAGCTGTTCCAGCGAACCAGCGTTGAGAAGATGATCGTCGCGGGCCCGATGGAACGGATGCCGCACCTACCACATTGGTTCCGCGATCGGATGGTGCTCGTCGGCGACTCGGCGCACGCCCCCTCCTCCAGCTCCGGTCAGGGCGCGTCGCTGGCCATCGAGTCCGCGGTCGAGCTTGCCCGCTGCCTGCGCGACATCACCGACCCGACCGCCGCGTTCGCCGCCTACGAGCGGCTGCGCCGCCCCCGCGTGGAGGACATCTCGAACAATGCCGCCAAGACCAATAGCGGCAAGACCTCCGGCCCCATCGCCAAGGCCCTCTTCGGCCTCACCATGCCGCTGGCCACCCGCACATTCCTGAAGCCGGAGAAGATGTTCGGCCCGGTTCACCGGTTCGTCATCGACTGGAACCAGAAGGTCGCGACCTGACGAGTCCCACTTGCACGACCAAGGCCCGGCCCCGCGTGGGCCGGGTATTTCGAGTGACCATGGTGGGAACTCGGCAGGCGGATCCGGGCCGCGGGTCGCCCGCAATCGGCACTCCGATACGCCGGGCCTGAGCCAGTGACGCAGTGGAGTCGACGCTCCGCGCGACGGTCTGCGGAATGGCGGGCGGCTCCGCGGTCCTGGGTAGGTCCGCAGGCAGTCGGTAGTGGGCGACTGTTGCAGTGCCCCATACATAGGGTCCGCCTGCGCGCTACCGAACGGCGACCAGGCCAGGCGGGTTCGGCCGGTCTTGTCGCAGTAGTGCGGCACCATGGCTGCCTGGCTCCGCATCAGTGACGACATTAAGCCGTGCGGCGGGCTCATCGCTCCCGCACCGAAGATCTCTCGGTTCCGAACCCAGATCAAGCATTCCGGCTGAACATAAAGCAGAAGTACGGGGCAATGTCAGAATTTTCCGCAGCAGTATAGGTATATCGGTGACGAATACTCATAATTGGAAATCGGTCAACTGGCGATGCACCTCACATTGGCATCAACTGCGGCGCTGTCGCTCAAACCTCGATACGCACGTTCAGGAGCTTTTTGCCTGTGAAAATCGGAATCCCCCGCGAAATCAAGAACCCGGAGTACCGCGTAGCGATAACCCCGGCCCGGGCCCACCAACTGATCTCCCCCGGGCATGAGGTATTCGTCGAATTCGGCACCTGCCGCGGGTCATCGTGCGATGACGCGGACTACCTGCGGTCGGGGGCGACGATCATGGACTCCGCCGACAACGTGTGGGGCACAGCGGAACTGCTATTCGAGGTCAAGGAACCGATTGCCGAGGATGGCCGCGCAGATTTCTGCCCGGTACCCAAGGAGGCTCGAGCCTGACATGGACAGCCAGATGTCTCCGCATCCGGAGGAAGCGGACGTGCACCTTGCAGTGCAACTCGGTCATGTGCGCCTCGATTTCACCGCGTGCGTCACCGCGGCTTTGTTGTTCATACAAGATTGCCGTGACCGCTGCTATCCGAAACATCTCGCAGTGATACCTGATGACAGCCGTAGGTACCCACGCTTGCCCAATGAACGCCTGTACCTGGAGCCCTGAAGGATACTCATGGGCCGAACAACTCACACCGACCCGACGGATGTCGACGGCACGGAAAAAATGGATCTGGCACAGTCTGCGTGATTGACCCGGCTCGGAATACGAACGGGTGCTTGATGATCGATCGTGTTGTCGGCGTTCTGATCTTGGGCCGATGGCGATTCTGTTTCCGCATCTTGACGGGCTGCGGATCGATGGTGGGGACTCGGTAGGGCTGCGGGTGCGCCTGGACGTGAGCACCCGAGACGAGCCGGCAGCCTGCCCCGGCTGCGGAGTTTTGTCTCGTCGAGTTCACAGTCGCTGGCCGCCGCAACCCAAACCGCCAAGTCATGAACCCGCGACGACGTTCCGTTCAGGTTGTCGATTCGAGGGGTGCTCGCGCGTCGGATAGCTAAATGGTCCAAACGGTGGGCCGTGCCAACAAATCGGAGGAATGCCATGACCATGACCCGAACGGACGACTGTGCGGCCATCAACCAAGTCTTGGCCGACCAGTACAAAGCATGGGCAGCCGGTGACGCGGACACTTTTGTCGCGGACTACACCGAGCACGCCACCGTGATCATGCCCGGGGCCTACCGGCGGAACAGGGAGGAAGTCCGGCAGAGCATGGCTGCAAGTTTCGCTACCTACCTCCAGAACTCGACCGTGACCGACGAGATCCAAGACATCCGGTTCCTCGGTCAGGACTACGCAATCGTCGTCAGCAAGGCCGGCATCGTGTTCGCCGGCGAAACCGAAGTGCCTGCCGACCGGCTCGTCAATGCGACCTGGGTCCTCCAGAGGCGTGACGACAGGTGGTTGGTCGCCGCCTACCACAACAGCCCTGTCGACCCGAGCTAGCTGTACTGACCTGAGAGGTTAGTAACGCGGCTAGCGGGCGGGTGGCCTGCGAGTGCGGTGTGGCCGCGGTGGTGATTGTAGGTGTGGAGCCAGGTGGTGAAGGCTGCGCATCGTTCAACATCGCTGCGGTAGAGCCGCGCATAGGCCCACTCGTCGGCCAGGGTGCGGTGGAAGCGTTCGACCTTGCCGTTGGTTTGGGGCCGGTAGGGACGGGTGCGTTTGTGGACCACCGGCCCTAGGGCCTCGGCGAAGGTGCGGGATCGGTAGCAGGACCCGTTGTCGGTCAACACCTTTCGGGTGATGATGCCGTTGGCGGTGAACCAGGCGTTGGCGCGTGCCCAGAACGCGGCGGCGGTTTCCTTGCGCTCGTCACCGAGGAGTTCGGTATAGGCCAGCCGGGAATGATCATCGAGGGCAGTGTGCAGGTAGTGGTAGCCGTGCATCGGGTTGCCGTGAACATTGTTGACCCTGGTTAGCTTGTGCGCCTGGGAATTTCGGTTGCCAGCGGAACGGCCGAGCTTGCGCCAGCCACCGCCGTCGGGGATCTTGCCGAGTTTCTTGACGTCGATGTGGATCAGATCGCCCGGGGCATCGTGTTCATAGCGGCGTACCGGTTGGCTGGTGGCGCGGTCGAGCCAGCGCAGCCGTGCCAGCCGGTAGCGGGTCAGGACCCGGTGCACCGTCGAGGGATGCAAGCCCAGTAGGTAGGCGATGCGGGCCGGTCCCCATCGGCGCAGCACACGAACTTTGATGATGCGGCGTTCGGTGCGAGTCGGTGTCCGGCGCGGGCTGTGATGTGGTCGCGAGGACCGATCGACCATGCCCGCCGGGCCCTGCAGGCGATAGCGACCCGCCCACCTCGACGCGGTGGTGGCCGAGACCTGGAACCGTTCGGCCGCCCGGCGGAGCGGCCAACCTTCATCGACGACACAACGAGCAAGACGCAACCGGCCCAACTCCGTGAGCGGGGCATTACGGTGAGACACGAAGACCTCCGACAGGTGAATGCGTTCCTAGACAGCTCGCACTTCACTCGGAGGTCTTCGCCATGTCAGCTCGCCACGCCGTCACCAACGTCCATGGTCAGTACAGCTAGCGAACCCCCGAGGCTGGGCCACCAAGCACATCAGCTGGGTGGCCCAGCTGTCGAGACTCGAGTCCAGGCTGTCGCTGGATCGCGAGGGCCTGTTCACCGGTGAGTCACCGTAGGGCAACGTCTTTCGTCCATGCACACTGACCGGAAATAGCGACTCCTGAATCCAACCGCTCACCCTTGTGACTCACCCACACGCCCTTCCGCGGAAGATCGCCTTGCCCCGCATCGTCGAACGGGCGACTCGACACCTCACCGGCCGCGTTGCACACCACGCAGCCGAAACCCGCCAGCCGCCGGCACCAAATATCGAGATCGACCCGCCGATACGACGACACGTACCCCTCTGCTGGCAAATTCCTCGCGCGTGTCCTCGAGCCTTCGTTTCCTGGAATCAGAAGGTGAACTGGCTGCCGTATGCAGTGGTCTGCACCGTCCCCACCGCGGTACTCACCGTGGCGGTGATGAAGGGGACGGCCGATACCGGTGAGGCACACTGGCCGACGTTCAACGCGGCGTTGTTGAAAATGAAGTGGTACGGGAACACCGTCTTGTCGTCCAGGTCGGCCGTCACTGTCGTGACGGTGGTGATCTGGCCCGGCGCCAAGGTGGCTTCCAGGATCTCGGTCAAGCCCAGGGCGCCGCCGACGGTCGGTCCGAGGCTCGCGGAGGACGGGCTGGTCGAGGCACTCGGGGAAGTGGTGGCGGCGCTCTCGGAGGTGGAGGCGGCACTCCGGGAGATCGGTGCGGCACTCCGGGAGATCGGTGCGGCACTCCGGGAGATCGGTGCGGCACTCCGGGAGATCGGTGCGGCACTCCGGGAGATCGGTGCGGCACTCCGGGAGATGGTGGGGGCACTCGGCGTTGTGGGCCCCGGCGCGGGCGTCACACTCGGCAGGGTGGCGGCAACGTTCGACTGGCCGAAGTCGGGGGAAATACTCGCCAACAGCCCTTGATTGGGATCGATTCCGATGGAGAAGCCGTTGTCCAGACTGATCGCGCAGCCGAGGAGGAACCCCGCGACGGCCTGGCCGGACGTTATTCCATTGCCCTCCACGGTCAGCGAGTAGTCGCCTGATAGCTGCGCGGCATGCGCGAATGTCATGAGAAAGCTCGGCATCCGGTCGCCCGGTGGGTCCACTTTGACGTTGTCCACCGATGTCGTCAGATGAATCCCGGCACCGGAGACGTCCGCACCGGGCGGTTGGGCTTGGCTCGGCTCGGCGCCCTGCCACAGAACCACAGCCAGAACAGCCGCGACCACAGCGGTCGCGATAACGACGAATCGAGGTCGCATATTTGATCCCGTTTCGAATCGGATGTACATCAGCGGTGGCGAAATTGTCCGAATAGACCCACATGGCTAATACACGGCAAGCATAGTGGGATACCAGCCCGACGCATCGAGGTTGCAGGGTGTGTCGCGCATCGACTGGGCACAGCCACAGATTTGCCGGGCGCACACAGGATTCGAAAATTCGCCCCGTCCCGGCCGCGTCGTCGGCTTAATACTGCAACTGCACTCAGGTGAGTGGGTGCCCTCGCCGCCGGTAGTGCGACAGCCGGGCTTGGTGTTGTCGGCGTCGTCGCCAGCGTGACCAGGCCCAGATGTGGTCGGCGGCATGCAGCGGAGTGAGCACGAACGCGATGAGTAAGCGGCGGATCTCCGGTAGCGTGAGAGCGATCATGCCTTCTTCGCTTCTGGCGAGTCCCCCTTTGCGGCAAGGGTTTTTGTGGCGGCAAGCCAGGCCAGGGCGAGCATCGACAGGGTGATGTGGGCATACCAGGCGCGCCATTTGCGGACCTGATAATGGTCGAGCCCGGCCTCGCCTTTGGCCTGCTGAAACGCTTCTTCCACATGCCAGCGCGACCCGGCGGTCCAGGCCAGATCGACCAGCCGCGACGAGGCCGGGCCGTAGCAGATGTAGTAGGCGATCTCGGTGGGGTCACTGATCGAGCGCCGTGCCAGCAGCCAGTGCCCGCGCCCGGTCTTCCAGGTGCCCTCGATCTGGCGGCGTGCCCAGTCGTATTCGCGGGGTCCGTGTGCGCCGGCACCGACCGACAACCGTTGCCAGGTGCGGTCGCCGAACTCCGCGACCAGCTCGTCGGCACGAGCGATGCGGTCGGCGCGGGTGGCCAGCTGGTGATCGCAGCGGGTGGCCATCACATAGAACACGTCGTGGTCCCCACACCAAGCCCGCAGGTAGCCGGCCTGACCGTAGGCCTCATCAGCGGTGAACCACACAAACGGCACCTTCGCGACCAGCGCACGCTCGAGCATGGCGATCATCTGCCGGGGCTTGGTGGCGAACTCGATTTCGTCGGGAATCCCGGCGTCACGGCACCGCTGCCGATCACCGATCCACGACTGCGGGACGTAGAGCTCCCGGTCGATCAGGGCGTGCCCGTGTTTGGACGCATACGCCAGGAACACCCCGATCTGACAGTTCTCCGTACGTCCGGCCGTGCCCGAGTACTGCCGTTGCACGCCAGCGGATTTGGTTCCCTTCTTCAGGAAACCGGTCTCATCACCGGCCAGCACGGCGGCCGGGTCACCGAGGTGTTCGACCACATAATCGCGCACATCGTCACGCACCCCGTCGACGTCCCAGTCGGCAGCGCGCAGCAGCCGCTGCATCCCGTCCGGAGCGCTCTCACAAGCGCGTTCGGCCAACGTCCACCCGTTCTTGCGTTCCAGGCCCGCGACCAGCCCCGACACATACTCACCCGCCCGCCCCCGCGGTTCAGCGCGGGTGAACCGTTCCCCGATCCTCGCCATCAACGAATCCAGTTCGGCCACAGCATGATCCAACACCACGCAACAGGTCTACCAGGAACGAACTACACGAGTGCAGTTGCAGTACTAACAGGTTCTGCTGGTTGGCGTTGAGTGTCGTTGCAGTGCAGGATGTTTCGCTGTGGCAGCACCATGGATCGTAGACGACCAGTTGTGGGCAGTAATCGAGCCGCTACTACCGACGAAGGCGCCGGGAACACCGGGACCCGCCCAGATGGACAACCGGCTGGTGCTGCAAGGAATCCTGTTCGTGCTGATCACCGGGATCGGGTGGGAAGACCTACCCCAAGAACTGGGCTTCGGGTCAGGGATGACCTGCTGGCGGCGGTTGCGGGACTGGCAGGCCGCCGGGGTGTTCGAGCAGATGCATCAAGCGATCCTGGCCCGCTGCCACAGCGCGGGGTTGATCGACTTCGACCGGGTCATCGTCGACGGCTCGCACCTGCGGGCCAAAAAGGGGGCGCTGCAACCGGACCGGGCATCGTCGTCGAGGGAGAAGCGCTCGGACGATCTCGCGGTGGGCTGAGCACCAAAGTCCATCTGGCCGTCGACGGCCGCGGCCTACCGATGCGGGTACTGCTCACACCGGGCCAAGCCGGAGACAACCCGCAGATGCTGGCGCTGCTCGACGGCATCAGCGTGGCCAGGGTCGGGCCGGGTCGGCCGCGCATCCGTCCCGACGCGGTGATCGCCGACAGGGCGTATTCGCATCCGTCGACCCGGCGCGCTACGCGAGCGCCGGGTCCGGTTCATCAGTCCCGAACGTCACGATCAGATCGGTGGTCGCAAAGCCAAGGGATCACGCGGCGGCCGACCGCCCTCGTTCGATGCCGAAACCTACAAGCAGCGCAATGTCGTCGAGCGATGCTTCAACAGACTCAAACAATTCCGCGACCTGGCCACCCTCTACACCAAACGCGCCGCCTACTACCAGGCCGAACTCACCATCGCCGCCATCATCCTAGGTAGTTTCATTCGACTTACCTGACGGTGCTCGCCGAAATCGACTTCGACGCAATCTTGGTGATCGACTAACCGCTCAGCGCGTGCCGAAGCGTAGACGCGAGTAGAAGCTTGCCGGTGGGCATGCTCCCGAGACTGGAGAAGGATCGCGGCGGAATCAGAGAGTTTCCGGTCCGGTGGGGAGGACCACTGTCGGGCTATGTCGGTCGCGCGGGAAGGCCGCGGCGTTCGTGTGTCGGCGGCGGACGGATTCGTCGGTCGTAGGCCGAGCTGGACAAGATCGTCACCCTGCTGCTTGTCGACGCGGAACGCAGCCTCCGGCGGCGGATACCTGACGGCGGCCATTGACGTGGCAAGCCATGCCATCACCTGCCCCGACAACTGCCCGCGCCGGAAGTCCTCCTCGCCAGGATCGGACACCAGCCGGTGCTCCACCATCCACCGCGGCATCCGTTCCTCGAGCTCGTTGGCATCGGGATACAGACGCGCCAACGGGAACATGATCACCGGCTCGGGCCGGCAACGGTAGAAGGCCGACGCGCGAAGACGAAGAGTAGGATGATGCGCTGTGGCGACCAGAGGTTGGGATCGCGTCGGTGGCCTACCCGCAGCCACCGCGAACTTCGTTGGTCGTGACCGTGAGCTGGAGACGATCAGCACCCTGCTGTTGAGTTCGGCCCGGTTGATCACGTTGACCGGGCCGGGAGGGATCGGTAAAACCCGGTTGGCGGCCGAGGCCGTGCGGCGTTACCACAAAGCCAGAAGCGTACCGGTGTATTGGGCGCGGTTGGCCCGGCTGGTCAAAGGCTGCGACCGTGCCGCTGTCGAGGAAGAAGTCGCCAAGGCGGTGCTGGATGTCGACTTCTCCGGTCGGTCGGTGTTCGACGCGTTGGTCGAGACGTTCGCCGTCGCCGATGCGGCGGGGCGGGACCGGCAGATCGTGTTGGTGCTGGACAACTGCGAGCACGTCGTCGTCGGTGCCGGTGAGTTGATCGCCGAACTGCTGGAGGCGGTGCCGGGGCTGAGCGTCGTGGCGACCAGCCGCGAGGCGATCGGCTGGATCGACGAGCGACTGGTCGAGGTGCCCCCGCTGACCCGCGAGCAGGCGTTGGCATTGTTCCGGCAACGGGCCGAACAGGCTGGCCACCCGATCGCCGAGCGCGAGCAGATCACCACGGTCGAGTCGATCTGTCGCCACGTGCACAACCATCCGCTCTACATCCAGCTGGCCGCTGCCCGAATGCGTCTGCAACCACTGGCGAGCATCCTCGACGAGTTGAGCGGCCGGGCCGCCGACGGACGGATGCGCTGGTCGCCCGGACCACGGTTCGGAGTTGACCCCCGTCACCGGGCGGTCGGCGACGTCATCGCCTGGTCGTACGAGCTGTGCACCGACACCGAACGTCTGTTGCTGGACCGCATGTCGGTGTTCGCCGCGGGCTATGACCCCAACCCGCAAGACAACATCGGTGACAGAGTCCTCGACGTCGGGGCCGACCTGGAAGCCATCCAGGCTGTCTGCGCCGACGACCCCGGCACCGATGCGGTCGTGAGGGTGATGATCGATGAGGTCGAGGGGTTGCTGGAGCGTCTGGTCGACCAGTCGCTGGTGTCGGTACACATGACGGCGACGACCGTGCGATATTCGCTATTGGAAAGTATCCGAGTATTCGCCCAGCAGCGACTAATCGAACGCTCCACCGGCGAGATGAACGACGAACCAGCCCGGCTGGCTGCGCGCCACCGCCGTTACTATCGCGACAAAGTCTTGTACGCGGCGTCCCACTGGTTCGGTCCCACAGAGAGGGACCTGCTGGATTGGGCCCGCGCCGAATGGGACAACCTGCTGACCGCGATCGAGTCCAGTCTCGCCACACCGGGCGAATCCGTACTCGGCCTGGAGATCTGCGTCGGGCTGATGGTCCTGCGCGTCCCGTTCTTCGCGGGCTCGCTGCGAGAGACCCGCCGCTGGACCGAACGCACCCTGGCGGCCACTCGTGTCCTGCGCCCGCAGCCGGTCGAACTCCAAACAGACGCTGTGGCCCAGCTCGTGCTGATCTTGCTGTGTCAGGGCCAGCTCGAAGACGCCGAACGAATGCTCGAAGACTGCATCCTCCTCTGTCTGCCCGAGGCCAGGGCCGACTGGCGACAAAACCCCGAAACCGATATCGGCCTGCCCGCCGCTGTCGAATTCGCGTGGGGCGCTGAACTGTTGCTGGCCCGCAGTGATCGGCGAGCCATCACAGTCTTGACTCGCGCCGCCGACAAAGCCCACCGTCTGGGCAGCGAAGGCCCCGCCTCGATGTGCGAAATGTTCGCCGCGCTGGCCGCTAGTATGCTCGGATCACCGCATCAAGCCCGCGAGATCCCCCGACGCAACCTCGATAACGCCACCGCATCGGGGGCGTGGTGGACGAAATCCTGGGCCGAACTGGCCTGGGCGATTACGCTCACCCAACACGGCAACCCCACCGAGGCGCTCGCCGTCGGACGCGCCGCGCTGGCACAGCAACTCCCAACGGGCGACCAATGGGGTGCGTTGTGGGCGGTGGAAATCCGAATATGGTCGCTTGCCCAGATCATCACCGACACGATCGCCGCCGCAAACCCCGACCGAGCCACCCTCACCGCCCTGGCCACCGAAGCCGCTCAACTTGCCGGAGGGACCAAAACACTCCGCGCCCGAATCGGCGTCGGCATCGAGAACATGGGTCCCTTCGGCGCTGAAACCGCCAAGGCGATCGGCATCGTGCGCCGCGTGCTCGGGGACAACACCTTCACCGTCGCCGAAACCCGAGGCTCTCGGCTGCGCCCCGAACTGACCGAGGTCCAACAGCTCGCTCTGGGCACACTGCACATCGAACAACCCGCCCGCAACGACACCCGATCGCCTTGGAACGAACTATCCACCGCGGAACGGCAGGTCGCGATCCTGGCAGCGGCCGGATGGACCAACACCGCCATCGCCGCACGCCGAGGAAACTCCTCCAGAACCATCGACGCCCAGGTCAGTGCCATCTTCCAGAAACTGGTCATCACCTCACGCGCCGACATCATCGGATTCGTCCCCAAAAACCACATCGACCACGTCCAAACCGAAGCCACCCGACGACCGCACCTGCACCGCCACCAACCCCACCGATAACCGGGAGTATCTCGTTAACGGCTCTGGCTCACTTTCGGTGGTGGCCGGTTTCTAGGCCAGGAGGATGCGGTGGCGTAGGAGTCGGAAGCTGGCGCGGCCATACATTTGTCGTTTGATCAGTTTGGTTTTCGTGTTGACGCCCTCGACCGGGCCGTTGTTGTAAGGCAGGGTGAATCCAGCAACGGCGGCGTCGTGGTCCTGGGTGAGGCCGCGCAGGAACGGATCGAGTTCGGGTAGCCCGGCGTCGCGGACCTGTTTCATCCAACCATCGAGATCGTTTCCGCGGCGTTCGCCCATGATTCGGGCGAACTCGTGCACCAACCGGGCCAGTCTGGTCAGCTCCGGGCATGCGGCGAGGAGCTCGTCGAGGTGGACACGCCGCTGTTCGGTCAGGTCGGCGGGCTTGGTGGTGATCCAGGAGGTCAGCCGCCGCGGCGACGGCGCGATCCGGTCACTCCGTTCGCGGCCCTGGTTGAGGTATTTGTGCAGAAGGTTGAGGCTGCCGGTGTAGCCGAGGGCTTTGATCTCGTGGAACAAAGCGACTACCGGCACGCCGGGTTCGGTGGCGCGGCGTTCTCGCAGGTGATCGCGGTAGGGATCGACCAGGCATGCACGGTATTGCGGTGGGCGGCGCAGTTTTTCGGGTTCGGCTGTTCGGGCGTAGCGTTTGACGGTGTTGAGGCCCACGCCCAGTCGGCGGGCGCAGTCCATCAGTCCGACTCCTTGATCGAGCAGATTGTGCACGGCGCGCCACCGTTGCAAGGTGGTCGTCTCGCGTGTCAGCGTGCGCCGTTTCGGTCCGGCCGCTGCCCAGCAGCGACTGTGGGCAGTGACTACCTTCTCCACCGACCGCACCAATCCGTGCCACAGATGCCAGCGATCAGCGACCTGGGTCGCGCCCGGCAGAGCGCGGCGCACGGCCTCGGCGTAAGAAGCCGATCTGTCACGAACGACGACCTCGACACCCGGATGGGCGCGCAGCCACGCCTCGAGCGTGTCGGACCTGCGGTCGGGCAGCACATCGATCCGCTCGTGTGTGACGGCGTTGATCAGGACGGTGCCGTAACGGTGGCGACGTAGCAGAGCGAAATCGTCCACACTCACCACCTGCGGGATCGGTGGCCGCGGTGCGGGAATACGCAGGAGGATCCGGATCGCGGTGTGACGTGACAACCGCACCGCCAGCGCCCCCAGCAGCCTGACCGCGGCGCGCCCGGCCAGTTCCCGGACCACCGCCCGCACCTGCGCGGTGAGACGGACGGTGCGCCGTTGATAGCGTTCCACCACACCGGGGACTTGTTCACGAAAAGTGGTGAAGCACTGAAGAGTTGAGCAGAACAGCCGTCGGATACGGACCCGAACGACAACGCTGCGACCGTCCATCGGCATGTCGGCGAGGGTTCGTTGATGATAGCTATGTACCCGGCCAGACCAGGTTCCGCAGGAAGGACACACCGCCGGGCCCGCCGGTGTCCGCGCCGACACCAGGATTCTTCGACCATCATCACGCACATCCTCGACAACCAGCGGACCCAGTCCTGAAAAAGCCACCCCGACAGGCACATTCACCACACTCACCGACGCATCCTGCCGTCAGTCGCGCAGACCTACCACCGAAAGTGAGCCAGAGCCTCGTTAAACGGTGTTTCCGGCGTTGTTCCTCAGTAAGTTTGGGCGTCGGGCCAGCGGTCGGCGAAGGTGATCGCAAACGCGTTGACCGCAGGTTTCCAGCGCATCGTCCATCGTGCCCGACCGGCGCCGGTCGGGTCGAGTGAACGGGTGACCAGCTACAGGCATTTCAGGGCGGCCTGCTCGCTGGGGAAATGTCCTCGGGCCTTGATGACTCGTTACCCGACTTCGTGGACGACGGCCTCGACGCGCACTTGCAGGACCGCCTGCAGGACCATCCGCGACATCGACATGTTCGACATGTGCCCCGCCAGTGTGATCACCGCGTGCGCCGCGGCGCGGCGGCATTCCTGGATCAGATCGACGAACGCTGGTGGCAGCATTCCGGTCTCCGGTGGCGGTTCATGGAACACGGTACCCAGCTCGTAGCCGAGCGAGCGGGCAGCAGCCCGTAACGTGTCTTCACCCGACTCACCGTCGCGATCACCGATCAAGTCATCACGCAAGTACCCGTAGGCAAGAGGTAATAGTGCAGTCATCATAGAAGCCAATTCCGCATCGACCGACCACCGCAGACAACCACCTGCGCCAGCCGGATGGATATGTTCGCCGCAGCCCGCTCGCAAAGCCAAGCCCGGCACTCGTAGCCACTCGTATCCAGTTGATGACCGCGACCCCACCGAGCGTCGTTGCCCGACTCGGCTCCACGTCGTTGTGCACCGCAGGGGTCGCCATCGTCGCTGACGGGCATCAACCGCGCGGTGGAACGCACCCAACCGACACCTGTGCCCGCCGACACCTCTTACCCTCGTCGCATAGGTAGCCAACCCACATCGGCAAGGTACGCAACTACCTACCTAGATGGGTCGGGCGGGTCACCATCGCGTGACTTAGTGAGCGTCCGGGAACTGTCGTCAGCTGTCGGTGGTGGTGAGTTATCGGTGGATTCGGCCGTGCCGGGTTCGGTGGTGCCGGGTCGGCGATGTGGTTGCGGGTGAACGGTGTTCGGTCCGGCGTGGTGTAGTTCGGACATGAAGAACTCCTGGTAGATCACCGGTTGTCGAGACCATGTTCTGCCAGGAGTTCGTGTGTCAGTATTGCCGAGTCTGTGTTCGTCCTGCCCGGCCCATGGCCAGTCGCCGTTGCGGTGTCCGGCGTATCCGTCCTCGTGCAGTGACAAGCAGTGGGACCCACTCGGCACGAAGATACGGGTGGTGTGCGAGCGCGAGGACCAGTCACCGCTCGGGCCGGGCGGGGGTCAGGCGGACCGTGGTTGATCCACGCGTCGACGTTCGGCAGCGCTCCGGCGTCAATCGGCTCAACCTGGGCACCGACCCGACACCGGGGTAACCGCCCCAGACCGGCCGCGCCTCGAGATCAGCGTCCCTGCCAGCACCGATGCCGTCGGCCATCGCCATTCGGGACCTTAGTCCCTCGCGGCGCGTCTCGTACTCCGGCCAGACTCGAAACCGGACGGCTACACCCGACCGAGCAGAGGCCTTGATAATGCCCAATGACAGTATGGTCATCGATCGCGTTGGTCTGGATCGCCTGGTGGATGTGCTGCGTGAGCACGGATACCGGGTCATCGGTCCGCAAGTGCGCGACGGGGCGATCGTGCTCGGCGAACTGGAGTCGGGCGCGCGGCTTCCTGCGGGGTGGGGCGTGGAGACCGCGCCCGGACGGTATCGGTTACATCGCCGAACCGACGAGGCGGTGTTCGCGCATTCGGCTGGCCCCGGGTCCTGGAAGCAGTTCTTGCATCCGCCGCGCCGCAAAGTTCTCGATATCGGACCAGACCTGCAGACTGAACCCGTCGAGGATGTTCCGGTGCGCTCCGCGTTTCTCGGCGTCCGCGGCTGCGATTTGGCCTCGATCGCGATCCTGGGGCGGGTACTCGGTGGCGGGGCGCATCCCGACTCCTCGTTCACCGCCCGCCGGAAAGATCTCTTCGTCGTCGCCGTGAACTGCACCGAGCCGGGCGGGGTGTGCTTCTGCGCGTCGATGGGCACCGGCCCCGGAGTGTCGGCCGGATACGATCTCGCTCTCACCGAGCGCGTCGACGCCGAGGGGCACCGATTCCTCGTCGACGTGGGCAGCGAAGACGGCGCCGAGATCCTCGCCGAACTCACGGCGCGTTCGGCCGACGCAGCGGAGGTCATGCAGGCCCGTGCGGCGGTGTCGGCGGCAGCCGACCGGATGGGCCGTGCGATGCCCGAGGTCGACATTCGCGCACTGCTTCGCGACTCCCGTGAGTCCCCACACTGGCAGGACGTCGCCAGCCGCTGCCTCACCTGCGGAAACTGCACCATGGTGTGCCCCACCTGTTTCTGCACCACCACCGAGGACGTCACCGACCTCACGGGCGATCATGCCGAGCGCTGGGAGCACTGGTCGTCGTGCTTCGAACTGGACTTCTCCAACCTGCATGGCGGCAGCGTGCGACAATCCGGCGAAAGCCGCTACCGGCAATGGATCAGTCACAAACTCAGCACCTGGTATGACCAATTCGGCAGCTCGGGATGCGTCGGCTGCGGACGGTGCATCGCCTGGTGCCCGGCCGAGATAGACCTGACGGCTGAGGTGACCCGGCTCGCCGAGCTCGCCGAGGAATCCGATCATGCCCACCAGTGATGAGTTGTCCGCCTTCGCGCGCTTGGACAGACTGAGCCGCAGAGACCTGAGCACGCTAGCCCAGGCCGGGCGTTATGTGTCGTTCCTCGCCGGGCAACGCATCATCGTGGAAGGTCAAGTGGCACAGCGGTGCTGGCTGATCCGTGACGGGCAGATATTGCTGGACGCGCAGGTGCCGGGGCAAGGTGAGGTCGTCGTCCAGACCCTCGGCAGCGGAGACTTGCTCGGTTGGTCGTGGCTGGTGCCGCCATACCGGTGGCATTTCGGGGCCGTGACCACTGAACCGGTGGACGCGGTCGAATTCGATGCCGAGACGCTGGCCGAGTTCGCTGCCGCAGATCCGCGTTTCGGCCATGCGCTGACTCTGACGCTGTTCGAGGCGCTCCTTGACAGACTGCAAGCCACCCGGGCCAGGCTGCTCGACCTCTACCGGAACCCCGCCGAAACGTGCACCGCCGGTCCACCCCGCATCGCGGTGGGGCGAGGTGGCCGATGAGCGTCGACACGCAGGTCCGCACGGCACCGTCCGGGGACACCATGCTGCCCTATCGAGTCATCGGCCGCACCCCGCAAACTCCCGACACCGTGACACTGCACCTGGAACCGGTACGAGATGCGGCGCAACGGTTTCGGGCCGGGCAGTTCATGATGCTCTACAGCTTCGGGGTGGGTGAGGTCGCGATCTCGATCAGCGGGAACCCTGCGGCCGGCGACGATCGCTTGGAGCACACGATCCGGGTGGTCGGCGCGGTCAGCGGCGCACTGCACGACACCGATATCGGCGGCGTGATCGGTGTGCGTGGACCGTTCGGCACCGGATGGGATCTGGCGTCGGCGGTCGGAGGCGACCTCGTCATCGTCGGCGGAGGCATCGGGCTGGCACCGCTGCGGCCGGTTGTGCTCGCCGCGATCGCGGCACGCGGCGACTACGGGCGGATCGTCGTGATCAGTGGAGCCCGCACCCCAGCGGACATTTTGTTCCGCGGTGAGCAAGATCTGTGGACGACGACCGGTTCCATCGAACTACATCAGACCGTCGACCACCCCGCGCCGAACTGGGGAGGCCGAGTCGGCTTCGTCACCGAGCCACTGGCCCACCTGACATTCGAACCCGGCCGCGCCACAGCGTTCCTGTGCGGTCCGGAACCGATGATGCGCTTTTGCGCGCAGACCCTGCTGCGCAAGGGAATTCCCGCCACCGATATCCAAGTGTCGCTGGAGCGCAATATGCAGTGCGGTGTCGCGCGCTGTGGGCACTGCCAGCTCGGCACGCTGCTGCTGTGTCGCGACGGCCCCATCGTCGACTACGCAGTGGCCGAACCACTACTGGCGGTGCGAGAACTATGACGAAGACACCGACGCTCGCCGTCTGGAAGTTCACCTCCTGTGACGGTTGCCAGCTCACTCTGCTCGACTGCGAGGACGAGCTACTCACCCTCGCGGGCCGCCTCCGCATCACTCACTTCGTGGAAGCTTCCAGCGTCATGGAGCCGGGACCGTACGATGTTTCACTGGTCGAAGGCTCGATCACCACGCAGGAAGAGCTGCACCGGATCACCGAGATCCGCGAGCAATCCAGGATTCTGGTAGCGATCGGGGCATGTGCAACGCACGGCGGCATCCAGGCGCTGCGCAATTTCGCCGACGTCACCGAATTCACGTCTGTGGTCTACGCCAGCCCGGAGCACATCGCCACACTTGCCACCTCCACCCCGATCTCGGCGCACGTACCCGTGGACTTCGAGCTGCGTGGCTGTCCGATCGACCGGCGCCAACTGCTCGACACCCTGTGTGCGTTCCTGGCCGGCCGGTCGCCGGACATACCGAACACCAGCGTCTGTACCGAGTGCAAACGCCGCGGTACAACCTGTGTGACCGTCGCCGAGGGAATCCCCTGCCTGGGGCCGGTCACACAGGCTGGATGTGGTGCCTTGTGCCCGGCATACCATCGTGGCTGCTTCGGTTGTTTCGGCCCGATGGCCAATCCCAACATCCACGCGCTGCTTCCTATCCTGCGCGTCAACGGCATGGACACCGGTGACATCGACCGCGTTTTCGCCACATACGCCGCGGCCGCGCCAGGCTTCGCGAACAGGAGCGGCGATGAGTCATCGTAGGGAGCTGAAGGTCGGCTCGCTAGCTCGCGTCGAAGGCGAGGGCGCGCTGCGCGTGGTCGTCACGGATGGGCACGTCGAAAGCGCGGAACTGAGCATCTACGAGCCACCGCGATTCTTCGAGGCATTCCTTCGCGGCCGCGCCTACACCGAACCGCCCGATATCACCTCCAGAGTCTGCGGGATCTGTCCGGTGGCCTACCAGACCAGCGCGTGCAACGCACTGGAACAACTCTGTGGCGCGGAGTTGGACCGGCCACTGGCCGACCTGAGGCGTCTGATGTACTGCGGCGAATGGATTTCCAGCCACTCCTTGCATATTTATCTGCTGCACATTCCGGACTTCCTCGGCTACCCGGACGCGATCGCGCTCGCCGCCGACCATCGCGCCCTGGTCGAGCAGGGGCTGGCGATGAAGAAAGCGGGCAACGCGCTGCTCGAACTCCTCGGCGGCCGGGCCATCCATCCCGTCAATATCCGGCTCGGCGGCTTCTACTCGGTCCCCGAACCCGCCGATTTCGCTCCCGTGACCGAACTACTATGCCGTGCACGAGATTACGCGGTGGATACCGCGCGCTGGGCGGCGAGACTCGAATTTCCCGAGCAGGAACTCGAGTATGAACTGCTTGCCGCGACCGAACCGGGCCGCTACGCCATCGACAACGGGGATGTGCACACCAGCACCGGGCTTCGGTTCGCTGCGGCCGATCTTCCCGCTCACGTGCGGGAACACCAGGTAGCGCACTCCACCGCCTTGCACGCCATGCTCGACGGCGAGCGATACCTCACCGGACCACTGGCGCGGTACACGCTGAACTACCACCAGCTGTCGCCGATCGCCCGACAGGTCGCGGTCGAGATCGGACTCGGCGCCGAATGCCGTAACCCGTTCCGCAGCATCCTAGTGCGCGCGGTCGAAGTCGTCTACGCCATCGAAGAGGCGCTCACGCTCATCGCCGAATACGAACGCCCCTCCCGTACCGCGGTTCCGGTCGAGCCCCGCGCCGGAACCGGCCACGGCGTGAGCGAAGCGCCACGCGGTTTGCTCTACCACCGTTACGACATCGACGATCAGGGAATCGTGCGCTCGGCCACGATCATCCCACCGACATCCCAGAACCAGGCGGCTATGGAGGACGATCTGCGGCGCGCCGTCTCGGAAAATCTCGACCTCGACGACGCCGCGCTGGCCGCCGTCTGTGAACGCACGATCCGTAACTACGATCCCTGCATCTCCTGCTCGGCGCACTTCCTGGACATCGACGTGGTGCGCCGATGACCGGGCCCTGGGCCGTCGTCATCGGCGTCGGCAACGAGTACCGCAGCGATGACGGAGTCGGTTCGGCTGTCGCTTCCCGAATCGAAAAACTCGACATCCCAGGAGTTTTCGTAACCATCTCCGACGGCGAGCCCACGAGTCTCCTGGATATGTGGGCAGATGTGGAGCTTGCCGTGCTGATCGACGCTGTACGCTGCGAATCTTCGGTTCCCGGCCGGGTCCGCCGCACCGACATCGACCTCCTCCGGCACGCCGGCACCGCCGCTTCTTCCCACACTCTCGGCATCCATGACGCGCTGCCACTGGGCCGCGCCCTCGGCCGACTCCCAGGCAGGATCGTCGTCATCGCCGTAGACGTGGCGTGTCTCGAGCTGGGTGTCGGATTGTCCGAGCCAGTCGCAGACGCCGTTCCGCGCGCGGTCGATGCCGTCGTGCGGGAATTGCGACGAGCCGAGCCCGCGACCCGGCCTCGGAGGTGAAGGCCAGGGTCAGGCCATGAACTGCGGGACAAAGGTACGCGGTACGCGTGACACCCGCGAGCAGATCCGACCGCAACTACCTGCTGGCAATCCTCGAATTGCTGGATTCCGGGCAGCAGATGTGCCAGCGTCGCCTATCGACTGCCGGGAGGACGGCCCGAATCGGAGTCGGTCACCCAGAAAGGCATCTCGATCACAGGGCGAAGGTCCCACGGCAAGTGTCGGTTCGGCTCTGTGCGCCTACTTACGCTCGCCGTAACGTCGTAATTCTCGGGTTCCACGGTGCGCAACGCAGAGGAGCCGACCATGCGTGCACGAGTTGTCTACGAGTCGATGTTCGGCAACACCGCGGCGGTCGCGGAAGCCATCGCACAAGGGCTGCTCGAGCATGCCGAGGTGGAAATGCTGAACGTGGTGGCTGCGGCCGAAGTGCCTGCCCTGGCGGTGCACCTGCTCGTGGTCGGCGGACCCACCCACACCTTCGGGCTCAGCCGCCCGCAGACGCGCCGCGACGCCGCCAAGCTCACCGACGCGCCGATCGCGATCGACATCGGCATACGGGAATGGCTCGAGGCCGCGCCGCTGGTGCCACCCGGCCACCGCGCCTTGGCGTTCGGGACCAAAGTCGCCAAACCTCCCTGGTTGCCGGGCTCGGCCGCACGCGGTATCGCAAAACGGCTGTGGCGCTTGGGCTATACCCTCGCCGACCAGCCAGTAGATTTCCTCGTCGAAGACACGACCGGCCCGCTCGCGCCGGGCGAGCTGGACCGCGCCCGTGTTTGGGCGGGTCGGATCGCCCATACCGAACTCGATCGCATCATGCACCATGCTTGACGGGCGAGCGTGAATCCATGCTCTGAAGCAACTGCACATCATCATTGCAAGTGGCCGACGCGGAAACCGCAGCCTCCGTGTGAGCCCGCCTTCGAGTGCTCGTCGCTTCCAGCCGTGCGCTGATTTTTGCGCGTCCGCGCGAACCTGAGCCTCGCGTGGCTCGGGCCCTGTGGTGGTCGACGGCTCACAGAAGTGCAGGAAGAAGCCGAGAAATTGCTGTCGCAGAGCCTGGCCGGCTACTGCGGAAAGTATCCGGGGGTGGGCAGCCACGGACGCGGTGATTCCGCCGGAATGACGGTCGGTTCGGTCGGGCAAGCGGTGCTATACGACGCGAAAATGGTGGTGATCATCGCCAGGTCGGCGAACTGATCCCGCATCGCGCTCCTCTGGGCCTGCTGCCGAGTTGATCGACAGCAGGACCGAGTATCCCCGGCGCACCGTTGCCCACGTCTACCAGCCTGAACGAGCCGATCCGTCCCGTCCAGGGGCAAAAGTCCGCAAAAGCCGCCGGGCGTAGGGGCCACCCAGCGACAAGATCCGGGACCAACGACTCCTCCTCCATCGGCGTGGCAGACATACGGTCAGCGATATGAATCAGCTACCCACCGGAGAAACCATCGAGACGGCCGTCCTGCTCGCTGGCCGGGCGCCGTCGCTGCACAACAGCCAGCCCTGGCACTGGACATTCGACGGCCACGCGCTACAGCTGTTCGCCGTACCCGAACGCAGACTCCCGGCCACCGACCCTTCCGGCCGCCAGATGCTGATCAGCTGTGGTATCACGCTGGGCCATTTCCGTGCGGCCATGTCCGCGGCCGGTTGGCATATTCACGTCGCCCGTTTCCCGAACCCGAACCGTCGCGATCACTTGGCCGCCATCACGTTCCATCCGGCACACTTCGTGACAGATGCCGACCGCACCCGTGCCGACGCCATCCGGCGCCGGCACACCGACCGGCTGCCGTTCGCGGAACCCACCGGATGGTCCGATTTCGAACCCATATTGCGGAGCACCTTCGATCAGGCCGACGCCACCCTCGACGTGCTGCACGACGACAGCCGCCCCGCCCTGGCCCGCGCCTCGGAGATGACCGCATCCCTGCGCCGCTACGACGCCGGCTACCACGCCGAACTACAGTGGTGGACCGGCCACGTCATCGGCAATGCCGGCGTCCCCCGCGAAGCGCTCATCTCCTCGGAGGAACGTCAACGAGTCAACGTAGGCCGCCAGTTCCCCACAGCCACCGGGGCACCGCGTCGCGGTGAGACGACCGCCGACCATTCGGTGATACTCGTGCTCTCCACCCACGGCGACACCCCCGACGAACTGGTGCACTGTGGCGAGGTGCTGTCCACGGTACTGCTGGAATGCACCCTCGCGGGATACGCGACGTGCCCCCTGACCCACATGTCCGAAGTACCACAGAGCCGCGCACTTGTCCGCACGCTGATCGCTGGCTCCGGCTTGCCGCAAGTGCTGGTCCGTGTCGGCTCGGCGCCCGAATCCGCGCAGAACGTCCCGGAGACGCCGCGCCGCCCGCTCGCCGAGATACTCGATATGCCCACTTCCACCGACCAGGTGGACTGAGGCCACACCGACACAGGGACATTCGCCCCTCGCTGGCGGGTAGCAGTGGCAGTCCTCGACCTGGAACGTGCCCTGGAATTCGCTTCCGAGGATGGCCGCCGGGTTACGTCGCGTAATGGGTGCGAACTATCTCAACACTCGCGTACCACGGTGAGAGGGCATTGCACCGAATGCAGCAACGCGGCGCTGGTCGAACCGACAAGCATGCCGGCGAAGCCGCCGCGTCCATGGCTGCCGACCACAACCAGCTGTGCGTTCTCGGATTCCTTCAGCAACGAACGAGCCGGCTGGTCGCATACAAGAACTCGGCGAACGGAGACATCTGGATACCGTTCCACCCAGCCGGCCAGGCTCTCGGCGAGCAGTGCGTCTTCTGCGTCCTCGATGCCGCCCCAATCGAACGCGGGCAGCTGCGGGCCGCTCGTGTCTCTCCAGGAGTGCAGGGCGATAAGACCCACCTTGCGCCGTGATGCCTCCTCGAAGGCCAGTTCGATGCCCGCCACGCTGTTCTGGGTTCCGTCGACACCGACCAGGACCGGTTTGAATGCCGATATCGCGTCGGTGGCCGAGGTGGTGTGCACCACGGTGACCGGACAGTGCGCGTGCCGGGTCACCGCGAGGGCCACCGAGCCGAGTACCTCGCGACGTACTGCACCGAGCCCACGGCTGCCGACAACCAACATCCTGGCCCGCTTCGACCGCTCTATCAGCCAAGGAATAACCGGCTGACCAAGCATCGAAGTGGATATGGCGAGCACGTCGTCCGGCGCCGCCGCCCGCGCCGCCCAGGTTGCTTCGGTGAGTACCCGCTCGGCTTCGGTGCGCATCCGACGCACATCGTCGGGTGGTGCCGCGGTCGGGCCGAATCCGAACGGGACCGTGTACGACATCACGATCTCCAGGTGGCAGCGATGAACTGCGGCGTCTACCGCCGCCCATGCTGCGGCGTGATAGGAAATGGCCGAGCCGTCTACGGCGACCACGATGGGAGCATCGATCGCAGAGTGTGACGGATCGGTGCCCTCCATCATGGTCGGTCCTGTTCGTGAATGTCGACGCCAGCCGGTGAGCGCACCTCTCCGGTCGGGGCATCACCACCGAGCACCGCAAGCCTACGTCGATATTCGGTCTCGTCGAGTTCACCGGTCGCGAACCGCTCAGCCAAAATGCCTGCGGGCGAGCGATTTCCGGTGGGCCGGAGCGAATATCGAGAAGGGCTGCTCGATGCGCGCAGCACCACGACGATCGCGGTGATCACGGCGAACCACAGCGGGATGACGATGAGCAGCATCACGACGAACATCCAGCCGTTCATTGCTCCCTCGTGCCAATACATGATCTTCTCCTTTCGACGGCGACAGCGGCGTTCCGCGCGAGAACGCCTTGCGCGGCCGCATGAGTGCCGAAGTACACCGACTTATCGCCGGCCCGCCACTGCCATGGCCGGGTGCTGTGCACCGACGGCGCACGCACCGCGAGTGAGAGCGGCAAACAAGGTGTTGGGATCAGGGTGTCGGGTCGGCATCTCGAGTTCTCCGCATCGGTGGGGATGTGCATGTCACGCTCGCAAACCAAGGCAGGCCACAGAAAGGGCCGAAAGGCCCGGTAATCGCGCCGACCGACCATGTTCGGACGGCCGATGCCGCATCGGGTTCCAGATGGCCGAAATACCCTTCGCCCGGTGCCGTTCGACACTGTGGATCGCGGTGCGTTCGAACCCATGCTGAGGACGGTGCGCCGATGACTCCGATATCGGAGGTTGACGAAGCCTCGAGCCCGTTATCGAGGTGGAGAGCGTGGACCCGTCGATCCGCCCGGACGGGGGCCCTCACGATAGTCGGCTACTGCACCGAATCCATTGGAAGGCAAGGCAAATCATGTGCGGTTCCAAGATCAATCCGCCGATCGTCGTCGGTGTCGACGGTTCCCGTGCCGCCGCTGGTGCGGTGCGCTGGGCCGCTGCCGAGGCAGCCGCACATCACACCCCCTTGCACTTGGTTTCGGCGATCGGGCAGCCGATCGACTATGGACCGGGTCTCGGCTTCGCGCCGATCATCGATGATGCTTTCCGCGAGGCCAGCGCCGAAACTCTCACTACCGCTGAGAAGTCCGCGGCCGAGGCCGCCACGCTCGTCGATGATGCTGTTATCTCCACCTTCGTCGTCGAAGCGCCGCCGATTCCGGTACTGGTGAACCGTTCGAAGGAGGCACGGCTGCTTGTGGTCGGCACAACGGGCAAAGGCGCTTTCCGGCGTGGGCTGCTCGGTTCGGTGAGCACCGCACTGGCTCGGCACGCGCAATGCCCGGTGGTGGCTGTCCCCGCGACCGACAACCGCATGCCCGATCGGCTCTCCGGTGGTGTGGTAGTCGGCGTCGACGGATCACCATGCAGCATGGCCGCCATCGCGATCGCCTTCGACGAGGCATCCCACCGCGGGGTCGAACTGGTGGCCGTGCACACCTGGTCGGAGTTCAACCGGTACCTGTCTCGCACCGAACTCCAGGAACAGGCGGCAGGAGTGCTAGCCGAGAGCCTGGCCGGATTCGCCGAACAGTATCCCGATGTCATAGTGCGGCGCGTGGTTGTCGAAGATCACCCCGCCAGACGGCTGCTCGCCGAGTCCGAGCACGCGCAACTGATCGTCGTCGGCAGCCACGGCCGCGGCGGATTCGCCGGCATGACCCTCGGTTCGGTCGGCCAAGCCGTACTGCACGGCGCCGACATCCCGATCATCATCGCCCGCCAGGAAGACTGAACCCCTGCCGGACAGCACCGATGTCTCCGGTCACCCGCCACGGGTGACCATCGGCCCGCCGCAACAGGCGGAAGGCCCATATTCCGTAGCACCCGACCGGACGAGACTCGACACCATGACCGCAAGCCACAGTTCTTCCGTAACCTCCGTACCGGATCATCGGACGATGCTGGCGGCGATCCGCCTCGCCGGCCGAGCACCCTCAGTGCACAACACCCAGCCTTGGCGCTGGGTGTTCGATGGCACCCGACTGCATTTGTACGCCGATATAGATCGGTGCCTGGCCTCGGCCGACCCGAACGCGCGGCAGTTGGTGATCAGTTGCGGTGCCGCACTCCATCACGCTCGCACCGCGTTCGCCGCACACGGCTGGCACACCGATACGGTGCGTATGCCCGACCCGGCTCAGCCCTGGCACCTGGCTGCCATCGACTTCCGCCCGTGGCCCGACCCGCCCGCCGGAATCGCCGAGCGAGCACGCGCCATCGACCATCGATACACCGACCGGCTGCCGATGCTCGAGCCGGACGGTTTCGCGCGGATTCTGCCTGAACTGCGGATGCTGACCTCACCACACGACATCGAACTCGACGTGCTCGACGATGACGCCAGACAACGGGTGGCCGCTGCTTCGGACCACTCGTCAGCCACTCGTCAGTACGACATGATGTATCAAACCGAACTGCAGTGGTGGGCCGGTCATCACGACATGCCGGAGGGTGTTCCGCCGAACGCCCTGCCCTCAGATGCCGAATCCGCTCACGTCGACGTCGCACGCACGTTCCCCTCGGTGCCGCACTCGACCCGCCGAGCCGCGCTGGATGACCGCTCCAGACTGGTGGTACTGAGCTCGGCAAGCGAATCCAAACCGGCGTGGCTCCACACCGGTGAGGCGCTGTCGGCTGTGCTGTTGGCCTGCACCGCAGCCGGACTGGCAACCTGCGCGCTCACCCACATCACCGAACTCCCGACCGCTCGCACGACGATCGCGGGCTTCCTCCCCCACCCCACACTGCCCCAAGTTGTGATCCGCGTGGGCACTTCCCCCGACGACACCGAACCCCCGCCAACCCCTCGCCGCCCAGTCGCCGATGTCTACACCGAGCCCCGAACGTAGCGAATCAGCCTGCTGGACAACGAAAGACGCCTTGCCCGACCTACGGCTGGCATCGCCCTCGACCACTGCGGGTACCGTGAGGTACCACTCGTGGTATCGCGTAAGGGCAACGCGTATGCGACAAAGGTCGTTGCTCTCGCTGCCGAAGTGCCCTTTGCCCGCACCGTGATTCGGCGGAACGTATCGAGTATGAAAACAACGACGGCATGCGCGATCGGGATCGCGACATACGCGGCGGGACTCGCGGTCGGCTCCCAGGTGATCGCGCGCCGATGGCGCCTCACCTGGGGCGCAACCAGCGACGAGGTGACACGAACCATGCCAGGTGACGAATTGCTTGCCGAACCGGATATCGTCGCCACCCGGGCGATCGCCATTGCCGCGGGACCGGAACAGGTCTGGCCGTGGCTGGTCCAACTCGGACCCGGTCGTGGCGGTGCGTATACCTATGACTGGATCGAGAACCTGCTGGGCCTCGATATGCATAGCGCGAACACCATTCTCCCCGAGTTCCAGAGCCTCTCCGTCGGTGACGCTTTCACACTCGGCGCCAAGGGGCCGCGTATGCGTGTGGCGATCCTCGACCCCGAACGGACGCTGGTGTTCGCCTCCGAAGACGGCCGCTGGGTGTGGGCGTTCGGGCTCTACCCTGCGACGAACGGCGTTCGGCTGGTCAGCCGCAACCGCATCGCGATCCCCGATGCCACCGTGTCCACTCGGCTGTTCAACTGGATGATCATGGAACCGGGCAGCTGGGTCATGGAACGGAAGATGCTGCTCGGCATCAAGGAGCGGGCCGAAGGCCGTCGCTGGAGAAGTTCTCTGCGATCTTCCGGTGATAGGACGGCAGGTTGCCCTCGATGAGCAGGTTCGTGATCATCGCGGCCCCGATGCTTGTGCCTACCTTTCGTTCTCGACGAGTCTGATGTCGGTGACGATGCTCGGTTCGATCTCGATCACCGTGTCCGTGACGGAGTCGACCCACGGTCGCAGCCGCTGCTCGAACTCGGCGATCCGCGCGGGATCGGTGACTGGCGGGCGAGTTCGGTGACCACCACCGACCACCCGAGTCGCCGGATCGGGTCGAAGTCGTCCGCCTCGCAAGCGACGACGATCCGATGCGAGCCGGACCGCCGAACCGAGCCGAGAGGTGAGCCGAGTGCGGACGATGATGATCCGGTCGTCGACGACCACATGGTTGACCGGACATATGGCCGCTCGGGACCGAATTCCCTTATCCCGAGGCCCCGAGGTACATCACACTCCGGCGATATCACGCCGGTCGAAAACCGGCAGTGCGGTCAGCAGGACCACCGCGCCTGCCGCGACCAGATATCCATATGCCGCCGGTAATCCGGCTCCCATCGGCCCGCCGTCGATCGCCTGATGAAACGGCGACGCCGGCCCCCACGGCTGCATGGCATCGACCAGCTTGCTCGCCACGTAAAGCACGTACGCGCCGACGGCGAGCACCGACGCGACTGCGAGCGCGACGATCCGGTTGCCGGTCGCCGCACCGATGGCCAGCGCGATCCAGCCGAACTCGACACCGAGCAGCACCATCGCGAGCGCACCCGCCGATGCTGCCCCGATTCCGACGCCGAGACCGAAGACCGCCGAGCACACCACGAGCGCACCGAAAAGCACGATCCCGAGTGCACCCGCCGTGGTGGCAAGTAGCGCGGCCTGCTCCAGTGCGAGACGAATCGGCGACAGCTTGGTCACCAGTAGCACTTCGAGTGTGCCGCGCTCCTCTTCGCCTGCGATCGCTCGGGCGCCGCGGCTTATCGCGAACACCAGAAACAGGATCGGCAGCAGCATGCTGAACAGCTCTGCATTCAGGAATCCGGTGCCAGTGACAAATGCGTCCATGTTGAACAGCTTGCGCAGCGGCTCCGGGTAGCTGTCCAAGAATTCGCGCAGTCCCGCCATATCCGAGATCGACGGCCACAACGCGCTTTCCAGCAGTACGAGCGCGACGATGCCGAGGCTCCAACCGATCAGTCCACGCCGCTGATCGCGCAGACTCTTCAGATAGACGTTGCGCAACACGGTCCGTCACTCCTGTCCGTAGTAGGTGAGGAAGACCTCTTCGAGATCCGGTTCGTGGCTGACGATGTCGACCACGTCGTAGGGTGCGACCGCCTTCACCAAATCTGCCGTCGAACCCTCCAGTTCGATATGCACCGCGACGGCGTTGCGTTCGGCCCGCCGGACGCCCGCGATCCCACGCAATACGTCCGAGTCCGGTGGCTCGCCTGCGAAGGTGAGGTCGATGCGATGGAACGCCTGCTTGGTCAGCTCGGCCACCGACCGCACGGTGATCAACTGTCCTTCGCGCAGCATCCCCACCGTGTCGGCAACGGCCTGCACCTCCGACAACACGTGCGAGGACAAGAACACCGTGCGCCCCGCGGCGCGCGCCTGGCGCACCATGCCCAGGAATTCGCGCTGCACCAGCGGATCGAGCCCGGTTGTCGGCTCATCGAGCACTAGCAGGTCCGGCTCGAACATGAATGCCTGCACGATGCCGACCTTCTGCCGGTTGCCGTGTGACATCGCACCGATGCGCTGTGAGGGATCCAGATCCAGCCGCTCGATCATGGCGTCACGAACAGCGGGATCGACGCCGCCGCGCAGCGCGGCCAGGTAACGCAGATACTGCTCGGCGGTCAGATCTGGATAGGCGACGAATTGTCCAGGCAGATAACCGATATGACGCTGCGCGACCTCACGCTCGCGCACCGTGTCAGCGCCGCGCACCCGGGCAGTTCCCCTGGTCGGCCGCATGAGACCGACCAGGATTCGGATGGTGGTCGTCTTGCCCGCGCCGTTGGGCCCGAGATAGCCGAAAACGACTCCGGCAGGGACTTTCAGCGTGACATCGACGAGCGCGGGCTGTCGCCCGTAGTACTTGGTGAGTCCGTCGAATTCGATCATCGGTGAGCCTCCCGCGGTCGGCGCATCAGTGCTGCGGCGCCGCGTCACGAGCACGAGCGAGCAGCTGTTCGGTCGCGCGCTGGATCCCCTCGGCGATCATGTCGATGTCGGGAGTGGTGTCGTAGTCGCCGGTAATGCCGAACACCAATTGGTCGCGGTAGCTGAGGATGGCGATGCCGGTGCGCAAACGCACCGCGATCGGGGCATAGGGGAGGATCTCCAACACTTCCCTGCCGTGCAGATACAACGGTTGTTTCGGACCCGGCACATTCGTGGCCAGGCCGGCGATGCTGTGCTGCGGTAGCCGCAAGACGAGCCGAACAGTCCAGGCGAGCGGCGCGAACGGCAGCCGAGAAGCCAAGGCAAACACCGAATTCGCCGCCGAGGCCGAGCCGCTGGCCTTGTGCTCGGCCATTCGCGTGTGCACAGCGCTCAGTTGTTGGACCGGATCTTCCAATTCGATCGGCAGCAATGGCAGCACAGCTGAAACCCTGTTATCGAGAATATCTTTCGCGTCCTTGGCGCGCACCGACACCGGTGCGAGAATGCGCAGCATATCGGCCGTCGGCTGCTCGCCGCGTTGCAGCAGTACCGCACGGAACGCGGCAGCGACCGCGGCGAGCGCGACATCGTTCACAGTCACCCCGAATGCGGCTCCGATCTCCTTGACCTCCGGCAGGGACGTGCGTGCCACCGCATACCGGCGCTGTCGTCCGATCGGTCCGATGAGCGAGGACCCCGCTGCCGGTAGCACCGCTTCCAGCACTATCGGGACCGCACCGCGCACTGTCTCCAACACCGCGCGTGGCACATCGATCGGTAACCGCAGTCCCTTGACCAGCAAGCCGCGCCAGTCGCGCGACCCGTTGTCCACAGACTGTGGAAGGGGCGCGACTTGCTGTCGCGGCGAATCACACAGCCGCTCGAACAAGGTGATCCCCGAAATACCGTCGACCATGCTGTGGTGAACTTTCACGATCAACGCCCAGCGATCGCCTGCGAGATGTTCGACGACGATGCACTGCCACAGCGGGTGATCGCGATCGAGACGTTCCTCCATCTCTGTCGCGATCAGCTCGTGCAGCGTGGCCTCGTCACCGGGATCGGGTAAGGCGGTCCACCGAAGATGATGTGCCAGATCGAAATGCGGATCATCGACCCACACAGGCGCGGTGAGATCCCATCGAGCCCTACGCACTTTCTGTCGCAACCGGGCATCCACGTTCAAGTGTTCGGTAAGCGCTGCGGCGAACTCCGCCCGCGAGGGTGGGACGCCCGCGAGCACCGCCACCGCCCCGATTCCGGCGCTGACGTGCCGATCGGTGTCCTCCAGTTCGATAAATCCCGAATCCAACGGGCCAAGTCCGGTCATCACAGGTGTCCATCTCGAATGCCGTGGAAGGCCGCTGCCGGATCGGCCACGGCCCCTGCCACCACCTCATCGTCGCGCCTCGACGGGGCACCGAGGGAGATGCGAAGGGACTCAGGTTCAGGGACGTTGGCCCTCGTTGCGCTCGATTCGACAAATC